>NZ_JBEZHQ010000017.1:0-178149 GCF_040650675.1 Streptomyces sp. NPDC048637
TTCTACTTGCATTTCTCCCGTGTGCTTATCTTCGCGCCCGCCCGCCCGTTGTTTGTATAAATATTTCCACCGGGCGGGGGGCCGCTGTGGACGGTTGTCCATCGCGCCACCGGAAGGGGTGAACGTACGTGACTTTCCGCCCCAAAGGGCGTTTCTTCGCGCTATGTGAGCGTCAGGCCACCGCCCGTAGTGCCCGCCGTTCCGCCACGCCCTGCGGACCGGACACCGGGACGGCCGCCGGGGAGACACCGGCGGCCGGACTCGCGGCGCAGGCCGGTGCCTTCGGGCAGTGGCTCGCCGGGGCCGTTCACCGCTGGGTGGGGAACGGCCAGGAGTTGGGCCGGCAGGTCGCCCCGTCCGTCGTCAGGAACTTCGTCTGCTGCATCATCACCGGGGCCAGTGCACCCTGCCGGGAGCAGCTCTCGTGGTTGTGCCCGAGCCGGTGGCCGACCTCGTGGTTGATCAGCATCTGCCGGTAGGCGTGCATCTTGTCGTGGCCGTAGGTCTGAGCGCCCTGCGCCCAGCGGTAGGCGTTGATCATGACCCGGTCGGTGGCCGCGGAGTCACAGGAGACCTTGTCCTGGCTGGTGTCCAGACCGGACTTGGCGCACCAGGTGTCGGTGGTCCCCGGACTCGCCAGCGTGATCACGAAATTGACGTCGCCGGAATCCACCCGCTGGAAGGCCATCTTCCCGCCGTGTGCCCAACTCCGCTCATCGTTGAGGGTCTTGTGCACCGCCTCGGCGAACAGCTCGCCGTCCAGCGGCAGCCCCTCCTCGACATCGACGCGATAGCGCAGCACCTTGCCCTTGCCGGGTGCCTTGGCGTCACCGCCGACCGGCTTGAACCGGCCGGTGGCCGTCAGTTTCGCATCGAGCGGGAAGACCTGGGTCATCTTCTCGTCGTAACTGGCGGGCTTGGCGTCCTGGGTGGGCCTGCTGTGCGACCTGGAGGCCTCGTCGTCGACCCCGTCGGTACGGTCGTTCCCGCTGCGCGGCTGCGGGTCACCGCCCTCCTTGCGCTGCTCGGCGACCTGGCCCGCGATGACCACGGCGAGCACGGTGGTCACCGCCGCGGCCGCCGCGCCGGTGAACGTCCGGCCCTTGCCGCCCTTCTTGGCGCCGTGCCGCGACTCCTCCGCGTCGTATCCCTCGTCCGGGTCCTGGCCCCCGGGGCCGTCCGGCCCCGCGCCGTCCGTGCCGAACTCGGCCTGCCGGTCCAGTTCGTCGATCTCGTTCCGGTCGTAGACGACCGACCGGCCGGTGTACCGGCCGCCGGGGGCCACCCCGTCCGCGCCGGACCCGTGCGCACCGGCCGCCGGACCCGTGGTCCGCGGCGCGCCGGCCCGGAACACATCGTCGTCCGGGTCGCCCGCGCCTCCCGGGCCGCCCGGGAACCGCCCGGCGTCGAAGGCATCCACATACTCACGCCGCGGCCCCGGCCCGCTGCCCTGTGCGGCAACGGGCGGTCCGCCGAACATCTCCGCGCGCGGCCGGGGAATCCGGGGCGCGCCCTGGCCGGGCGCCACCGGGGAGGCCGGCGCCCCGGGGAACTCGCCCCAGCCGCCGCCCGGCTCACGCTGTTCGGGATGCCCGCCGCGCACCACGTCGCCCTCGAACGGCTCGCGTCTGCGGCGCCCCGGGCCCGGTCCGGCTGACGTGCCCCCCGAGGGGCCGTTACCGGGCGGACCGGCCGTCTCCGGGGTGTCCGTTGCGGTTTCCGGCCGGGCTCGGCGGCTATGGCGTCCCACGGGGTGTGTCAGCTCCTGCCCGCATCAGCGGTCACGTCGGTCACTTCACTGTCGAACAGCTCGCGGACGGCCCGCGCCACTGCCTCCGGGTACTCCATCATCGCCACATGCCCCGCCTCCGGCAGCGTCAGCAGTCGCGAACCGCGGAACGCCGCGGCCGCCCGCCGCGCCATCCGGAAGGAGACCAGGCGGTCGCGCCCACCGTAGACGAGAAGGGTGGGGGCGAGCACTCTCTCTGCCTGTCGCCACAAATTATGTTGTCCGCCGAGCGTGTACGCGTTCACCAGACCGCGCGCCGAGCGCTCCATCACCTCCCAGAAATAAGGGAGTTCGAGCCGTCGCGCATATTCGTCGACCGCGGCGTTGAACCCTTCCGGGCTGACCCGGCCGGGATCGCCGTAACAGAGCGCCAGCACCTCACGGGTGCGGCGCTCGGGCGTCCAGTCATGGGTGAGCCGGCCGAAGAGTCCGGCGATGCCGGGCACGGCGAGCAGCGCCGTGGGCACCGCCGTCAGCTGCGGTCGCAGCTCGGGCAGCGCCGGAGAGATCAGCGTCAGGGTGCGCACGAGATCGGGGCGCACGGCCGCCACGCGGGTGGCGGCGGCCCCGCCCATGGAGTTGCCGATGAGGTGCATGGGGCCGCGCCCGGCCGCGTCGAGATAGCGAATGACCGCGCGGGCCTGCGCGGAGACGGAGTAGTTACCGTCGGCCGACGGCGGTGACTGCCCGAAGCCGGGCAGGTCGATCGCCTCACCGTCCACCCGGTCGGCGAGCAGCAGCATCAGGTCCGACCAGTTCTGCGAGGAGCCGCCGAGGCCGTGGACGTAGAGCGCGGGCTCGCGGTCCCGCCCGGCGCCGGCGCCTTCCCCGCCGTCCCGCGGCGCGGGCCGCCCGGCCGGTGCCCGTACGGTCAGCGTCAGGCCCGGCAGGGTCACGGTGTGCACCGTCTCCGCCGCGCCGTGCCGGCCGGGGCCGGCCGGGGGCACCGGGAAGGCGGCGGTCGCGGTGTCCGGCGACTCGGTCGAAGACATGCGTCGATGTTACGAGACGATCACGCCCCCGATCGTGTGTCCGCGGTCACACACCGCATCGCGCTGCCGCGGCCACTCTCCTACGCTCGTAGTCGAGGGCAGCCGCCCCGGCCCCTGCTGTCATGCCTGGCACCAGCCGTCGAAGCGAGCACGCGAGAAAGGGAGCCACCATGCGCGTCGACCCGACAGATCCGGATACTTTCGAGGACGAGAGCGACGCCACCGAGTTCGATGTCGAGGCACCGGAAGCGGACACGGCGGAGCAGTACGCCGACGTCACCCCGCACCGCGACGAGCCGCTGACCACTGTCGACCCGGACTCCGCGAACGAGGCGGATCGCGCCGAACAGGCCCGTGTCGTGGAGCTCAACGAAGACGAATACCGATGACCTGGGGCGTTATGTCGGCTTCCGGTATCGGGGCCGGGCATAAATTCTCGGCCCGGACCGCGCACAGCCGGGTTACCCAAAAGTACGATGGCGGGCGCGGTGCACCACCTTGTACTGGCCGCGTACGGAACAATTTCTGGGAGGCAGCGTGAGCGCCATCGAGCAGACCGAGGCGACGCGCCCGCGGGGCACACGCCTGCCACGTCGAGCCCGGCGCAACCAGCTTCTGGGCGCCGCCCAGGAAGTTTTTGTCGCGCAGGGCTACCACGCGGCCGCGATGGACGACATCGCCGAGCGGGCGGGTGTCAGCAAGCCGGTGCTCTACCAGCACTTCCCGGGCAAGCTGGACCTCTACCTCGCCCTGCTCGACCAGCACTGCGAGTCCCTGCTGCACTCGGTGCGTGCGGCGCTGGCGTCGACGACCGACAACAAGCAGCGGGTCGCGGCGACGATGGACGCCTACTTCGCGTACGTGGAGGACCCGGGCGGCGCCTTCCGGCTGGTGTTCGAGTCGGACCTCACCAATGATCCGGCGGTCCGTGAGCGGGTGGACAAGGTGTCGCTGGAGTGCGCCGAAGCCATAAGCGCCGTGATCGCCGAGGACACCGGGCTGTCGCAGGACGAGTCGATGCTGCTGGCCGTGGGCCTGGGCGGGGTCTCCCAGGTGGTGGCGCGCTACTGGCTGTCCTCGGAGAGCCAGGTCCCGCGGGACACCGCGGTGCAGCTGCTGACGTCGCTCGCCTGGAAGGGCATCGCCGGCTTCCCGCTGCAGGGCGGCGACGCGCACTGACCCTGTTCGCTGCGGGCGTGGCCCATGGCGTCCTGCGCATCCCCGTACCGGGCTAATGTGTGCTGCGTACGGCGCGGATGACCGCGCATCCTCCCCCAGCTGACGCTGGGGACCCCCAGACCGTCGGAGGGACAAAAGCCGTGGAGGTCAAGATCGGCGTGCAGCACGCGCCCCGCGAGATCATTCTGGAGAGCGGGCAGTCTGCCGAAGAGGTCGAGAGCGCTGTGTCCGACGCGCTGGGCGGCAAGTCACAGCTGCTGAGCCTGGTGGACGACCACGGTCGTAAGGTCCTGGTCCCGGCGGACCGGCTGGCCTATGTGGAGATCGGCGAGCCGACCGCCCGCAAGGTCGGGTTCGGCGCGCTCTGAGCAGGGGGCGCCGACTGTGGCGCCCGCCAAGTGACAGGGGCGGCGGCCCGGGGACTTCCTCCCCGGGCCGCCGCTTTTCGGTGTCTCTTCCAGGCTCGGCCGCGCACCGTTTCCGGGCCCCGGGCAGCCGCGTTTGCGCAGATCAGGCCGTTCGAGTCGGTTCGGCTGGGCTGATCAGGCAGCGGACCGGCGCCGGGAGGGTTGCCGCCGGTACCCCTTGGGTACGACCGCCTACGACCGATTTGTTCGACCGATCGGCGTTGTCACGCGGGAGGGAACAGCATGATCTGGGAAGCGCTCGGCGCCCTGCTCATCGGCTTTGCCATCGCTCTGGCCGCCACGCGATGGCTGCCCGACCGTTTCCCCTCGCGCGCCCTCACGCTGGCAACGGGCCCGGTCGCGGCGCTGCTCGGTGCCGTGCTGACCCGCTCGATCCTCGGTCCGGGGTATCCCGTCCAGGTGATGGTCGCCTCGGTCGCCGTGGGGGCGGCTCTGCTGTCGGTCCTGGTACGCCCGCCGCACCGGCGCCTTCGCCGGCCGGCCCCGGCACTGAAGGGGCACCGGACGGCCTGAGCCGCCCGGCACCCCGCAGGACGTCAGGCCGCGAGCCCCAGCGCCGCCATCCGCTTGGTGTGCGCCTCGGTGATCCGCGAGAACATCCGGCCCACCTCCGCCAGGTCGAAGCCGTCGGCCACGCCGCCCACCAGCATCGTGGAGAGCGCATCGCGGTCCGCGACCACCCGCTGTGCCTGCGAGAGCGCCTCGCCCATCAGACGGCGCGCCCACAGCGCCAGCCGCCCGCCGACCCGCGGCTCGGCCTCGATGGCCGCGCGCACCTTCTCCACGGCGAACGAGGCGTGTCCGGTGTCGTCCAGCACGGCCAGCACCAGACCGCGGGTGTCGGAGTCCAGCCGGGCCGCGACCTCGCGGTAGAAGTCACTGGCGATCGAGTCGCCCACATAGGCCTTGACCAGGCCCTCCAGCCAGTCCGACGGCGCGGTCTGGCGGTGGAACTCGTCCAGGGCGGCGGCGAACGGCTCCATCGCCTCGTTCGGCTCCGCCTCGATCTGGGCGAGCCGCTCGCGCAGCCGCTCGAAGTGGTGGAACTCGGCCGAGGCCATCTTGGCCAGTTCGGCCTTGTCGTCCATCGTCGGCGCGAGCTTGGCGTCCTCCGCCAGGCGCTCGAAGGCGGACAGCTCGCCGTAAGCGAGCGCGCCGAGCAGATCGATCACGGCAGCCCGGTACTGCGGGTCGGCGGATGCCTGCGCCCAGTTCTGGGCGGCGATCCCGGTGTGTTCTTGCGCGTCAGCCGCGGCGTTGTCAGGCGTTCCCATGACCGGCACAATAGCCCGCTCGGCGGTTCGGGGAAGGCCCTGGTCAGCCACTGCCGTTCCCCCGTACGAACGACGGTCGTAGCCGGCGCTCGGGGGCCGGACCGGGCCGTGATGTATTCCTCACTCATACAAGCCTTCGGATGGGCACG
Source organism: Streptomyces sp. NPDC048637 (assembly GCF_040650675.1). Classification (NCBI taxonomy): domain Bacteria; kingdom Bacillati; phylum Actinomycetota; class Actinomycetes; order Kitasatosporales; family Streptomycetaceae; genus Streptomyces; species Streptomyces sp. NPDC048637. The sequence continues at coordinate 5,812 of NZ_JBEZHQ010000017.1, forward strand.
CCATATCCGGGGTACAGTGGTATTTGGACCTGCCGAGTATCGGTGGGTCGTTCCACGAAGCGGATGCCCGGTCGGTGGCCCGATCGGCTCCAAACCGACCGCCCTCTTTTGCGGCGCGTAGCAGACATACGCACAGCAGGAGGGACACCGCTCGCGGCAGGAGTGCCTGAGCGTTGGCAGTGGTCCCGCCCCACCGGCCGCCTCAGGCCGGCCCGTACGAACCCGTACGAAGGTGCGGTACGACCCCCTTCGCCGCCTCACGCCGCGTCTCACAGAAGAGGCAAGATTCTGTCTACATTTCGAGACCTCGGGATTTTTCCCGAGACGGCCGAGGCGCTGGAAGCCGTCGGCATCATCTCCCCCTTTCCCATCCAGGAGCTGACGCTCCCCGTCGCCCTCTCCGGCAACGACGTCATCGGCCAGGCCAAGACCGGCACGGGTAAGACCCTGGGCTTCGGCCTGCCGCTCCTTGAGCGCGTCACGGTCCCCGCGGATGTCGAGGCGGGCCGCTCCCGGCCCGAGCAGCTGACCGAGGCCCCGCAGGCCCTGGTGGTCGTGCCCACCCGCGAGCTGTGCCAGCAGGTCACCAATGACCTGCTCACCGCCGGCAAGGTGCGCAATGTCCGGGTGCTGGCCATCTACGGCGGCCGTGCCTACGAGCCGCAGGTCGAGGCGCTGAAGAAGGGCGTCGACGTCGTCGTCGGCACCCCCGGCCGCCTGCTCGACCTGGCAGGCCAGAAGAAGCTCAACCTCTCGCAGGTCAAGAGCCTGGTGCTGGACGAGGCCGACGAGATGCTCGACCTGGGCTTCCTGCCCGACGTCGAGAAGATCATCCAGCTGCTGCCGGCCAAGCGCCAGACGATGCTGTTCTCCGCGACCATGCCCGGCCAGGTCATCTCCCTGGCCCGGCGCTACATGTCGCAGCCCACGCACATCCGCGCCACCGCGCCGGACGACGAGGGCCAGACCGTCCGCAACACCACCCAGCACGTCTTCCGCGCGCACTCCATGGACAAGCCGGAGATGGTCTCCCGCATCCTCCAGGCCGAGGGCCGGGGCCTGGCGATGGTGTTCTGCCGTACGAAGCGGACCGCCGCCGATATCGCCGACCAGCTCGCGCGCCGTGGCTTCGCCTCCGGCGCGGTGCACGGCGACCTCGGCCAGGGCGCCCGTGAGCAGGCGCTGCGCGCCTTCCGCAACGGCAAGGTCGATGTCCTGGTCTGCACCGACGTCGCCGCCCGCGGTATCGACGTCGAGGGTGTGACACATGTCATCAACTACCAGTCGCCCGAGGACGAGAAGACCTACCTGCACCGCATCGGCCGTACCGGCCGGGCGGGCGCCAAGGGCACCGCGGTCACCCTCGTCGACTGGGACGACATCCCGCGCTGGAAGCTGATCAACAAGGCGCTGGACCTGCCGTTCGACGAGCCGGAGGAGACCTACTCCACCTCGGCGCACCTGTACGCGCAGCTCAACATCCCCGAGGGCACCAAGGGCGTGCTGCCGCGCGCCGAGCGCACCCGGGCCGGGCTGGCCGCGGAAGAGGTCGAGGACCTGGGCGAGACCGGCGGCCGTGGCCGTGGTCCCCGTAAGGGCGCCGTCGTCGAGGAGGAGCGCCCCCCGCGCACCCGTACCCCGCGGCAGCGCCGCCGTACCCGTGGCGGCACTCCGCTGGACGGCCAGGCCGACGCCGAGGCGCAGGCGACCGGTTCGCCCGCTGCCGCCGAGGCCACCGAGGCCACGGACGCCGCCGGACCGCGGCAGCCGCGCCGGCGTCGCCGGACCCGCTCAAGCCAGTCCGGTGCCGCGCCGGCGCCGGTCGCCGAGGCTGCGGACACCGCCGCCGTGGTGACCGAGGCGGCCGCCGTGGCGACCGAGGCTCCGGCCGAGCCCGCCAAGCCGCGCCGCCGCCGTACCCGGGTCGCCCGTCCGGTGGAGACCGAGAGCTTCCAGACCGTCGAGGTCGCCGCGAGGGCGCTGGCGGCGCAGGGCGCGGCGCTCGCCGCCGAGGCCGCGACCGTGACGGAGCCCGCCGAGGCGCCGGCCAAGCCGCGCCGCCGTACCCGTAGCGCCGCCAAGGCCGCCGCGGAGACGGCGCCGGCAGTGGTGACGGAGACCGTGGCCGAGGCCGCGGACACCGTGGTGGAGGCTCCGGCCAAGCCGAAGCGGACCCGTAAGACTGCCGCCGCCAAGGCCGCCGAGGCCGCGGTGGACACGGCCGAGGGTGCTGTGGAGGCTCCCGCCAAGCCGAAGCGGACGCGGAAGACCGCCGCCGCCAAGGCCGCCGAGGCCGCGGTGGACACCGCCGAGGGCACCGAGGCCGCACCGGCCAAGCCCAAGCGCACGCGGAAGGCCGCGGCGACCGCGAAGGCCACGGCGGACGCCCCCGCCGCCGAGGACGCTCCGGCCAAGCCGAAGCGGACGCGGAAGAGCGCCGCTGCCAAGCCGGCCGCGGACGCGGCGGAGGCCGCCGAGGCCAAGCCGGTGCGCCGCCGCACCCGCACCAAGGCCCCCGTGGCCGAGGCGACGCCCGAGAGCTGACCCTCCCGGTCCACGCCGGACCTTTCCGGCACCGACGACCCGGCCCCGCACTGCGGGTGCCGGGTCGTCGGCGTCCCGGCCCCGCTCTGCCGTCCGCCCGGATAACCTCACCTCATGAGCAGGCCGCCCACCCTCACACTGCCCCCGTGCGCCCGTGCGTACCGACTCGACACCGAGCGCGGCTCGTTCGCCGTGCTGGACGCCCGGCCCGAGGCCGCGCCGATCGGGACCGCCCTGTTGGTGCCCGGATTCACCGGCAGCAAGGAGGACTTCCTCGCCTTGCTGGCACCGCTCGCCGCGGCCGGGTTCCGGGCGGTCGCGGTGGACGGGCGCGGGCAGCACGAATCCCCCGGACCACGCGACGAACTAACATATGCGCAAAGGGAGTTGGCACTCGATGTGCTGGCTCAGGCGCAGGCCGTACGGGAGCCGGACAGCGGCCCGGTCCATCTGCTGGGGCACTCCCTGGGCGGGCTGATCACCCGGGCCGCCGTGCTGCTGGATGCGGCCCCGTTCCGTTCGCTCACCGTGATGAGCTCCGGGCCCGCCGCCATCGAGGCGTCCCAGCAGGCCCGGGTACGGATGCTGATCGAGGCGCTCGGCACGCTCGACATGGAGAGCGTCTGGCGGGCGATGCGCGAACTGGATCACCCGGAGGCGGCGGACGCGGCGACGCCGCCGGAAGTCGGCGCGTTTCTGCACCGTCGTTGGCTGAACACCGTTCCCGAGCAGCTGATCGCGACCGGCCGGCAGATGCTGGAGGAGCCGGACCGGGTGGCGGAGCTGGCCCGTACGGGGCTGGCCACCCATGTCGTCTCCGGCGCCGTCGACTATGCCTGGCCGGTGTCGTGGATGGATGCGATGGCCGAGCGGCTGTCCGCCCGGCGCACCGTCATCGAGGGCGCCGAGCACTCCCCCAACGCCGAACGCCCGGAGAAGACGGCGGAGGCGCTGGCGGGGTTCTGGAGCGGGGTGGGCTGAGAGCCGGGCGGTGAGGGCCGGGCACTGTGGGCCGGGCGGTGTGGTCCGGGCGGTGTGGGCCGGGCACTGTGGTCCGGGCACTGTGGGCCGAGCGGTGTGGTCCGGGCAGTGTGGGCCGAGCGGGCGGTGTCGCCAGGACAGCGCCGAGCGGTTCGGCGAGCATCGAGGGAGGCGGACCGGCACCGGCGTCCGGTCCGCACCGGCTTCGCACGAAGGGCTCCCTCATGACCGAGAATCCGGCGCACCCCCCGGCCGATCCCGAAGGCGGCCCCCACGGCATCGCGCTCACCCGGGCCTTCGATGCCCGCCGTGAGCTGGTCTTCGAGGCGTGGACGACGCCCGAGCACTTCGCGTACTGGTTCGGCGGGGAGCTGGCGGTGCCGGTCGACCGGATGACGATGGACCCCCGGCCGGGCGGGTTCTGGAGCCTGGTGATGCAGACTCCGGACGGCGGTGAGCTGCCGTTCTCCGGTGTCTACCGTGAGGTCGCGCCCCCGGAGCGGCTGGAGTTCACCCTCAAGGACGCCTCCGCGCCGGACGGCATCGAGGGCGAGATCGTCCGGGTCACCCTGACCGACCTCGGGGACCGTACGGAGATGGCCTTCCGTCAGCTCGGCGGCAATCTCACCTCCGAGCAGTACCGCCAGGCGGAGGCGGGCTGGTCGGGCTTCTTCGACCGCCTCACGGAGCTGCTCGCACGGGCCTGATCCCCGCGCCCTTCTCGCTCCGGGACGGCCTCCAACGGCCGTCCGAGTCTGTCCGATGGGCTGCGGCCCACGGAGACCCCGGAGACCGGGGAGACCACGGAGACCGGGGAGACCCGGGAGACACCCTCTAGTACTGCCCCTGGACGTGGTCCCAGAAGCCGTCGCGCAGGACCCGGCGCAGATCGGCATGGCCGCGCAGGGAGTGCCGCAGCAGCGCCTCCGAGGTGGTCAGGAGTTCCTGGTCGACGGCGCCGGGCAGATAGGGGTGACCGGGGAGCAGCCCGGCCACCCACTCGCGGCCCCGTTCCGACAGCCACTGGGCGGCGACCTGTGCGCCGACGAAGCGCACGTCGTCGCGGCTGGGCGCCGGCCCCTCGCCCACCGTCTGGTCGGAGAATTCGACACCGGCCCGCCGGGTGACGTACGGCTTGCAGAACTCCAGGTCGAAGGTGCGCGCACTGTCGACCTCCCACAGCAGCGGCTCGGCCTGATTGCGGCCGCCCGAGGCTTCGATGCCCCACAGGTGCACCCGTGCGCCGTAGCCCTGTGCCGCCTCCACCGCGGAGACCAGGTCCTCGTCGCCGCCGATCAGCACCGCGTCGCTGATCGCGCGGTGCCGGGCCAGCGACTCCAGGTCCGAACGGATCAGGGAGTCGACGCCCTTTTGCTGGTTGTTGGCGTTGAGGTTGCCGAGCCTGACCTTCACATCGGGCAGCTCGGCGATCCGCTGCTGCTCCTGGGTGTGGATGCGGCGGCGGGCGCCGTCGTACCAGTAGACGCGCAGCAGCCGGCTGTCCGGGAAGATCATCCGGGCCTTGTCGATGAACGCCTCGATGATCCCTTCCGCGTCCAGGTCGAAGGCCTTGCGGTCCTCCGTGCCGGCGACCAGCCGGCCCGCTGCGGCGTACACATAGCCCGCGTCGACGAACGCCGCATGGGTGGACGGGGTCGTGGCGACCTCGGCGAGCACTCGTGTGAGCAGCTCATTGGTGCGCTCGATTCCGGCGGCGAGCGCGGCGAGGTCGGTAGGGCCCGTGGGCCGGACGTCATTCATACGGGACCCATTGTCCGGGCGGTCACTCTGCGGGCACAACCGCTCTCGTCCCGGCGTACTTAGACCGTCGAAATTTTTCTTTAGCGTAGGGAATGATTGCACTGGGCAGGACGTTCTACCAGTACGGAGCGCCTGGCAGTGACGCCGGGCAGCTCCGGCCCAAGAGTTCTCCGCAGGAGGATCAGACGAAGGGAGAAGCCGTATGCGCTTCGAGATCATGCGCCTGGACGATGTCGACGGCACCGCCGTGGACAGCACCGTCGTGGACGCCGCCTCCGTCAACCGGATCGTGCAGCAGGCCGCCTCGATAGGCCAGCGCATCTACATCCGCCCGGCCGACACCGCCGTCCGTTAACACGTTTCCGCCGCCCGACGACGCACCGCATCTGACGGCCGACCGCGATCGGCCGCACCGCACGAGCGCCCCCGTACGCACAGGTCGTACGGGGGCGCTGCGCTGTCCGCGGCAGTGTGCCGCGAGTGCGTCAGGCCGCCGCCTGGATCACCTGAAGAACGCCGTTGATGATCTGCTGCACGGCGAGCGCGGAGAGCATCATGCCCGCCAGCCGCGTGACCAGGACCACTCCCCCGTCCTTGATCACCCGGATGATCACCAGCGAGAACCGCATCACGAGATACAGCACCACATGGATCGCCGCGATCGCCGCCCAGACGGAGATCTGCGCGGCGACGCCGTGTGCGTGCTGCACCGCGAGGATCACCGACACGATCGCTCCGGGCCCGGCCAGCAGCGGCATCCCCAGCGGCACCAGCGCCACATTGACGTCCTTGGTCTGGGTCGGCTCCTCCGACTTGCCGGTCAGCAGATCCAGCGCGACCAGCAGGAGCAGCAGACCGCCCGCGATCATCAGCGCGGGCGTGGAGATGTGCAGCCGCCCCAGGATCTGCCGGCCGAAGAGGCCGAAGAGGGCGATGACACAGAAGGCGACGGCGGCCGCCTGCCAGGCCATCCGGCGCTGCACCTTGGCCGGCCGGCCGGAGGTCAGGGCCAGGAAGATCGGGGTGATCCCCGGCGGGTCCATGATCACGAAGAGGGTGACAAAGAGCGTACTGAAGACGGCGACGTCGAACACGGTGAAGGCCTTGTGAGAGGTGGTACGGGACGAGCCACGGACCGGCGCAGCGGGCGCGGGCCCGTAGGAAGAGAGCGGGAGGGGGTGGTGGAGACGGGACGGCGGGCGGGCACGAGCCTGCGCATCGCCCGGACGGATACAGCCCGGTGGGAGACGGTCCTGCGGACCGGGGCGCGCGGTGCGGCAGCCGGCCGCGGCGGGCTCAGCCGCCGGTGCCGGGAACGGGGAAGGCGCCGGTCGCGCGGCGCACGATCTCGCCGTAGATCTCGGGGTCGGTGGTGTATTCGCCGAGGCGGCAGGTCTTGCGGCTGCCGTGGTAGTCGCTGGAGCCGGTGGTCAGCAGGCCGAGCTCGGCGGCCATTCCGCGCAACCGCGCGCGGGTCGGGGCATCGTGGTCCATGTGGTCGACCTCGATGCCGTCGAGGCCGGCCGTGGCGAGTTCGGCTATCACGCTCTCCGGTACACAGAGGCCGCGCTTGACGGCCAGCGGATGCGCGAAGACGGTGACCCCGCCCGCCGCCTTGACCAGCCGGATCGCGTCGAACGGATCGAGTTCGTGCTTCTGCACGTACGCCCGGCCGTCGTTGGCGAGCCACTCGGACGTGAAGGCGTCGGAGACGGTGGGGACCACGCCGAGGTCGACGAGGGCGGTGGCGATGTGCGGGCGCCCCACGGCGCCGTCCCCGGCGATCCGGGCGACCTGCTCCCAGGTGACGGGCACACCGAGGTCCTGCAGCTTGGCAACCATGCCCTGGGCCCGCGGCACCCGGTCGTCGCGCACCAGCTCCCGCTCGCGGGCGAGCTCCGGCTCCTCGGGGTCGAAGAGGTAGGCGAGCATATGGAGGCTCACCCCGTCGATCCGGCAGGAGAGTTCGGCGCCGGTGATCAGCGCCAGTCCCCCGGGCAGCGCCGCCCGCGCCTCGGCGTGGCCGCCGACGGTGTCGTGGTCGGTCAGCGCGACGACGTCCAGACCGGCGGCCGCGGCATTGCGCACCAGCTCGGTGGGGGTGTCCGTACCGTCGGAGGCCGTGGAGTGGGTGTGCAGATCGATACGCACGACGCGGACTCCAGACTGCTGCGGGACGGACGGGGACGGGGCCCGGGAAACGCCGGGCGTAGGTACACCGTAAGGGGACCTCAGAAGGATACCGGGCGGCCGGATGGCACCGGCCCCCCGCCGGACGGCACCGCCCCCGGACGGCACAGCGGCCCCGCCCAGGCGCACGGCGCACGGCGGTCAGCGGTCAGCGGTCAGCGGTCAGCGGTCAGCGGTCAGCGGTCAGCGGTCAGCGGTCAGCGGTCAGCTCAGAATCCGCGGCGACAGCGCCCCGCACGGCAGCAGATCCACCTCGGCGCCGGCCTCGCGCAGATCGGTCAGCACCAGCTCGTCGTACATCATCAGGCCGGACTGCTCGGGCCAGGCGATCGCCCAGATCCACAGTCCGCGCGCCTCGCCCGCGAAGACCGCGCGGTCCGGGGGCGCGTCGTCGACGTGCCACAGCGGGGTCGGGCGGCCGGCGGCGAGCACCTTGGCGTGCGGGTGCTTGTCAACGCAGATGTGGCGGCCGGGGTCGGGGCCGTCGATGCCGGCGTAGCGCGCGCCGAGTCCGACGCCCAGCTCCTCGGCGATCAGCAGCAGTTCGCCGGGGCCGCCGAGCGGTCCGGGACCCGTGCAGGCCACCGCGGTCGCCCGGCCGCCGCTGCGGTCGTCGCCCGCACAGGCCACCCCGGTGAACAGCCAGCCGACCGGCAGCGGCCAGGGCATCCATACGGGCACCTGTGCGCGGTGCACGACAACGCCGAGCGCCTCGACGCTCGGCGGGACGACCGGCTGGAGCGGATGCACGGTGCCGTGCAGGGCGCACTGCCAGGTGTCGGAGAAGAGACCGGGCGCCCTTACCCGGCCTCCGCACTTCGGGCAACTGGGTTCGCCCCTCATAGGGACCCACGGTCCTCCAGCCCCGCCGCCGCGTCAAGGACGATCACCCGACCGGTGTGCCCCGAATCACTTACGCCGCCGCGCAATTGACTGCTGCCCCCGGCGGGCCCATCCCGCCGAAGAACTAGTTGCAGCTTGCATTCTTTAGGTCGCCTAACTTATTGTGTGTAAACGTCAACGATCTCGGCGGTCACACAGAGCCGCCGCGGACCAGGGGTACGCAACCGGCAACAGGAAGGGGAACCGCAGCATGAGCGGCACGAAGAACGGCGGCCACGGCGGCGCGGACGATCCGTTCGAGGAGGGCGGCACCTCCCTGCTCCGCCAGCCGAAGGCCGTCTGGGCCACGGCGGGCGCCTCGGTCGTCGCCTTCATGGGCATCGGCCTCGTCGACCCGATCCTCCCCTCGATCGCCCGGGGCCTGCACGCCTCCAACAGCCAGGTCTCCCTCCTCTTCACCTCCTACTTCCTGATCACCGCCGTCGCGATGCTGGTCACCGGCTTCGTCTCCAGCCGCATCGGCGGCCGTAAGACGCTGCTGGCCGGACTGGCGCTGGTGGTGGTCTTCGCGGCGCTCTCCGGTATGTCGGGGTCGGTCGGCGAACTGGTCGGCTTCCGGGCGGGCTGGGGCCTCGGCAACGCCCTGTTCGTCTCCACGTCGCTGGCGGTCATCGTGGGCGCGGCGGCCGGCGGGAGCAGCGCGGCGATCCTGCTGTACGAGTCCGCGCTGGGGCTCGGCATGGCCTGCGGCCCGCTGCTGGGCGCGGTCCTCGGTGACATGAAGTGGCGGTACCCGTTCTTCGGGACCGCCGTCCTGATGGCCGTCGGTTTCCTCGCCATCACGGCCTTCCTCAAGGAGCAGCCGAAGCCGGCCGCCCGGACCTCGCTCCTCGCCCCGGTCAAGGCGCTCGGCCACGGCGGGCTGGCCGCCACCGCCGTCTCCGCGTTCTTCTACAACTACGCGTTCTTCACGGTGCTGGCCTTCACTCCGTTCGTGCTGAACATGTCCCCCTACAAGTCGGGCGGCGCCTTCTTCGCCTGGGGGGTGCTGCTCGCGGTGTTCTCGGTGATCGTGGCGCCCCGGCTGCAGCACCGCTTCGGCTCGCTGAAGGTGCTGTGCGCCGCACTGCTGCTGCTCGCCGCCGACCTGATCGTGCTGGGCTACGGCGACCACACCACCGCCCTCGTCTGCACCGTCCTGTCCGGCGCCTTCATCGGCCTGAACAACACGGTCTTCACGGAACTGGCGCTGAGCGTCTCGGACGCGCCGCGCCCGGTGGCGAGCGCCGGCTACAACTTCGTGCGCTGGTTCGCGGCGGCGGCCGCGCCGTTCCTCGCGCCCAAGATCGAGGAGTGGACCGATGTCCACCTCCCCTTCGTGGTCGCGGCCGGCGCGGCGGTGATCGGCGCCGGCATTGTCGCCGTCCGGCGCCGGGCGCTGACCACCGAGGCCGCGGAGCAGGCGCCGCAGCATGCGACGGAGGACGGGGTCACGGCCTTCGCCCGGTGAGGCGCACCGGGCCGCCACGCCCGCCCCCGCAAGGAAACTGACGCCCCGTCCGCCCTCTCCCCGGAGGGCCGGCGGGGCGCACCGGTACCCGCGGCTCGCGGGTCAGTCGAGCGGCACGCCCGTGCGCAGCGGATCACGCAGGTCCGTGCCGTGCTCCAGCCAGCGCTTCTCCAGGGCCTCGGCGCCGTGCACCCGCTTCCAGGCCGCCTCATTGGGCGTCATCGGCAGCAGCGGCAGAAAACGGACCGGCTCCATCGGCTCGTCCAGTTCGAGGTCCTCGACGAGACCACCGGGCGACGCGACCAGCACCGAGGTGAAGGCCGCGCCCGGCCACAGCGGTTCCCCCACGTCCAGCGAGGCGCCGGGCGCCACGACCACCCCCTCGACCTGCGGGGACGCGGCGAGCACGGCGAGCGGCCGGAGCGCCTTGTCGGTGTCGGCGCGGCCGCCCCGTACGGACAGCACGAGCTCGGCGCGCGGACCGCGCAGGGGATCCGCGAGTACGGCAGTGGGGTCGGCCATGGGCTGCGCGGACATCCCGAGCGTGGCGTAACGGACCACCCCGCTGTCCACGAAGCGGAGGACCTCGATACGGTCGGTCCCGAGAAAGGTGACGGCGGCGCGCGCATCCGGCTCGCCCAGGGTTGTCCGCAACCGGGCCTCGACCAGCTCAAGAACGTCAGACATGGCGCGAGCATACGGCCGGCCACTCGACCGGCCGTCACCCCTCGTCGAGCTGCTGTGCGGCGTCCCCGTTCTTCGTATTGAACGGGCAAAGCGGCACCGTAACGCTTCAGGCGGCTGATAGCCTTGCCGTCTGGTCAGGGAATGACGTCGTCCCCCAACGGGGACCGGCCGGAGGAGGTGGGGCTGCGGTGGATCCGAGTCGACCGTGCAGTACCGATAGTTCTCCTGTCATCCCCCTCGCGCAGCGAATCTCCTGATCCGAGAGCTTCCGTACCCCGCCGCTCAGCGGTGAAACCAGGGAAGCACCTTTGCGCCGGAAGTAGATGACGGAAGAGCGCCTTCGACTCTTTGTTCCGTGTTTTCTGCGAACTGCCGTCAGTGCCCCCGCACGGAGCGCCGCCCGCTTTGCGGACGTACGGCCGATGACGCCTCGTACGTCCACGTTCCGGGCAGCGTTGCCCCCCGCGCCCGCGCTGACGGCCGGCCCGTGAAGGAGCCTGCCATGTCGATGATCCGCGACCTGCGCGCCGCCGTCCGTCCGTCCCGGCGTCGCGACGACTCTCCGTACCGCTATGAATCCGCCCCGGCCTGTGTGAACAGCGCCATCGTCGACTGCGGTGTCTACCGCGAGGGCCGCCGGGTGAGCGAGCACGTCACCCCGGCCGAGGCGATGGCCGGTGTCCGGGCCGGGGGCGGCTTCGCCTGGATCGGGCTGCATGAGCCGACCGAGGCCGAATTCGCCGGTATCGCCCAGGAGTTCGGGCTGCACCCGCTCGCCGTCGAGGACGCCGTGCACGCCCACCAGCGGCCCAAGCTGGAGCGCTACGACGAGACCCTGTTCACCGTCTTCAAGACGGTCCACTACGTGGAGCACACCGAGCTGACCGCGACCAGCGAGGTCGTGGAGACCGGCGAGGTGATGTGCTTCACCGGCCGGGACTTCATCGTGACGGTGCGGCACGGCGGCCAGGGCTCGCTGCGCGCGCTGCGGCACCGGCTGCAGGACGACCCGGAGCTGCTGGCCAAGGGGCCGTCCGCGGTGCTGCACGCCATCGCCGACCAGGTCGTCGACGGCTACATGGCGGTGGCCGGGGCGGTGCAGGACGACATCGACGAGGTGGAGATCGACGTCTTCAGCTCCGGCTCGAACGGCAAGGGTGTCAGCAGCAAGGGCTCCCCCAAGGGCGGCGACGCCGGGCGGATCTACCAACTCAAGCGTGAGGTACTGGAGTTCAAGCGGGCGGTGTCGCCGCTGCTGCGGCCGATGCAGCTGCTGAGCGAGCGTCCGATGCGGCTGGTGGACTCCGACATCCAGAAGTACTTCCGGGACGTCGCCGACCACTTGGCGCGGGTCAATGAGCAGGTGCTGTCCTTCGACGATCTGCTCAACTCCATCCTGCAGGCCAACCTCGCGCAGGCCGCCGTCGCGCAGAACGAGGACATGCGCAAGATCACGGCATGGGCGGCGATCTTCGCCGTGCCCACGATGATCGCCGGGATCTACGGCATGAACTTCGACTACATGCCGGAGCTCCACTGGAAGTTCGGCTATCCGGCCGTGCTGCTGACGACGGTCGCCATCTGCTTCGGCATCCACCGCGGGTTCAAGCGCAACGGATGGCTGTGACCCTGGTCCCTGGCACCCGCCCGCAGCGCCGCCCGGTGCCGCCCGCCGGTGTGGCCTGCGGGTCCGCGTATCTCAGCGCCTGGGCGGCCCCGGTCGCCCACGGCCGGGGAGATTAGGCTGAGCCGTATGACGGAGACCGTGTCGCAGGCCCTGCAGGATCGGGCGCTCATCGAAGAGGCCACGAAGAAGTCCGGCCTCATCTGGGTACGGGGGACGGTGGGCCCGTCCCGTGCGCTGTGGCATCTGTGGCTCGACGGAGCCGCCTGCCTCGTCGGGGACGGCGCCGGCGAGCAGCCGCTGGCCGACCTCGGGCTGACCGACGGCGGGACGGCGACGGTCACCGTCCGCAGCAAGGACAAGGGCGGCCGGCTGGTCGCCTGGCAGGCCGAGGTCGTCGAGCTGGCGCCGGAGAGCGAGGCCTGGCGGGCCGCGGTCGGCGAGCTCAAGGGCAAGCGGCTCAACGCACCGGACGCGGACACCCTCACGGAGCGCTGGGCGCGCGAGTGCCGGGTACTGCGGCTGGAGCCGACCGGGGACGCCGCACAGCGCCCCGGCCGGATGCCGGAGGAGTCGCACGCCGCGCCTCCCCTGGCGACCTCCGCGACCACCCGGCGGCCCGTCCCGGCCGCACTGCCGAAGCTGCTGCGGCGGGGACGCAAGGGCTGAGCCCCGGGCCGTCCGGCCCTGCGCCGTGGCCCAGGGCGCGCCGGCGCGCGGTCCGGTGCGGCGGCGGGCCCGGCGCGCGGTCCGGTGCGACTGGCGGGCCCGGCGCGCGGCCGTGCCCCGTTACCGGCCTCCGCCGGAGATCCGGGTGCCGTAGTCCACGACCTGGTCCTTGGGCGGGGCCTTGAGGTCCACGCTCTTGCCCCAGTCGGCGAGCCGCACCACGCCCGCGCCGCCGGCCCGCTGCAGCCGCAGCGGGTAGGGCGTGCCCTCCAGCGAGACGTCCAGGGTGCCGCCGGAGCCCGCGGCGGCGGTGAGCCGGATGGTGCGGACCCCGTCGAGGTCGTCGCGGTCACCGGCGGTCAGCTTGCCGTGCAGCCCGAGCAGACCGGCGAGCAGGGTGTCCTTGTCCGTGAAGCCGCTGAAGCGCTTGTAGACGGGGTCCTTGGCGGGCACCTTGACGTATTTGCCGCCGAGCTTGTTCGCCGCCGCCTGGTCGGGCGTGCCCGACCTGCCGCTCTTCTCACCGGCCCAGAAGGCCGCGTCCGCCTTCAGATAGAGCTCCTCGCCGACCCGCAGCAGCTGGAAGGCGGCCGCCTTCGTGGTCAGCTCGCCCTTGGCGCCGTCCTTCGCCAGGCTCATGTCGAGCTTGTAGGTGCGGCCCTGGCTGACGACATTGCCGGAGAGGTGCACCGTATCGGCGCGCTGGGCCGCGGCCTGCGCCCTGGACTCGATCTTCGCGGCCGGCAGCTTGCCCACGCCATTGGTGCCGGCGTCCGGGTCGGCCTCCTCGCCGCAGCCGGCCAGCGCCACGGTCAGTGCCGCGCAGACCGCCCCCACGAGCGCAGCCCGTCCCGTACGACGGGTTCCGGGCAGGGGTCGGGGGCCGGCCCCCGGGGGGATTGCGCTCACGTCGGCTCTGCCTCCTGATGCGGGTGACCTCGACAGCAGTACGGCAGCGTACCTGGGCAGCGCCGGGTCTTCGGCGGGTGCGTGGCGGTCACCCTACGGCCTCTTCCACCGGGGCGGCGCGGACCCGGGCGCGTTAGCCTGAACCCGGATCAATGCCTTATTTCGGGCCGAACGGGAGAAGGGCGGCGCTCTGCATGGCAGTCGTGACTCCCCGGGTCTTCGTCTCCCATCTCGCCGGCAGCGCCGTTTTCGACCCCAACGGCGACCAGGTCGGACGGCTGCGGGACCTCGTCGCGCTGCTCCGGGTCGGCGACCGCCCGCCGCGGCTGCTCGGCGTGGTCGTCGAGGTGATCAGCCGGCGCCGGATCTTCGTCCCCATGACGCGGGTGACCGGCGTGGACTCCGGCCAGATCGTGATCACCGGCGTGGTCAACATGCGGCGCTTCGAACAGCGGGCGACCGAGACGCTGGTCCTCGGCGAGCTGCTCGACCGGCGGGTGCGGCTGGTGGAGACCGGTGAGGAGGTCACCGTCCTCGACATCGGCATCACCCAGCTGCCGGCCCGCCGCGACTGGGAGATCGACAAGGTCTTCGTCCGGAAGGGGAAGGGCGGGGCGCTGCGCCGCAAGGGCGAGGCGCTGACCGTGGAGTGGTCGGCGGTGACCGGCTTCTCGCTGGAGGAGCACGGGCAGGGCGCGGAGAGCCTGCTCGCCACCTTCGAACAGCTGCGGCCCGCCGACCTGGCCGGGGTGCTGCACCACCTCTCCCCCAAGCGGCGCGCCGAGGTCGCCGCGGCGCTCGACGACGACCGGCTCGCCGACGTCCTGGAGGAGCTGCCGGAGGACGACCAGGTGGAGATCCTCGGCAAGCTGAAGGACGAGCGGGCCGCCGACGTGCTGGAGGCGATGGACCCGGACGACGCCGCCGATCTGCTCTCCGAGCTGCCGGAGGAGGAGAAGGAGCGGCTGCTGACGCTGATGCGGCCGGAGGAGGCCGCGGACGTACGGCGGCTGATGTCGTACGAGGAGCGGACCGCGGGCGGGCTGATGACCACCGAGCCGATCGTGCTGCGGCCGGACGCGACCGTCGCGGACGCGCTGGCCCGGGTCCGCGACCCGGACCTCTCCCCCGCCCTGGCCGCCCAGGTCTATGTCTGCCGGCCCCCGGACGAGACCCCCACCGGCAAGTACCTGGGCCTGGTGCACTTCCAACGGCTGCTGCGCGACCCGCCGTTCACCCTCGTCAGCTCGATCGCCGACACCGATCTGCCCGCCCTGCCGCCGGGCACCCCGCTGCCGGAGGTGACCAGCTATCTGGCCGCGTACAACATGGTCGCCGCGCCGGTCGTGGACGAGAGCGGGGCCCTTCTGGGCGCGGTCACGGTCGACGACGTGCTGGACCATCTGCTGCCGGACGACTGGCGGGAGGACGGGCTGCACGGCACCGCGGCGGCCGGTCTGACCGGCAACGGCAGCCTCGGGAAGGCCGCGCATGGGCGCTGAGGAACGGGACGGCGGCAGGGAACGGCCGCGGGCGAACGGCGCCTCCGCGCTGCGCCGGGGCGCCCCGGACCGCCCGCGGGTCCGCCTCGACCAGCCGCGGGCGCCCCGCCGTACGTTCCTGCCCGAGTACGACCCGGAGGCCTTCGGACGGCTCTCGGAGAAGATCGCCCGCTTCCTGGGGACCGGCCGCTTCATCGTCTGGATGACGGTCACCATCATTCTGTGGGTCATCTGGAACACCACCGCGCCCAGCAGCGTGCGGTTCGACGAGTACCCGTTCATCTTTCTGACGCTGGCACTGTCACTCCAGGCGTCCTACGCCGCGCCGCTGATCCTGCTGGCGCAGAACCGCCAGGACGACCGCGACCGGGTCACCCACGAGCAGGACCGCAAGCAGAACGAGCGCTCCATCGCCGACACCGAGTATCTGACCCGGGAGATCGCGGCACTGCGGCTGGGTCTCGGCGAGGTCGCCACCCGCGACTGGATCCGCTCCGAGCTCCAGGACATGCTCAGGGATCTGGAGCTGCGGCAGCCCGCTGACGCCGAGAGTGATGAACGCGACCGCTGACGGGCTTTCCGGAGGCACCCTCACGCGCCGTACCATCGGGACATGGCTACCGACACTCCCCCAGACTCCGTCCGGGTGGTACCCCCATCAGGCGCCGTTCCGAGCGAGGACGCGGTCCGCGCAGCGCTCGCGACGGTCAACGACCCCGAGATCCACCGCCCCATCACCGAGCTGGGGATGGTCAAATCGGTGGACATCGCGGCGGACGGCGCGGTGGCGGTCGTGGTCTATCTCACCGTCTCCGGCTGCCCGATGCGCGAGACGATCACGAACAGCGTGCGCGACGCCGTCGCGCAGGTCGACGGCGTCACCAGCGTCGCCGTCGAGCTCGATGTGATGAGCGACGAGCAGCGCAAGGAACTGGCGACCTCGCTGCGCGGCGGCACCGCGGAGCGTGAGGTGCCCTTCGCCCAGCCCGGTTCGCTGACCCGGGTCTACGCGGTCGCCTCCGGCAAGGGCGGCGTCGGCAAGTCGTCGGTGACGGTCAACCTCGCCGCGGCGATGGCGGCGGACGGCCTGAAGGTCGGTGTCGTGGACGCCGACATCTACGGCCACTCGGTGCCCCGGATGCTCGGTGTCGACGGCAAGCCCACTCAGGTCGAGAACATGATCATGCCGCCGTCGGCGAACGGCGTGAAGGTCATCTCGATCGGCATGTTCACCCCGGGCAACGCCCCCGTCGTCTGGCGCGGCCCGATGCTGCACCGCGCGCTGCAGCAGTTCCTCGCCGACGTCTACTGGGGCGATCTGGACGTTCTGCTGCTGGACCTGCCCCCGGGCACCGGCGATATCGCGATCTCGGTGGCGCAGCTGGTGCCGAACGCCGAGATCCTGGTGGTCACCACCCCGCAGCAGGCCGCCGCCGAGGTCGCCGAGCGGGCCGGTTCGATCGCCGTGCAGACCCACCAGAAGATCGTCGGCGTGGTCGAGAACATGTCCGGGCTGCCCTGCCCGCACTGCGACGAAATGGTCGATGTCTTCGGCACCGGCGGCGGCGAGCGGGTCGCCGAGGGCCTGACGCGGACGACGGGCACGCAGGTGCCGGTGCTCGGCGCCATCCCGATCGATGTCCGGCTGCGCGAGGGCGGCGACGAGG
Organism: Streptomyces sp. NPDC048637; assembly: GCF_040650675.1. Lineage (NCBI taxonomy): Bacteria > Bacillati > Actinomycetota > Actinomycetes > Kitasatosporales > Streptomycetaceae > Streptomyces > Streptomyces sp. NPDC048637. The sequence goes on from NZ_JBEZHQ010000017.1 coordinate 22,699, forward strand.
GCAAGCCGGTCGTGCTGACCGACCCCGACTCCCCCGCCGGCTCGGCGATCCGGTCGATCGCGGGCAAGCTGGGCGACCGGCAGCGGGGTCTGTCCGGTATGTCGCTGGGAATCACCCCGCGCAACAAGTTCTGAAGACGGCGACAGGTGCTGCGACCGCACAGGGCGCAGCACCTGGCACGCGGATGACGCGGATGACGCGGAAAGGGGCGGGCCCACACGGGGCCGCCCCTCTCGCTGTTGCACCGGGCCGTCCGGCGCCGGGCCGTCCGGCCCTCCGACAAGCCCTCGTGCGTGGCTGGTCAGCCCTCGTACGCGGACAGGTCCTTGATCACCGAGAAGCCCAGCCCGTACGCGCTCATCCCGCGCCCGTAGGCGCCGATGTGCACGTCCTCGGAACCCTCGCTCGCCGAGCCGGCCAGCACCCAGCCGTACTCGGACTCGCGGTAGGCGAAGGATGTGGGCACCCCGTCCACCGGCAGCATCAGCTCGCTCCAGCTCCCGCCGCCGAGGTCGTCGGCCAGCTCCCAGGCGAGCATCGTCTGCTGGTCCAGCCAGTCCTGGCGCAGCGTCCGGTCAATCTGGGTCGGCCAGGTCTGCGCGAGCAGCCCCGACCCGGCGAGCCAGGCGGCCGTCGAGACCGAGGTCGCCTCCAGGACGCCGGTCCCGTCACCGCTGCGCCGCACGGGGCGGCTGGCGACCGTCACCACGACCGCGAACCGCTCGTCCTGCGGCGGTTCCACCTTGATGGTGGGCTCCTCACCGTGCCCGGTGGCGCCGTGCTCGACGGTGCCGTCCGCGGCCGCGCCGACCTGCATCAGCCAGCGCGGGCCGGTGAACGCCTCGTCGAGGCCGTACCACGGGAACGCGGCCAGCAGATAGCCGTCGACCTTCCGGCCGGCGCCGGCCTCATGTCTCGCTGACGGACTGGTCGTCTCCATCTGCGCGGAGCCTCCTTGTTGCCCTGCGTCGTGGGCGGCCCGCCCCCCTCAGGCGACCGAACCCCGGACACCCGGAGCATAGCCATAGGCGTCCACGCAGACAGTCATACCGGTGTGTGTCAGGTGGCGTCGGCGTCGAACGGCGGACGCTCGTCCGGCTGAGCGGTCCTCTTGACCAGGTCGGGGCGCCCGGCTGAGGCGTCCGGGGACTCCTTGGACAGGCTCGGGCCCGAGCCGTTCGAGGGCGCGGCGGAGGAGGCGCTGTCGTGGCCGTGGACGGCGTCGGTGACCTCGGCCATCTCCTTCTTCAGGTCGAAGCCGTTACGGATCTCCTGAAGGTCCTTGAGGCCGTACTCGTCCTTCTCCAGGACGTGCTTGCGCACGAAGTTCTTGGGCTTGAGGTCCTCGAACTCGAAGTCCTTGAACTCCGGCCCCAGCTCACTGCGGATGTCTTCCTTGGCGCTGTCCGAGAACGCCCGGACCTTGCGGACGAAGGACATGACGTCCTGGATGACCTTGGGGAGCTTGTCCGGACCGAAGATGAGCACGGCAAGGATCACGAGCGCCACCAGCTCGAGGGGTCCTATGTCGAAGAACACCTTGCAGCTCCTTGGGTTATCCGCGGCCTTCGGTGGCCTAGGGGCCAGGCCGACTATCACGGTACCTGGCCCCGTACGTCGGGCGGGAGTCGCCCGTACCAACACCATGCAAACGATCAGCCCGTACTGGAGGATCCCAGGCTGAGCCGTACGGACTTCTCCTTGCCGCCCCTTTGGAGGGTCAGCACCAGCGTGTCGCCGGGTCGGTGGCTGCGGATCTTGACGATCAGCTCCTCACCGCCGTGCACCGGGGCACCGTCCACCTTGGTGATCACATCGCCGGCCTTGATCCCGGCCTTGGCGCCGGGGCCGCCCGGGGTGACCGGCTGCTTGCCGTCCTTGCTGCGCCCGCTGACCCGCGCCCCGTCGCCGGCGTACTCCATCTCCAACGTGACGCCGATCACCGGGTGTGTCGCCCGGCCGGTGTTGATCAGCTCCTCGGCCACCCGCTTGGCCTGGTTGATGGGTATGGCAAAGCCCAGCCCTATGCTGCCGCCCTGGCTGCCGCCGCCATCCAGGCCGCTGCCGTTGTCGGCCGCGCGGATGGCGCTGTTGATGCCGATCACCCGCGCCTTGGCGTCCACCAGCGGGCCGCCGGAGTTGCCCGGGTTGATGGGGGCGTCGGTCTGCAGCGCGTCCACGTACGACACATCGCTGCCGTCGCCCTTCTGGCCGCCCGCGGTGATCGGGCGCTGCTTGGCGCTGATGATCCCGGCCGTGACGGTGTTGGCGAGGTCGAACGGTGCGCCGATCGCCACCACCGGGTCGCCGACCCGCACCGAGTCGGAGTTGCCGAGCGTGAGCGGCCGCAGGCCCGCGACGCCTTCCACCTGGACGACGGCGAGGTCATAGCCGCCGTCCCGGCCGACGACCTTGGCCTTGGCCGTCTGGCCGCCGCTGAAGGTCACCGAGATCTCGCCGCCGCTGCCGGCCGGTTCGACGACATGGTTGTTGGTGAGGATGTGCCCTTGGTGGTCGAGGACGAAGCCGGTGCCCGTCCCCTGTTCGGCGCTGCCCCGTACGTGGAGCGTGACCACCCCGGGCAGCGCGGTCTGCGCGATCCCGGCGACGCTGTCGGGCTTGCGGTCCCCCTCCTCGGCCGCGGACTGCGGAAGCTTGATGTCGCTGATGCCGCCGTAGCGCTCGACATAGGCGCCGATGCCGCCGCCGACGCCGCCCGCGAGCAGGGCGAGTGCCACCGCTCCGGCCACCAGCGGCCCGCGCCGGCCGCGCCGGCCGGGCGGCGGTGCGACGGGGCCGCCCGGCAGCGGCGCGCTCCAGGGGTCGTACTGCTGCCAGGCGCCGTGGGGGGCGGGGGCGTGCCCGGGGGCGGCGGCCGGGCCGGGGGCGCCGGGCCCGGCGGTGCCCGGGGGCGGCCCGGCCGCGTAGGGCGCGGTCGCCGAGGCGGGGCGGGGGCCGCCGTCGCCGGGGTGGGGGACGAAGGCGCCGTCCGCGCCCTCCTGTGAGGTGTCGGGTCCGGCGCCCGGCCCGGCCGCGGGGTCCAGGGGGGTGCTCGGCAAGCCGGTGGGCCGGGGGGCCGCGGCCGGTCCGGGGGCGGGCTGCGGGGCGGCGGGCTTCTGGAGTCCCGGCCGGTGGGGTGCGGCCGGTTCGGTGGCGGGCCGGGGATGGGCGGTGTCGGCCGCGCCGGCCGGGTGCGGCTGATCGGCGCCCGGTGCCTGCGTCGAGCGCTCCTCGGCGGCCGTGCCGGGCGGCGCTGCGGGCGGCGGTGACTGCGGCGGGCCCGGGTAGGGCGCGGCCGGCATCGCGGGCTGCGGGGCGGCCGGGGCGCCGTACGGGGGCAGCGGTCCGGGCTGCGGCGGAAGCACCGTGCCCTGTGCGGGGGTCGCCATCGGCCGCTGTACGGGCGGCGCGGGCGCCCATGGCCCGGGGCCGCCGTAGGGCGGGGTGCCATACGGATCCTCGGCGTGCAGCGGCTGCTGCCGCCGCGGCGCCGCACCCGGAGCCTCGGCCGACGCGGGCACCACGGGCGGAACCGGAGCGGCTTCGGGTGCGGGGGCGGGCGGGGTGGCGGGTGTGGCGGTCGTGGCCGGGGTGGCGGTCGTGGCCGAGGCGTCCGGGGCGGCCGGGATGGCAGTCGGAGCCGGGGTGGCCGCCGTGACCGGGGCGGCCGGGATGGCCGAGGCGTCCGGGGCGGCCGTCGTGGCCGGGGTGGCCGGGGTGGCCGTCGTAGCCGGGGCGGCCGCCGTAGCCGGGGTGGCCGCCGTAGCCGAGGCGTCCGGGGTCTGGGCGGTCGGCGTGGCCTCGTCCCGCGTGTCACCGCGCACCTGACCGAGCGTCATGGTTGCCGGGGCCGAGCGCACACCGGCGGCCTGGCCGCTCACGGCTCCGGAGGTCTCCTGGTGTGGGACGCCCACCGCTCCGGCAGTCTCACCGCCCGGTCCGTCCACCGCTCCAGCAGTCTCACCGTGCGGTCCGCCCACCACCCCGGCAGTCTCACGGTGTGGTCCGTCCACGGCTGCGGCACCCTGCACCACCGTCAACTCATCGGCGATCCCGGTCCCTTCGGCCGCCTCGACGGACCGCTCGGGCGTCACCGAGCCGTTCCGCGGCTCCGGCGGACGCACCGTCCAGTCCTCCGGCTGCTGCCCGGAGGACGTGCCCGGCGCGTGGGACGGCCGGGCGGTCGACTCCTTCGCCAGACCGGACGCTTCGGCCATCGCGGCACCGGCCGCCCCGGACGCGTCGGCCACCGTGACACCGGCCGGCCCGGACCCGGCCGGCGAGGCCGTCGTCCCGCCCGGTGCTTCCGCCCGCTCCGGCGGACACACGAGCCAGTCCTCGGCGCTCCGCACATCGGTCGTGCCGGATCCCTCGGTGCGCGTCCCGTCCGCCGGGCTGCCGGCGGACGGCACCGTCTGCGGGCCGGCCTCGGCGGACGGTTCTGTGCCCGGGGCACCCCCCGGACGGCTCCACCACTTCAGCTTCGGCCCGGCGGCCTTACCGTCGTCCATGCTCTCCCCAGACTTCGCCCGCGTCGTGCGCGGGCCACCACCACCTCGCGGACGCGCCCGGTCAGGGGTGCGCCGCCCCACAGGGATTCAACCAGTTCCGCGTGGGGCCGCGCAGGGGACGGTCAGCGCCGGGCGGTGGCTCCGCCTTCGGCGGCGGGGCCCACTGCGGCAGCGGAGCCGATCAGCGGACGCTTGGGCTCCAGCGGTGGGAGCGCCGGCGGGTTCTTCCGCACCGGGGTGTTGCCGGTCGCGGCTGTCAGGGGCGCGAGGTGATACGCCGAGGCCGGACCGGTCGGGGCTATCAGCGGCGAGAGACCGAACCGCCCGGCCGGTGCGGACGGTGCCGATGCCGACGCATAAGGGGCGGGCGCCGTACCAGGGCCGTACAGGGCCATGGCGCTGGGGGCCGGGGCCATGGTGGGACCGCCGGACGGCTGCCGGCCGCCGGACCGGGAGTTCTCGGCGGCGAACTCCGCGCCGCGGAGCAGGGAACCGCTGTCGGCAGCCGGGGTGGCGCTGAGCGGGGTGACGGCCGTGCCGCCGCCGTCGACGCGTCCGCCGGGCAGATCGACGGCCGCTTCCAGCGGGAGGGCGCCCCCCAGCGCAAAGGCCGCGAGGGAGACCGCACCGGCCGCCGCGAAGGCAAACCGGCGCCGCTGTGCGGGGCGGTCGGTCTCGGGCACCCGGAAGCCGCGGGCGCGGGGCTGGACGGGGAGTGCCGCCATGGCATGGCCGGAGTGGTCGCCGGAGGGCATATAGCGGAACGCGCCGCCACCTCGGGTGAAGTCACCGCGCCCTCGGGCGAAGTCGCTGCGTCCGAGGCCGCCGCTGCCGAGCCGGCTGCCGGGGCCCTCGGGGTCACCGCCGGGCAGCTGCTGCAGTCGCGCCAGCAGGCCCTCGGAGGGACCGGGGGGTGCCGTCTGGGCGAATACGTTTTTCAGCCGACGCTGAGCATCGGCCTCTGCCTTGCATTTACCGCAGGTCGCAAGATGCGCGAGCACCCGCTCGCGCGCGTCATGCCCCAACTCGCCGTCGACCAGGGCCGCAAGGCGGTCGCCGAGATGTTGCTCGGCGGGGGACGGACCGCCGCTGCCGCTCACGCGATTCCGACCTCCTGAGAGGGCACCACTGCCAGCGAGCGCCGCTGCTCGCGCTCTTCGGCGCGGGTGGCCGGGGCACGGTGCTTGAGGGACTTGCGCAGATGGGAGCGGCCACGGTGGATCCGGCTGCGGACCGTGCCGAGCTTGACGCCGAGGGTCGCGGCGATCTCCTCGTAGGACAGGCCCTCGATGTCGCACAGGACGACCGCGGCACGGAACTCGGGTGCCAGGGTGTCCAGCGCCTGCTGCACATCGGCGTCGAAGTGGGTGTCGTTGAAATGCTGCTGCGGGGAGGGCTCGCGGCTCGGGAGCCGCTCGGCCGCATCGTCACCGAGCGCGTCGAAGCGAATACGCTGACGGCGCCGGACCATGTCCAGGAAGAGGTTGGTCGTGATGCGGTGCAGCCAGCCCTCGAAGGTGCCGGGGGTGTACGTCGACAGCGAACGGAAGACGCGGACGAACACCTCCTGGGTGAGGTCTTCGGCGTCGTGTTGATTGCCGGTGAGGCGGTAGGCGAGGCGGTAGACCCGTGCACTGTGGGTGCTGACGATCTCCTCCCAGCTGGGCGGAGTCCACGCCTGCGCATCCGCGTCTGCGGCAAAGGTCGCGGTGGTCGCGGAGTCGGCAGTGGGGGCCCCTCCCCTGCCCTTCGGGCCATGGGGGCGGAAACGGTCAGCAGTGTTTGTCACGGATTTCGGCTCGGCGAACGACCTTTTCAAGCGCCTCAGCACCCCTCGGTCACCCGCCGCAGCCGCACCTCCCCTGGTGGCTCTGGTGGTGTCCAGTAGAGCCCCTACCATATCCACCTCGCCCGTTAGCTCCGGATAAGCAGTTTTGACCTGCATTTGGTCCTGCTTCTCGTCGTGGTTCGCGTCTCGCACGGTCTTCACCGGTGCATCCCCCCGTCCTCCCGCTACCCCTTCATAACGCCCGGTCCCATCTGCGGGTTCCCGCACGCAGCGGATACAGTCACGGTTGCGTCAACTACGGGGACAGGAGAGGGCCATTACCGGCAACCGGCAGACGAGCTTGGCATTCGCCGAGGCGTACGGCGCCGGGACCATCGACGACAGCGCCGAGGCCGCCCTGCACTGGTCCCGCGACCGCGCACGGGAAGCCGGCATCCGCACGGTGACCACCGGCACCGGCGCGGCCCTCCGTCTGCTCGCCGCCGCCGTGGACGCCAAGGCGGTCGCCGAGATCGGCACCGGCACCGGCGTGTCGGGCATTTATCTCCTGCACGGCATGCGGCCCGACGGGGTGCTGACCACCGTGGACCTCGAACCCGAGCGGCAGACGTTCGCCAAGCAGGCGTTCCGCGCCGCGGGCTTCGCCGGCAACCGCGCCCGCTTCATCCCCGGCCGCGCCCTGGACGTACTGCCCCGGCTCGCGGACGGCGGATACGACCTCGTGTACTGCGACGGCGACCTGATGGAGTACTTGGAGTACCTCGCTGAATCGTTGCGGCTGCTGCGCCCCGGCGGCCTGGTGTGCTTCGAGGGCGTCTTCGCGGACGGCCGTACGGTCGATTCGGCGGTGCAGCCCGCTGAGGTGCTGCGGCTGCGGGAACTGCTGCGGGCCGTAAGAGAGAGCACGACACTCGTGCCGTCCCTGTTGCCGGTCGGTGACGGACTGCTCTGCGCGGTCAAGCGCGGTTGACCCACCCCGGCACCGGCGTACGAAACGGCCCCGGCACGCGGCGCGCTTTTACTGCGCGCCACGTGCCGGGGCCGGGGTTATTCGGCTGGGGATACCGGGGCACAGCCCCGGGAAACCGCCGGTTGCGCCGCCCTTGTCAGACGGTGACCTTGTCCAGGGCCTCACCCAGGGCCTTGGCTTCGTCGGGGGTCAGCTCGACGACGAGCCGCCCGCCGCCTTCGAGCGGAACACGCATGACGATGCCCCGCCCCTCCTTGGTCACCTCGAGCGGGCCGTCGCCCGTCCGCGGCTTCATGGCCGCCATGCTCGTTCCCCTTCCTGAAACCAGCTCATCTCAGCCGACGGCCCGAATAGGCACGTGTCACCGGCATCGAACACATTGCTTCCAGGCCATTATCCCGCATCGAACGACCCGATGACCAACATCGGGCTGCATCCCTTCGGCAACGCGCTCCCTCAAACCCCCTCAATTCGGAGAGCCGGCTGCAATACTTCGCCACCCGCCGACCCCCGGCGCGCCCGCAATCTTTGATGTACGTCACATGCCGATGCCCGATGATCTCCGGCATCCTGAGCGCTGACTGCCGCTGCCGAGCAGTCCGAGCCGCGACGGAGGGGACTCCCACTATGGCCGACACCGTGCTCTATGACGTGACCGACGGACTTGCGACGATCACGCTCAACCGCCCCGATGCGATGAATGCGCTGAACATGGAGGCGAAGGTCCAGCTGCGGGACACCCTCAAGGAGGCCGCCGCCGATCCCGCCGTGCGCGCCGTTCTGCTGACCGCCACCGGGCGCGCCTTCTGCGTCGGGCAGGACCTCAAGGAGCACATCGGCCTGCTGGCCGAGGACCGGGCCACCGGCTCCGGGAACACCATGAACACCGTGCGTGAGCACTACAACCCCATCGTGACGGCGCTGACCGAGATGCCCAAGCCCGTGGTGGCGGGCGTGAACGGGGTGGCCGCGGGCGCCGGCGCGGGCTTCGCGATGGCCGCCGACTACCGCGTGGTCGCCGACTCCGCCTCCTTCAACACCTCCTTCGCGGGCGTCGCGCTGACCGCCGACTCCGGGATGTCGTGGACCCTGCCGCGGCTGATCGGCCAGAGCAGGGCCGCCGATCTGCTGCTCTTCCCGCGCAACATCAGCGCCCAGGAGGCCTACGACCTGGGTATCGCCAACAAGGTCGTGCCCGCCGAGGAGCTGGCCGAGACGGCCGCGGCCGTCGCCCGCCGGCTGGCCCAGGGCCCGACCGCCGCGTATGCCGCGATCAAGGAGTCGCTGGCCTACGGGGCGGGGCACTCGCTCGTCGAGACCCTCGGCAAGGAGGACGAACTGCAGGGCCGGGCCGGGGCGTCGGAGGACCACACGATCGCGGTCGAGGCGTTCGTGAAGAAGGAGAAGCCGGTCTTCCTGGGACGCTGACCGCCCCTGGCCGGCCCCGCCGGCCGGCCCGGGTCAGCCAGCCGCCGCTTCCACTGCCGCCCGGACGTGGCACTCCGCCAGATGGTCGTTGACCAGGCCGCACGCCTGCATCATCGCGTAGGCGGTGGTCGGGCCGACGAAGCGGAAGCCGCGCTTCTTGAGGTCCTTGGCGAGCGCCGTCGACTCCGGGGTCGTCGGCTGGAGATCGCCGACGGTGCGCGGCACCGGCCGGCCCGCCCGGTCGGGGGCGTAGGACCAGATCAGGTCGTCGAGCTCGCCGGGGGCCAGCTCGGCGGCGACCTTGGCGTTGTTGATCGTCGCGGCGATCTTGGCGCGGTTGCGGATGATGCCGGTGTCGGTGAGCAGCCGCTCCGCGTCCGCGTCCGTGAACCGCGCCACCTTCGGGATCCGGAAGCCGGCGAACGCGGCGCGGAAGCCGGTGCGGCGGCGCAGGATCGTGATCCAGGAGAGCCCGGACTGGAACGCCTCCAGGCTCATCCGCTCGAAGAGGGCGTCGTCGCCGTGGACCGGCAGGCCCCATTCGGTGTCGTGGTAGGCGCGGTAGTCGGCCATCTGCGCCGACTCCATCCCCCACGGGCAGCGCGGGACGCCGTCCGGTTCCCTCACCACACCGCTCATGCCCGCTCCTCGCCTTCCGGGGCCCTGCCGGGGGCCTCGGGCGCGTCGGCGGATTCCCGGCTGCCGGGCTCGGGGACGGGCCCCGCCTCCGGCACCGGCCCGAGCACGGGCGGACCGTCCTGTATCAGCCCCGGGCCGCCCATGGCGGAGGCATGCGCACCGGCCAGCGCGGACTCCAGCTCGGCGATCCGGGCGTCCCGCTCGGCGAGTTCGGCGCCGAGGCGGTCCAGGACGTCGTCGACGTCGGTCATGTGATAGCCACGAACGGTCACCGGGAGGCGGACGGCGTCCACGTCGGCGCGGGTCACGGGGCGGTCCTCCGGCAGCGGGTCGTGCAGGCGGTCCGGCTCGGAATCCCGCAGCCCCCCACCGTCACCGCCGCCGACAACCACGAGCGTGACCGCGGCCACCACCACGACCATCGCGATCAGCAAGAACCAGAACACGACCAACTCCCCGGACTATGTGCCTGCACTGATCGTGCCATGCGGGTGTGACAGTTAGGGTCGCTCCCGGACCACGGAGAGGGAGTCAGGGAATGCTGCGGCTGGGGAATCGCGAGTTCGGCGCGCACGATCCGGTGATCATGGCGATCGTCAACAGGACGCCGGACTCGTTCTACGACCAGGGCGCCACGTTCCGTGACGAACCCGCCCTCGCCCGGGTGGAACAGGCGGTGGCCGACGGTGCCGCGATCATCGACATCGGCGGCGTCAAGGCCGGTCCCGGCGAGGAGGTGAGCGCCGAGGAGGAGGCCCGCCGCACGGTCGGGTTCGTCGCCGAGGTCCGCAAGCGCTTCCCCGATGTGGTGATCAGCGTCGACACCTGGCGGCACGAGGTCGGCGAGGCGGTGTGCGAGGCCGGCGCGGATCTGCTCAACGACGCCTGGGGCGGCGTCGATCCACGGCTCGCGGAGGTCGCCGCGCGCCATGACGTGGGCCTGGTGTGCACCCATGCGGGCGGCGCCGAGCCGCGTACCCGGCCGCACCGGGTGACGTACGACGACGTCATGGACGACATCCTGCGGGTGACGCTCGGACTGGCGGAGCGGGCCGTGGAGTTGGGCGTCCGGCGGGAGGCGATCATGATCGATCCGGGGCACGACTTCGGGAAGAACACCCGGCACAGCCTGGAGGCGACCCGCCGGCTGGGCGAGATGGCCCAGGCCGTTCCCCGAGCTCTCGGCTTCGCCGGAGCAGGGGATACCCCGTTTCCGGTGCTGGTCTCGCTCTCCAACAAGGACTTCGTCGGCGAGACGCTCGACAAACCGGTCAAGGAACGGGTGCTCGGCACCCTGGCGACCACCGCCGTCTCGGCCTGGCTGGGCGCCCAGGTCTACCGCGTCCACGAGGTCGCCGAGACCCGGCAGGTGCTGGACATGGTGGCCTCGATCGCCGGCCACCGGCCCCCGGCGGTCGCCCGCCGGGGACTGGCCTGAAAACACCGGGCCCAGGGGGTGCCTCCCCTAGATCCCGGCCTCCCCAGATCCCGGCCTCCTCAGATCCCGACCTCTTTGGTCACCAGCGCGATGGCCTCGTCCACGTCGTCGCTGAGGTGGAAGAGCTCCAGATCGTGCATCGACGCCTTGCCCTGGGCGATGAGAGTGTCGCGCAGCCAGTCGACCAGTCCGCTCCAGTAGGCCGTCCCGAACAGCACGATCGGGAAGCGGGTGACCTTACGGGTCTGGACGAGGGTGAGCGCCTCGAAGAGCTCGTCGAGGGTGCCGAGGCCGCCGGGGAGCACCACGAACCCCCGGGCGTACTTCACGAAGCACGTCTTGCGGACGAAGAAGTACCGGAAGTCGACGCCGAGGTTCACATAGTCGTTCATACCCTGCTCGAAGGGCAGCTCGATGCCCAGCCCCACGGAGGTGCCGCCGGCCTCGTTGGCGCCCTTGTTGACGGCCTCCATGGCGCCGGGACCGCCACCGGTGATCACCGCGAACCCGGCGTCGACCAGGGCCCGCCCGATCCGTACGCCGGCGTCGTACTCCTTGGAGTCACGCGGTGTACGGGCCGAGCCGAAGACGCTGACGGCCGGGCCCAGCTCGGCCAGCGCGCCGAAGCCCTCGACGAACTCCGACTGGATGCGCATCACGCGCCAGGGATCGGTGTGCACCCACTCGGAGGGGCCTTCGGAGTCCAGCAGCCGCTGGTCCGTGGTGCCGGTCTGCACCTGCTCCTGGCGGCGCAGTACGGGACCCAGCCGCTGCTCCTCCGGGACCGGTGCGCCCTCGGGACTGGCCATGTCGTGCTCCCTCCGCTGGCAGATCGTTTGCCGTTTCAGCGTAGATCCGCTGACGTGAAGAGCAGGGGAATTCGACGGGGAGGCGATCGGTCGGCGGCGGGCCCGGGGGACGTCAGGCCGTCAGCCAGGCGCGCAGCCGTTCCTCGCAGTGCAGGATGCGGTCGACCTCGACCCGCTCGTCCTTCTTGTGCGCCAGCAGGGAGTAGCCGGGTCCGTAGTTGACCGCCGGGACGCCCAGGGCGCTGAAGCGCGAGACATCGGTCCAGCCGAACTTGGGCATCGCGGTGCCGCCGACGGACTCCATGAACGCCTTGGCCGCCGGGTGGGACAGTCCGGGCAGCGCGCCCGGGGAGTGGTCGTCGATGACGAATTCGTCCACCGGGCAGTCCGCGAAGACCTCGCGGACGTGGGCGATCGCCTCGTCGGGGGTGCGGTCGGGCGCGTAGCGGAAGTTCACGGTGACCGTGCAGGCGTCCGGGATGACGTTGTTGGCGACGCCGCCCTCGATGCGTACGGCGTTGAGGCCCTCGCGGTATTCGAGGCCGTCGATGACCGGGCGGCGCGGCTCGTAGGCGGCCAGCTTCGCCAGGATCGGGGCGGCGGCGTGGATCGCGTTGGCGCCCATCCAGCTGCGGGCGGAGTGGGCGCGCTCGCCGGTGGTGCGCAGCAGGACCCGCAGGGTGCCCTGGCAGCCGCCCTCCACCTGGCCGTCGGAGGGCTCCAGGAGGACGGCGAAGTCGCCGGTGAGCCAGTCGGGGTGGGCGTCGGCGACATGGCCGAGGCCGTTGAGGTGCGCGGCGACCTCTTCGTTGTCGTAGAAGACGAAGGTCAGGTCGCGGTTGGGGGCCGGGACGGTGGCGGCCATCCGCAGCTGGACCGCGACGCCGGACTTCATGTCGCAGGTGCCGCAGCCCCACAGCACGCCGTTCTCGTCCAGCCGGGAGGGGACGTTGCCGGCGATCGGCACGGTGTCGAGGTGTCCGGCGAGCACCACCCGCTCGTCGCGGCCCAGCTGCGTACGGGCCACGACGTTGTTGCCGTAACGGTCGACGGTCAGGTGCGGGAGCGCGCGCAGGGCGTGCTCGACGGCGTCGGCGAGGTCCTTCTCGTTGCCGCTCTCGGAGGGGAAGTCGACGAGCTGCGCGGTGAGCGCGGCGGCGTCGAGCGAGAGGTCGAGGGCGGGGTGATCTGTGGAGCGCTCCATGGATCCGACCCTATCGGCAGCACTCCAGTACGGTGGCCCCGTGTCAGCCCAGCCCTCAGCTCCCCTCCGCCGCACCCGTCCGTGGCGTATCACCGCAGCCGTCGCCGTACTGATCGGACTGGCCGGCTACCTCGTGGTGCAGTACGTGACCGGTGGCCCGGGGGCACCGCAGTGCACGGTCCGCGCCGAGGGCGATGCGAAGCCGTACGAGCTGTCCCCGGAGCAGGCCGCGAACGCCGCGACGATCTCGGCCGTGGCGTCCTCGCGCGGGCTGTCGGAGCGGGCGGTGACCATCGCGCTGGCGACCGCGATGCAGGAGTCGGGGCTGCGCAACATCGACTTCGGTGACCGGGATTCGGTCGGGCTCTTCCAGCAGCGCCCGTCGCAGGACTGGGGCACCGTGAAGCAGATCATGGACCCGGTCTATTCGGCCGGGGAGTTCTACCAGCATCTGGCGAAGGTGCCCGGCTACTCCCGGCTGCCGCTGACCGTCGCCGCGCAGAAGGTGCAGCGCAGTGGCTATCCGCAGGCCTATGCGAAGCACGAGGCGAACGCCGCACGGCTGACCGGCGCGCTCACCGGCCGCGATCAGGACGCGATGACCTGCACCGAGAGCCGCCCGGTGGACGGGCAGGCGGGCGGCGCCGCGAAGGTGCGGGAGCGCCTGGTGCGGGAGTTCGGCTCCGAGGTGCTGCCGCGGACGGGCGGCAGCGGAGGCCGCACCGCGGGCGGCGGGAGCGGCGTGACGATACCGGTGCGGCAGTCCGGTCCGGTGGCCGCGGACGATGGCGGGCGGCGCGGCTGGGAGCTGGCGATCTGGGCGATGGCGCACTCCGCCGAGCTGCGTATCGAACAGATCTCTTACGCCGGCCGGACGTGGGCGGCGGACGATGCGGGGAAGGGCTGGCAGCGGAAGCCGGCCGGCTCCGCGGTGGCCGCGCACCACGTTCGTATCATCACCGCGCAATAGTTTGCCCGGTCCCCCGGAAGGGGCATCGGCAGCAATTCCCTTTTACCGGAAGGGAGTTGGCCGGGTGCGATACGAGCAGTCGGCCAATTCCCTTGCACGCAAAGGGCTGTGACGTTTCCGCGATCCCTCGGCCCGTGCACATATTGCCCGTCTTTATCCAGGGCCGATTATGTGACGCGTTACCAACTCTTTACCGGAGTTCACCGCAACCTTCGGGGTTCTGACGCGGTAGTCAGTGCGTCCGCCAGGCGGACATGGCACATCTGTCAGAAGTACGAGTCCTTCTCCGTAAAAGGAGCACCATGTCCCTCCCCGTTACGCGTCGGATCGCCCGAGCCGCCCTGCTCGTTGCAGCAGGTGCCGCTCCCGTGGTCGCTGCGGCCGGCTCCGCGAGCGCTGCGGAGCTGCCCACCAAGGCACTCGGCGGACTGACGGCGCCCCTGGACTCCCAGAACACCAGCGAAACCCTCGACCACACCGCGCGCGACGGCGTCGGCCTGGTGAACGCGGCCGGCAGCAAGGCGGCCACGAAGCTCGCCCCGGCGCTCGTCGAGACCGCCGGCCCCGTCGTGAAGAAGGCCATGCCGCTCACCCAGAGCGCCGCTGACAAGGCCGAGAGCGTGGTCCGCCCGATCGCCAAGAAGGGCGTCTCGACCAGCACGCTGCCGCTCGACGCGGCCAAGGGGCTCGTCGGGTCGCCCCAGGGCCTGCTCGCGCCCGCCACGGGCCTGCTCGGCGGTCTGCCGCTCGGCGGCCGCTGACCGGCCGTCCGGCCCGTACGACGCCGCAGGGGCCCGGGGAGTTCACACTCCCCGGGCCCCTGCGCGTGGTCAGCCGTGGTTCACTCCGCCAGACGGCGCACCGCGGCGGCCACCCGCTCGTCGGTGGCGGTGAAGGCGATCCGGACGAACCGCTCCCCTGCCGGGCCGTAGAACTCACCGGGGGCGACGAGGATGCCGCGCTTGGCGAGCTCGCCGACGGTGTCCCAGCAGGGCTCGTCGCGGGTCGCCCAGAGGTAGAGCGAGGCCTCGCTGTGCTCGATGCGGAAGCCGGCGGCCTCGAAGGCACCGCGCAGCGCGCTGCGGCGGCGGGCGTAGCGCGCACGCTGCTCGGTGACATGGGCGGTGTCGCCCAGCGCCGCGATGGTGGCGGCCTGGACGGGCGCCGCGATCATCATGCCGCCGTGCTTGCGGATCTGCAGCAGGTCGCCGAGGACCGCGGCGTCGCCGACGAGGAACGCGGAGCGGTAGCCGGCGAGGTTGGAGCGCTTGGAGAGCGAGTGGACGGCGACCAGGCCGTCGTGGGAACCGCCGCAGATGTCCGGGTGCAGCACGGAGACCGGGTCGGCCTCCCAGCCCAGTTCGAGGTAGCACTCGTCGCTGAAGACCAGCACTCCGTGCTCGCGCGCCCAGGCGACGGTGCGGCGCAGTTCGTCGGCGCCCAGCACCCGGCCGGTGGGGTTGGACGGCGAGTTCAGCCACAGCAGCTTCAGACCGCTGGGGTCCAGGTCCGTGGGATCGTCGTAGACGACCGGCTCGGCACCGGCCAGACGGGCGCCGACCTCGTAGGTCGGGTAGGCGAGCCGCGGGTAGCCGACCTTGTCGCCGGGGCCGAGGCCCAGGTGGGTCGGCAGCCAGGCCACCAGCTCCTTGGAGCCGACGACCGGCAGCACATTGGTGTGCTCCAGGCCCTGGGCGCCGAGGCGCTCGGCGGCCCAGCCGGTGAGCGCGTCACGCAGCGCGGCCGTACCCCACACCGTCGGGTAGCCGGGACTGTCGGCCGCGGCGGTCAGCGCCTCCTGCACCAGCGCGGGGACCGGGTCCACCGGGGTGCCAACGGAGAGGTCGACGATGCCGTCGGTGTGGGAGGCGGCGGTGGTCTTGTACGGCTCCAGGCGGTCCCACGGGAAGACGGGCAGGCGGCCGCGGAGCGATTCGGGCCGGGGAGACGGTGCTGCGCCCACGGTGCTCTCTTTCTCGGGTGGTGCGGGGCCGTCGGCGGAAATGCTGCGGTCCCGTACGGCGGCAGGCCGTACGGGACCGGGGCGGCGCCGTGCGACCTCCCGTGGCTGACACTGGGAGGTGCCCCCAACGACATGGGAGCAAGAGGGAGCGGGCAGGCTCCCCCTTGATCCTCGGGTCGTTACTGGTTCTGCGGCGGCAGCGCCGCGATGAAGGAGTGGTCCCGCTCGATCAGGCCGAGCTTGCTGGCGCCACCGGGCGAGCCGAGTTCGTCGAAGAACTCCACATTCGCCTTGTAGTAGTCCTTCCACTCCTCGGGGGTGTCGTCCTCGTAGAAGATCGCCTCGACCGGGCAGACCGGCTCACAGGCGCCACAGTCGACGCATTCGTCCGGGTGGATGTACAAGGACCGCTGGCCCTCGTAGATGCAGTCGACCGGGCACTCCTCGATGCACGCCTTGTCCTTGACGTCGACACAAGGCTGCGCGATGACGTAGGTCACGCTGTCGTTCCTCCTCGGTAGGGCCGGCGGACCGATTGGCAGTACCGCCGCTGGGCGCGCGGGAGCGCGGCGTCGTCGATGCCCGCCATCTAGTATCTCCGTTCCCGGGCGCGAGACGAACAAGAGGGGCGGTTTGAGCGATGGAATTCCTGGCCGGCGGACGCGCGGAGGTCCGTATCACCCGTGCTGACGTGGGCAAAAGGGTATCCGTCCGGCGTCTGACCGGGGGCGGCGCGGGGGTCCCCGCGTTCACCGACGCGGTCGGCGTTCTCACATCCTGGGATCAAGGTGTGCTGAGCATCACACGACGCAGTGGTGAGACCGTCCGGATCGAGGAGACGTCACTGGTGGCGGCCAAGGTCGTGCCCGACCGCCCGGCCACCGCCCGGTACGGAGCGGCGCACCCGCCCTCGGGGGAGCCGGCCCGCCGGAGGGGACCGGCGGCCACCGCCCGTGAGCTCCAGACCGTCGCGGCCCGCGGCTGGCCCGCCGTGGAGACGGCACGTCTCGGGGAGTGGACGCTGCGGGCCTCCGGCGGATTCACCCGCCGCGCCAATTCCGTCCTGCCGCTCGGCGACCCGGGCGTCCCTCTGGAGACGGCACTGGAGCAGATCGGCCAGTGGTATGACGAGCGCGGCCTGCCGCCGGTGATCGTGGTCGCCACCGGGCGGGCGGACACCGACGAACGGCTGGCCGCAGAGCTGGCGGAACGCGGCTGGACCGACGAGCGGCACACCACGGTCCGGATCGCGGCGCTGGCACCGCTCGCCGACACCGGGGCGGACGCGCCGGGCTCCGCCGGGGGTGCCCCCAGCCGCGTCACCTTGTCCCGGGAGCCCGGCGCGGACTGGCTGGCCCTGTACAACCGGACCGGCGAGGCCGACCCGTCCGAGGAGGCCGCGCGGACCGCCCTGCGGGTGCTGACCGGCGGGCCTTCGGTGTGGTTCGCGACGGTGCACGGCGCGGACGGCGGGACGGCGGCGATCGGGCGGCTGGTCGTCGACGGGCGCTGGGCGGGCTTCGCGGCGCTGGAAGTGGCCCCGGCCGCGCGGCGGCAGGGGCTGGCCACGCTGGTGATGGCGGCGCTCGCCGAGCGGGCCCTGGAGGAGGGCGCCTCGGCCGCGTATCTGCAGGTCGAGGCCGACAACGCGGGGGCTCTCGCGTTCTACGACCGGCTCGGCTTCACCGACCACCACGGCTATCACTACCGGCGGGCCCTGCCGGGCGGCCGGCGCTGAAGGGGTACCCCACCGATATGCCCCAGGAACCCGAGCCGGAGCGGGACGCCGCCCGCGCCGCACGGCGGCAGCAGTTCGCCGAGGCCGCGCGCGCCGAGCGGCCCGACCTGGCGCTGCTGTGCCTGCTGATCGGCGCCGAGGCCGATCCCGCGCTGGACGAGGCGGGCTGCGACGCGGTCCAGATCGAACTGGACCGGCTGGCCGGGCTGCTCCCGTACGCCCCGGCCGGGGGCCCCGGGGCCTGGGCCCGCAACCTCGCCGAGCTGCTCGGCACCCGGTGCGGCTTCGGCGGCTCGCCCGCCGACTACCGGCGGCTGGAGTCCTCGCTGCTGCACGAGGTGCTGCGGCGGCGCCGGGGCCTGCCGATCCTGCTGTCGGTGGTGTGGATGGAGGTCGCACGGCGGGCCGGTGCCCCGGTTTACGGGGTGGCGCTGCCGGGTCATTTCGTCGTCGGGTTCGGCGACCCCGCCGGCAGCCATGTCCTGGCCGATCCGTTCGAGGGCGGGCGGCCGCTCACCGACGAGGACGCGGAGCTGCTGGTCGCGGGGGCGACCGGGGAGCCGCTGAGCGCGCAGATGATGACGCCCGCCGATCCGCTGGAGATCGTGCTGCGCATGCTCAACAACATCCGGGCCTGGGCGCAGGCCCGCCCGGAGCACAGTGCGGTGCAGCTGTGGGCGCTGGAGCTGTCGCTGCTGCTGCCGAGCCATCCGGCGCGGCTGCGCCATGAGCGCGCCCAACTGCTCGTCGAGCGTGGTGAGTTCCTCGCCGGGGCGGCCGAGCTGGAGGAGTACGCCCGGGTGGTGGAGGCCGTCGAGCCGGCCGGGGCGACCGCGATACGGCGTCAGGCCGCTGCGGCACGGGCCATGCTCAACTGAGCGGTGCGGGCGGGGGGCGCCCGGCGCCGGACGACCAGCACGGTCGCATCGTCCTTGAGGCGGCCGCCGGTGAAGCTTTCGAGGTCGGCGCGGAGCGTACGGGCCAGCTCGGCGGGTTCCAGGTGCGTCCACCGGGCCAGCCGCTCGGCGAGCGGGTAGAACTCACCGTCCTTGCCGCGTGCCTCGGTCACCCCGTCCGTGCACAGCACGACCCAGTCGTCGGGCTCGGGGTGCACCCGGACGCTGTGGCGGGGCTCGCCGCTGAGCGCGGCCAGGCCGAGCGGCAGCGCGCCCTCACCGTCCCGGCGCTCGTGGACCTTGCCGTGCCGCACCAGGTAGTACGGGATGTGGCCGCAGGACAGCACCCGGCCCTCCGCCGCGCCGTCCGGGCCGTCCGGGCCGCGCACCTCCATCAGCAGCGCGGTGACGAAGCGCTCGTCGGTGCCCTCCTCGGCCGAGCGGGTGTTGTAGCGGGCCAGCGCCTGCTCCATGCGCTCGGCCACCGACTCCAGCGCGTCCAGATGCTGTGCGGCCTCCCGGAACGACACCAGGACCTCCAGGCCCGCGCCGATCGCCGGCATGCCCTTGCCCTGCACATCGCCGATCATCAGCCGCAGCCCGTAGGGCGTGTCGGTGGCCTCGTAGATGTCCCCGCCGACCCGGGCCCCCTCCTCGGCGGAGACATAGAAGCCGTACGCCTCGACCGCCCCGGCGCTGAGCGGCAGCTCGCGCAGCATGGCCCGCTGGACGGTGTCGGCCACCATGCTCGTACGGGCGTGCAGCGCCTCCCGCTGCAGCCGGGTGCGGCACAGCACCAGGGAGAAGGCGGCCACCAGGAACACGCCGAAGACGCCGACGACCCGGCTGGCCGGGGCCCAGTCGGGCACGGTGAAGATGTCGACGTACGTCAGGCACACCACGAAGACGGCCGCCACCAGGACGGTCTGCCGGAACGGGCAGCGCAGCGCGGCGTACAGCGGGGCGATGCCCATGAAGGCCGAGACGTGCAGCTCCGGGCCGGTCGTGGCGTCCAGCACGGTGACGACCAGGATCGCGAGTATCAGCAGCACGGGAGCGAGGCGGCGGCGCTCGGCGGGTCGGTCGGCAGCCATCACACTTCCAGCCTGCGGGAATCCGCCCGACACCGCACCGGGGGCGGTCGGCCCGCTCGCCCCACCCACAGGTGAGAGGCCCCCGGGCGTCGTCTCGGAGGAGCCGAGAAAACGCCCCGCGGGGCCTCTCACCTGCGGTTTCGTGCTGTACGGCAGTCAGTTGCCGTCGGTGGCGATGGTCTGGACCCGCTCGGCCGAGCTGGTGCCGAGCAGTGCCTTGCCGACCGCGCTCGCCACCTCCTCGACGCTGACCGGGTGCTTGGAGCCGTCGCCCTTGGTCACCAGGACGCCGTTGAAGGTGTCGCCGTAGAGCGCCTTGAGGGCCGGCCGGTCGTAGTACGGCACCAGAGCGCCGTTGATGATCTTGAACGACAGGAACTTCGGGATGGACTTCTCCGGGCTGAAGGAGACCGTGTGCGCCGCATCCGTACGGACCGTCACCAGACCGGACATCGCGGGCTCGGCGAACTGCTTCATCGCCCGGTTCACCGCGGCCTTGCTCACCTGCGGCTGCTGGGTGCCGGCGGCCAGCACCACGGGGGCGTCGGTGCCGGTCCCGGCGCGCTTGCGGTAGGCGTCGGTGACCTTCTTCTTGGACGCGCCCACATCGATCGCCTTGTGGGGCGCGCCGTAGTGCGGCACCGCCTTGCCGTTCTCGAAGGTGATCCCGCCGTCCTCGGCGGCACCCCCGGGTCCGGTGGCGTTCTGCAGCGCGACCTGGAGCTTCTCGTCGTCGACGATCACCTCGGGCGCGGCCTCGCGGTGCACGCCGAACAGCGAGCCGATGACGGAGACCGGGTTGTAGTCCCGGCCGGCCGCCTTGCGGACCGTCACCTGCGGGTCGATGTCCAGGCCCGCCCTGGCGGGCTGGAGGGTCGCGGGCTTGCCGTCGACGGTGAGCTTGAGCGGGGCGGTGCGGCTGTCCTTGAGCGCCGACTCCAGCTTCCTGACGGCCTCTTCCTTGGTGGTGCCGCCGATGTCCACACCGAGCGCGGTGGTGCCGTTGGGCACGTCGGCGTGGTCGAGCAGCAGCCCGGCGCCATAGGCGACACCGGCCAGCACCACGACGCCGACACCCACGAGAACGAGCTTGTTGCGGCCCTTCTTGGGCGGGTTGATCGGCTCGGGGATCTTGGGCCGCGGCTTGGGGGCGGCACTGTCGCCCTCACCGGCCGGGACCTGGGCGAACGGCGACGGGGGCGACGGCTTCTCGGCCCCGGGGACCTTGGGGATGCCGCTGACCAGCGTGTCGCCGGACACCCGGTCACGGCCGCCGGGAGCGCCGCCCGGCCCGCGGTCCTGGGGACCCTTCGTCCCGCGCGTGCCCTTCGGGACGCCGGACGCCGGGCCCTTGGGGGCGCCGGGCAGTCCGCCGGTGACGCCGCCGCCGGCACCGAGGCCGCTGCCCGGCCCGGCGAGCGGCGCCGGCGGCTGCGGGGTGAGCTCCGCGGTGTCGTCGATCCGGGGCGTGCCGCCGGTGTCGCTGAAGCCGGGCGGGAGGTTGAGCGCGGAGCTGCCGCGCGCCGGGCCGGTCGTCGGACCGCTCGGGCCGCTCAGGCCGCTCGGACCGCTCGGACCGCTCGGGCCGCCCGCCGGGGCGTCGAACGGGCTGTGGTCCCGGGCGGGCCCGCCGGCGGTGTCGAACGGCGAACCGCCGCCGGGCGTCGCACCGTCGAACGGCGAGGCACCGCCCCGCGGACCGCCGTCGAACGGCGAACCGCCGCTCGGCCGGGCACTGCCGTCGAACGGCGAGCCGCCCTCCTGCGGGGCCGGGCTGTCGGAGAAGTACGGCAGGTCGGGGCGCTGCGGCGACGGGGCGCCCGAGGGGCCGCGCGGCGGGGTCGCACCGCCCGGGGCGGGCGGTACCGCGTGGGAGCCGGTGGACGAGGAGGGACCGGCGGACCCGGCCTGCGGCTTGCGCGGCGCGAACCAGTCGCTGGTCTTCTCGGCCTGGCCGCCCGTGGGGGCCTCGTCCGCCGGAGCCTCGGGCCGGGGGGTGTTCGCCGTACGCTCCGCGTTCCGCTCGCCGGTGCGGGGCGTGCCGCGGGAACCGGCGGAACCGCCGGAACCAGCCGATCCGTTCATGCCGGGCTCCTCACCGACGGGCTTGCGCACGACGACCGGCGGGATGGGGCGCGACCCCGGAATATTGATCTTGATCCGCGTCGTCAGTGTGGTCTCGGTCTTGGGCTCCTCCGGCTGCGCGGCGGCACCGGGCGCCGGTGTCTCGCCGGCCTCTCCCCTGGGCGAGCCGTACGGCGGCGTCCCGGACGGGTACGCGGCTCCGCCACGGCCCTGGGGGCCGGAGGACGAACTGTCAGATTCACGACTCAAAGCAGGTTCTCCCGGTTGGCTCCGCCGCTCGTCAGAGATGATCCCCGGCCACAGGCCGGGAGGTGCCCCCAGGGCGGCGCGACGGCGCGCACCACCATACTGTCCGCCGCGGGCGGCCACCCCGGGAGCGTACGAACACCGCCGCCCCGGGCGAACCCCCGGGGCCCGGTCCGTTCACCCGGACCGGCGCGGCATCCGTCCCGGTATGGACCACGTCATCCGCCAACTCGGCCGTGCCGGACGCCCACCGGGCGCATCTGCGTCGCGGTGGCGCAGATCACAGCGACCACGATGCCGCCCAGCAGGAAGATGTACGAGCCGAGCCCCGCACCGAAGAGAAAGTCGCCTTCCGGCCGGACGTTGCTGAGCAGCAGGAACACGGTCACCAGCCAGGCCGCGCCGGGCACCAGCACGCCCGCGGAGGTGCCGGTCCCCCTGGCACCCCCGTAGAAGAGGCCGCCGACGCCGCACAGCGCCAGCACCAAACCGCCGGGGAACCAGGCCGCTTGGAGCAGCGTTCCGGCACCCGCCACCAGGACGCCCGCGACCAGAAGCAGCACGTATATACCGACCCGTCCCGCCGTCAGCGGTGCGGTCAGCGCGGCACCGGGCACCGGCGCCACCGGAGCGCCGGAGCGCGCACCGGACGCACCGCCCGAGCCCGCCCGCGACCGCTTCCCCTTGCCGGAGGCCGCGCCGCCGTTTCCCTCACCGGCGGTCCCGCCGCCCTTCGCCGTACTCATTCCGCCGCCTCCTCGATCCGGGCACTCTCCTCCATACCCACCCTTTCGCCGATACCCGCGAAGAGATCGTCCTCCCGGACCCCGTCGGCGGCACCCGGGACGCCGTGCACCAGCCGATAGTGCTCGGTGCCGAACAGCGGCTGGCCCAAGTCGTTGGAGAGCGCGAAGAACGGCCCGTCCACCGCGATCTGGGTGTAGTGCGCCCGCATCGCCGCGGACTTCGCGGCCGCGTACTCAGGAGCGCCGGAGAGGGACGCCGTGACCTCCGAGTCCGGCACCACGCCCGGGACATCGTCGACCGCGGCCACACCGGGGAAGCTGTGGCCGGCCGCGCGCAGCCGTGCGAAGCCCTCCTCGACCACGGACCGGGGGTTGCAGTTCCAGTAGATCTTCCCGATCGCATACGCGCGGCCCAGTTCCGGCCGGAAATCCGCCTGCGCGGCGAGCTCGGCACCGCGCATGGCGACGCGATGCGCCTGGATGTGATCGGGGTGGCCGTATCCGCCGTTCGGGTCGTAGGTGACCAGGACCTGCGGCCTGACCTCTCGGATCACCGCCACCAGCGCGCCGGCCGCCTCGTCGAGCGGGGCCTGCCAGAAGGCGTCCGGCCGGTCGTTCTGGGGAGCGCCCATCATCCCGGAGTCCCGGTAGCGGCCCGGTCCGCCGAGGAAGCGGTGGTCGGTGACGCCCAGGGCCTCCATCGCGGCGGCCAGCTCGCCGGCGCGGTACGGGCCGAGGGTGTCGTCGCGGTCCGGGGCGAGAGGGGCGAGCTCGGGCGGGATGACCTCGCCCTCCTCGCCGAGGGTGCAGGTCACCAGGGTGACCAGCGCGCCCTCGGCCGCGTACTTGGCCATGGTCAAGCCGTTGTTGATCGACTCGTCGTCGGGGTGCGCATGCACCAGCAGCAGCCGCCGGGAAAAGGCGGCGGGCGAGGCGCTCCCCTCGGCGGGTGGCTGCGGGGGACGGGCGGGCTGATCGGTCATGCCGACAGCCTACGAGCCGCCCGGTCCGCCGCCCGCAGGCGATCCCGGCCGCCGCCCGTGCGCCGGGCCGGCGGACGGGCGCACAGCGGCCGGGACCGGCCGGGGGCGGCTCAGAACTTGATGTTCCCGAGCATGCCGGCGACGTTCGTCGTCAGCTGCTTGATCGTCGGCGCGATGGACGAGCTGGCCAGATAGAAGCCCAGCAGCATGCAGACAAGGGCATGCGGGGCCTTCAGTCCAGACTTCTTGACAAGCAAGAAGACGATGATCGCCAGCAGCACCACCGCCGAAATCGAGAGTGCCACGGCGGCTCACCTCCAAGTACTCACGGTCCGGACAGGGTTGTGGGTGCCCAGGCCGTTCTCACGACCCGCGCACCCGGGTATGCCAAGGGCTCTTTACCCCGTACCCACTACGCGCAAGGGATCATAACTTTCCGCGCTAGCGCATAAGTCGGAGCACGGAAGCAGAGCGGGGGCGCACATGATCTTCACGAGTGCGACCAGGGTGAGCCGTTCCCCCCTCGGGCCGGTCGCTGGATCCGATCAGGCCACGAGCGGGCGGACACCCCCTAGGCTCGGCACCATGACCGGACAGCCTTCGTTTCCGCGGCAATACGCCCGTACGCAGCGCTTCACCCTGGGCGCACCGCGCAGCTACGCGCTCTCCCCCGACGGCGCGCGCGTCGCCTTCCTCCGCTCCCGTTCGGGTACCGATCGCAGCCAGCAGTTGTGGGTGCTCGACCTGGAAGAGGGACGGGAGTTCCCGGCCGCCGACCCGCATGCCCTGCTGGCCGGCGCAGACGAGGACCTTCCCCCGCAGGAGCGGGCCCGCCGCGAGCGCACCCGGGAGAGCTCGGCGGGCATCGTCGGCTATGCGACGGACGCCGCCGTGGAGTTGGCGGCGTTCACGCTCTCGGGCCGGCTGTTCGTCTCCGAGCTGCGGGCCGGCACCACCCGTGAACTCCCGGTCCAGGGGCCGGTGGTGGACCCCCGGCCGTCGCCGGACGGCCGGCAGGTGGCCTTTGTGGCGGACGGCCGGCTGCGGGTGGTGGCGGTGGACGGCGCGACGACGTCGGACGGGGGCGACGGGGGCGAAGACGGCGCGGCAGCCGCCGGGCCGGCGGACCGGGTGCTGGCCGAGCCCGACGGGCCCGAGGTGACCTGGGGGCTCGCGGAGTTCGTCGCGGCCGAGGAGATGGGGCGCTACCGGGGCTTCTGGTGGTCACCGGAGAGCGATGCGGTGCTGGCCGCGCGGGTCGACGAGGCGCCGGTGCAGCGCTGGTGGATCTCCGACCCCGCCCATCCGGACCGGGAGCCCACCCGGGTCGCGTACCCGGTGGCGGGCACCCGCAACGCCGGGGTCACCCTCGCACTGTTCAGGCTGGACGGCTCCCGCACCGACATTGCCTGGGACACCGAGCGCTACCCCTATCTCGCGCGCGTCCACTGGTCCGCGGCCGGGCCGCCGCTGCTGCTCGTCCAGGCCCGCGACCAGCGCGACCAGCGCTATCTGACCGTCGACACCACGACCGGCACGACCCGGACGGTGCACGAGGACGAGGACGAGGCGTGGGTCGAGCCGTTCCCCGGGGTGCCGGCCTGGACGCCGGACGGCCGGCTGGTGCGGATCGCGGACGAGGGCGGCGCACGCAAGCTGTTCGTCGGCGACCGCCCGCTGACCGGGGCGCCGCTGCACGTCCGGGCCGTCCTGGACATCGGCGAGGACGACGTCCTCTTCTCCGCGAGCGGCACGGACCTGCACGACATCGGCGTCTACCGCGCCTGGTTCCGCGGCAGCGGTGACCAGGGCGGCTGGGAGCGGGTGGGCGAGCGCCCGTACCCGACGGTGTCCTCCGCGGTGCGCGGCGGTGCGCTGACCGTGCTGTCCCAGGCATCGCTGGAGCGGCCCGGCACCCAGGTGGAGGTGGTGCGGCTGGACCCCGACGGCGGTGAGAAGACGCTCGCCACGATCGGTTCGCATGCCGAGGAGCCGTCCCTGACCGCCCGCCCCCGTCTGGTCCTGGCCGGGGAACGGGAGATTCCGTGTGCGGTGCTGCTGCCCGGCGGATACCGGGAGAGCGACGGTCCCTTGCCGGTGCTGATGGACCCGTACGGCGGTCCGCACGGCCAGCGGGTGGTCGCCGCGCACCACGCCCATCTGACCTCCCAGTGGTTCGCCGACCAGGGGTTCGCGGTGATCGTCGCGGACGGCCGGGGCACCCCGGGCCGCTCCCCCGCATGGGAGAAGTCGGTCTCCCGGCGCCTCGCGGAGTACACACTGGACGACCAGGTCCACGCCCTCCAGGCACTGGCCGGATCCTTTCCCCTTGACATGGAGCGGGTCGCCATCCGCGGCTGGTCCTTCGGCGGCTATCTCGCCGGGCTCGCCGCGCTGCGCCGCCCCGATGTCTTCCACGCGGCGGTGGTGGGGGCGCCGGTGACCGACCTCCGCCTCTACGACACCCACTATCAGGAGCGGTACCTCGGTCACCCGGCCGAGGAACCGGCGGTCTACGCGGAGAACTCGCTGCTCACGGACGAGGGGCTGTCCGGAGCGGTGGAGCCGCACCGCCCGATGCTGATCGTCCACGGACTCGCGGACGACAACGTGGTGGTGGCCCATTCACTGCGGCTGTCCTCGGCGCTGCTGGCGGCGGGCCGCCCGCACGAGGTGCTGCCGCTGTCCGGGGTGACGCATATGGCCGCACAGGAACAGGTGGCCGAAAACCTCCTGCTGCTCCAAGTCGACTTCCTCAAGCGGTCGTTGGGGATGCCGTCCTGAGGAGGTAGGCGTCGGGCGCCCTGGCACCCGTCTCACCAACCGGGCGGGAGCGTGGACGGCGGGGGCGGGGCGTGCGGCGGCCGTGCCTCGCCCGGGGCGGCGCCGTACGCCAGCACCTCGTCCGCGTCCGGGGCGGCCGACGGGACACCGGGCCGGGCCGCCGCGATCACCGCGGCCAGCCCGGCAGCGGCCACGAAGGCCGCGGTGCCCACCTCCAGCTGGGCCCGGGCGGGCAGCGCGGCGAGGCGGCCCAACTCCCCGGTGCGCAGGGCAAAGGCGAGCGCCACGGCCCCGTGCACGCACAGCAGGGCCGCGGCGGTCAGCGCCGCCGGTCTGGCCCAGGCCGCCCGGCGCAGTGCGGCGGCCGCGGCCCCCAGGGCCAGCAGCGCGAGCGCCAGCGCCTGCCAGTGCACCGGGGGCTGCAGCAGCGCGCGGAAGACGGAGGCGTCGCCGAGCAGCCCCTTGCGGTAGATGTCCCCGTCGAGCCGCTCCCACCAGCGGAACTCCCAGCCGGCGACGGCGAGTCCGGCGGCGCCCAGGAGGACGGCGGCGGTGACGGCCGGCCCCTTGAACGGCCTGCCGGGCACCCCGGGGCCCGCTCCGCGCGGCACCGCACGGACCACTCCGTACGCCGAGGACGCCGGCTCCGGCAGCCCGCGCGCACCGTGCCCCGTGGTCCCGTCCGGCTGCCGCCCCGCCACGCACACCACGATCAGCGCGACCGCCAGGGCGAGTTGGGTCAGGGCGGTCAGCCGCGCCCGCACCGTGAGACCGCTGTCCAGTCCCTGGAGCCAGCCCGCGCCCAGCATCCACAGCAGCGGGGTCCGCAGCAGTGCGGTGGCGGCCGCCAGGGCGAGCAGGGCGCCCGTGGCCACGGACGAGGCGACGGCGGCGCGCAGCACGGCGACCGCGGCGACGAGCGCGCCGAGCACCAGCAGCGGGTCGAGCACCGAGGTGGCCCAGGCGGTGAACTCCCTTGGCCGGGGCGTCTCGCCGAGCCAGGCCCGCCACACATCCGCACCGTGCTGGGCGATGGTCAGGTCCCGGATGATCCAGCCCGCACTGAGCAGCGCGAGCAGCAGGCAGACCAGCGCGCCGAGGCCGCGCGCGCCGCGGGTGAGAACGCTGTCCCGCACTGTGGACACGGCTCGCCCCCGTCCGCATCGAAGTACCTGAGTCGTCCACGGCACCCCGCACAGGAGGCGCCCACCGCAGGTCTACTGCAGTCCCGGCCCGGGGACAACAGACCCGGACGGGGCGACGGACGAAACACGGACAAAGCAGCAACCGGCCGGGACGCCGCCTGGCGTCCCGGCCGGTCTACGGCACCCGCACGGCCGTACGTTGTTCATCATGGCGCGTCCGTATATCGGTGTTGCGACAGTGAAGTTGCCTTCATGTTAAAGCAGTTGGTGACGATATGTCCCCCATGCCGTATATCGCGACCCCCTGTCAAGCACGCCTGAGCGTCGATCTGCGCAATCTTCGCTCAAGAAGTAGACGACCTGTTCACGAGCACACCCGATCCCCTTGACTCCGCCATAAATCACTTGCGACAGTCCGCTCATCCAGCGGTGCGACCAGGTGCCGCTTCACGTTCCAAGAGAACTCGGCGCGGGGGCACTTCGCGATGACTAGTCCATCCCAGACCGCGGCAACCAAGTCCGATACCCCAGGACTTGATTCCAAGGGTCTGAAGAAGACGAAGGACGGCAAGGACGGTGAGCTCGTTGGCCGTTCCCCCGGCCAACTGATGTGGCGGCGCTTCAAGCGCGACCGCACAGGCGTCATCTGCGCTTTCGTCGTGCTGGCCTTCTTCGTCGTGGCCGCGCTCGCCCCGGTGATCGCCAAGGTGTACGGCAAGAACCCGTACACCTTCTACGGCAACGAGGACCCGAGCCTCTTCGACGAGTTCGGCTATCCGATGGGTGCCAACGGCGGTATCTCCGGCGACTTCTGGTTCGGCATCGAACCGGCGCTCGGCCGCGACCTGTTCACCAACCTGCTCTACGGCATGCGGATGTCCTTGGGAATCTCGCTGGCGGTGACCATCCTCGTGGTGATCACCGGCACCCTCCTGGGCGTCACGGCCGGCTACATGGGCGGCCGGACCGACTACTGGCTCGGCCGGGTCATCGACTTCCTGCTCGCCTTCCCCAGCCAGCTGACCTTCGTGGCCTTCATGCCCGTGGTCGTCGCGTTCTTCATCCCGCCGGGCGACGAAACCCCCACCTATGTGCGCGTGGTGGCGCTGATCCTGGTGCAGTGGGCGCTGGGCTGGATGGGTCTGGCCCGGCTGCTGCGCGGCCAGGTGCTGTCACTGCGCGAGCGGGAGTTCGTCGAGGCCGCGAAGATCACCGGTGCCTCGCCGTGGCGCATCATCCGCAAGGAACTGCTGCCCAACGTGGTCACACCGATCCTGGTGCAGGCCACCTACATGCTCCCGCTGTTCGTCACGGCGGAGGCCGGCCTGTCCTATCTGGGCGTCGGCATCATGGAACCGACCCCGGACTGGGGACGGCTCTTCCACACGGCCGGCATGGTCTACGAGAACGACCCGACCTTCCTGGTCTTCCCCGGCGCCGCGATGGTGATCTTCGTGCTGTGCTTCAACCTGCTCGGGGACTCGGTCCGGGACGCCTTCGATCCCAAGTCCGGGCGCTGATCGTCCATTTGAGGGGGCCGCTGTCACCCCCCGGGCCGGGCTCGTACCGGTTGCGTCAGACAGCACATCTGGACAACAACCGACAGGCAGGTGCTTGGAACCTCATGAACGCTCTATCTACGCGCAGAGCACGCGCCGTGATCGTGGCCCTGGCGGCCGGTTCACTCGCGCTCACCGGCTGCAGCAGCGGCGGCGGCGGCGGCAAGGACAAGTCCCAGACGGACAAGGACGCCGCCGAGCAGTCGAAGACCGTGGCGCTCGGCACGGTCGCCGACTCCACCGGCCCGGCCGCCGAGGTCAAGGGCGGCCGCAAGGGCGGCACGCTCCGCGTCTTCCAGCGTGACAGCTTCAACCA
The DNA here is from genome assembly GCF_040650675.1 of Streptomyces sp. NPDC048637. Lineage (NCBI taxonomy): Bacteria > Bacillati > Actinomycetota > Actinomycetes > Kitasatosporales > Streptomycetaceae > Streptomyces > Streptomyces sp. NPDC048637. The sequence continues at coordinate 52,012 of NZ_JBEZHQ010000017.1, forward strand.
CCTGGACCCGGCGCAGATGTACGTCAGCGACCTGGGCGACCTGTCCAAGCTGATCTTCCGTGGCCTGACCACGTACAAGCAGGACGACTCGGGCAAGAAGACGGTCGTCGGCGACCTCGCCACCGACGCGGGCCAGATGTCCGACGGCGGCAAGACGTGGAAGTACACGCTCAAGGACGGCATCAAGTTCGAGGACGGCAAGCCGATCACCTCGAAGGACATCCGCCACACCATCGAGCGGATGTACGCCAAGTTCATCACCGACGGCCCCACGTACCTGCAGACGTGGCTGTCGGGCGAGGGCACCTCGTACCGCAAGGCCCTGCCGGACGGTCCGTACAAGGGTGACCACCTGCCCAAGAACGTCCTGGACACCCCGGACGACAAGACGGTCATCTTCCACTTCAAGAAGCCGCAGTCGCAGGTGCCCTACGCGCTCGCCATCGCGGGCTACAGCGCCGTGCCGGAGGGCGCCAAGGACACCAAGGAGAACTACGACGTCAAGCCGGTCTGCGCCGGCCCGTACAAGTTCGCCTCCTTCAAGGAGGGCAAGTCCGCGAAGCTGGTGCGCAACACGAACTGGGACCCGAAGACCGACCCGTCGCGCCACCAGTACGTCGACGCCTTCGACATCACCTTCAACCACCAGTTCTCGGACTCCACCAAGCGCCTGATGGCCGATCAGGGTGAGTCCAAGAACGCGATCAGCTTCACCAACTCGGTGGAGCCGACGCAGACCAAGCAGGTGCTGGACAACCCCAGTGCCAGCAAGCGCCTGGTGCAGGGCTACCAGCCCTACGTCTGGCAGATGAACATGAACATGGACCGCATCAAGGACAAGAAGATCCGTGATGCGATCACCTACGCCATGCCGAGCGCCCAGATCGTCCGCATCAACGGCGGCAGCTACGGCGGTGAGATCGCCGGCGGTCTGCTCGCCCCGACCGTGGCGGGCTACAAGAAGGGCTACGACCCCTACGGCAAGCTCACGCACCCCAACGGTGAGCCGGAGAAGGCCAAGAAGCTCCTCAAGGAGGCCGGTGCGACGGGCAAGAAGCTCGTCTACGCCTACTCCAACACCGAGATCCGCCAGAAGGAAGCCGCGGTCATCGAGGACGCCCTGAACAAGGCCGGCTTCGACGTCCAGAAGAAGGAGGTCGACGCGGCCTCCTGGTACCAGCAGATGGGCAAGGTCGACAACGGCTTCGACATCTACATGACCGGCTGGGGCCAGGACTGGGCGGACGCCTCCACCGTCATCCCGCCGTCGTACGACCCCCGGCAGATCCAGGACGGCGCGGCCAACTACTCCCACATCCGCGACAAGCACGTCAGCGCCGAGATCGACCGCATCGAGAAGATCACGGACGTCACGAAGCAGACCGCGGAGTGGCAGAAGCTGCACCAGTACATCGTGGAGAAGGTCAACCCGGCCGCCCCGGTCTTCTACACCAAGGTGCTCCAGCTGCACGGCTCCAACGTGGGTGGTATCCGCTACAACAGCGACACCAACTACCTGGACGTGAACACGGTGTTCCTCAAGAAGTAAGAGGCACACCGAAGCAAGCACCGGAAGGCGGTCCGGAGAGCGCGCGGCACGGCGGAGCGCGCGCTCTCCGGGGCCTTCCCCGCCACTCCGTCACTCCCCACAGCCGCCGCCGTCCTGAGAGCAGCGAACTGCCATGCTTCCCTTCCTATTCCGCCGGATTTTCGGCGCGGTCGTCATCCTCCTCCTGCTGAGCGCCTTCACGTTCTTCGTGTTCTTCTCCACGGGCGATCCGGCCATGATGGCGTGCGGCAAGAACTGCACCGCCGACAATGTCGCCCTGATCCATCACAACCTCGGCCTCGACAAGCCCCTGCCGACGCAGTACTGGGACTTCCTCGCCGGCATCTTCACGGGCCGCGACTACACCATCGGGCACTGCAGCGCCCCCTGCTTCGGCTACTCCTTCGCCACCAAGCAGGACGTCTGGGCGACGATGATGGACCGGCTGCCCACCACGGCGTCGCTGGCCGTCGGCGGTGCGGTCGCCTTCCTGGTGATCGGCCTGGGCGCCGGTCTGCTGGCCGCCTGGAAGAAGGGCTCGCTGCTGGACAAGACGGTCACCGGGGCCTCCATGGTGCTCAGCTCGGTGCAGATCTACATCCTGGGGCCGGTCGTTCTCGGCATCTTCGTCTACAGCGGCATCATGGCGTCGCCCAAGTACGTGGAGCTCACCAGCAATCCGGTCGGCTGGTTCATGGGCCTGCTGCTGCCGTGGCTGGTGATGTCGACGATCTTCACCGCCCAGTACACCCGTATGGCGCGCTCGACGATGATCGAGCAGCTCCAGGAGGAGCACGTCCGCACGGCCAAGGCCAAGGGCATGCCGGCGCGCTATGTCTTCATGCGCTACGCCTGGCGCGGCTCACTGATCCCGATCGTCACGATCCTCGGTATCGACCTGAGCTCGCTGTTCGGCGGCGCCATGATCACCGAGTACACCTTCTCGCTGGCCGGCCTCGGCCGACTGGCGATCAACTCCGTCATCACCCTCGATCTCCCCATGATCCTGGGCGTGCTGATCTTCAGCGCCGCCCTGATCCTGGTGTTCAACATCATCGTGGATGCGACGTACGCCCTCATCGACCCGCGCGTGCGCCTGTCCTAGGAGAGCCCAAGTGACCACACTCACCAAGACCGAGGACACGCCGGTCCCGACCGGATCGGACCCCTTCCTCTCCGTCCGCGACCTGCATGTGCGGTTCTCCACCGAGGACGGCATCGTCAAGGCGGTCGACGGACTCTCCTTCGACCTGGAGCGCGGGCAGACGCTCGGCATCGTCGGCGAATCGGGATCCGGCAAGTCCGTCACCAACCTCGCCGTCCTGGGGCTGCACAACCCCAAGAACACCGAACTCTCCGGCAACATCACGCTGGACGGCCAGGAGTTGACCGGGGCCAGGGAGAAGACCCTGGAGAAGCTCCGCGGCAACAAGATGGCCATGATCTTCCAGGACGCGCTGACCGCCCTGTCGCCCTACTACACGGTCGGCCGGCAGATCGCGGAGCCGTTCATCAAGCACACCGGCGCCAGCAAGCGCGAGGGCCGGCAGCGCGCCATCGAGATGCTGACCAAGGTCGGTATCCCGCAGCCCAGTCTGCGGGTGGACGACTACCCGCACCAGTTCTCCGGCGGTATGCGCCAGCGCGCGATGATCGCCATGTCGCTGGTCTGCAACCCCGAGCTGCTGATCGCCGACGAGCCGACCACCGCCCTGGACGTCACCGTCCAGGCGCAGATCCTCGACCTCCTCAAGGACCTCCAGCAGGAGTTCGGCTCCGCCATCATCCTGATCACCCACGACCTCGGCGTGGTCGCCAACACCGCGGACGACCTGCTGGTGATGTACGCGGGCCGCGCCGTGGAGCGGGGCTCCGTCAAGGAGATCCTCACCCAGCCCCAGCACCCGTACACCTGGGGCCTGCTGAGCTCGATGCCCCGGCTCAGCTCGGACGTCCACGAGGAGCTGCACCCGATCCCCGGGGCGCCGCCGAGCCTGCTCACCCCGCCCTCCGGCTGCGGCTTCCACCCGCGCTGCGGCTTCACCGGCGAGGTCGGCGGTGCCCGCTGCACCGACGAGCGCCCGCTGCTGGAGCTGGGGCGCGCGGCCGCGTGCCATCTGAGCGCCGAGCAGAAGCAGACCCTCTTCACCGAGCAGATCAAGCCCCGGCTGGGCTAGGGAGCTATCACCATGGCAGAGAACGTCACCCTCCCGGCGCCCCGTGACGCCGCGCCCACCCCGGGCGAGCCGCTGCTCACCGCCGAGGGACTCACGAAGCACTTCCCGATCTACGGCGGCTTCCCGTTCAAACGGAAGGTCGGCGCGGTCCAGGCGGTCGACGGCGTCGACCTGACCGTGCACGCCGGCGAGAGCTTCGGTCTGGTCGGTGAGTCGGGCTGCGGCAAGTCCACCACCGGACGGCTGCTCACCCGGCTCATGGAGCCGACCTCCGGCAAGATCACGTACGCGGGCCAGGACATCACCCACGCGGGCCGCAAGGAACTGGCGCCGATCCGCTCCGAGATCCAGATGATCTTCCAGGACCCGTATGCCTCGCTGAACCCGCGGCAGACGGTCGGCACCATCATCGGCGGCCCGATGGAGATCAACGGGATCAACCCGCCCGGCGGCCGGGAGAAGCGGGTCCAGGAACTCCTGGAGACCGTCGGTCTCAACCCGGAGCACTACAACCGCTTCCCGCACGAGTTCTCCGGCGGTCAGCGCCAGCGCATCGGCGTGGCCCGCGCGCTCGCCCTGGAACCGAAGCTGATCGTCGCGGACGAGCCGGTCTCCGCGCTCGACGTCTCCATCCAGGCGCAGGTGGTCAACCTGCTCCAGAAGCTCCAGCGCGAGCTGGGCATCGCGTTCCTGTTCATCGCCCACGACCTGGCGATCGTGCGGCACTTCAGCGAGCGGGTCGCGGTGATGTACCTCGGCAAGATCGTCGAGGTGGGTACCCGCGACGAGATCTACCACCGGCCGCGCCACCCGTACACCCATGCGCTGCTCTCGGCGGTGCCCGAGGCCAAGCTGGTGGAGAGCGAGGAGGAGGACCGCGAGCGCATCCGTCTCGCCGGTGACGTCCCCTCCCCCGTCAACCCGCCCTCCGGCTGCCGGTTCCGTACGCGGTGCTGGAAGGCGCAGGACAAGTGCGCCACCGAGGAGCCGCCGCTCGTCCGGATCGGCGGGAACGCGGCCGGCCACCTCACCGCCTGCCACTTCCCCGAGGAGCCGACGACCGCGGCCCGGGGCGAGGACATCATCCTCGACCCGGCGCTGGCCGCGATCGAGGACGCCGCGGAGGCCGAGGACATCGGCAAGACCGAGTAGCCCTTCGTACCGCCACCGCTCGGAGCCGGAGCCCGCTTCCCCTACGGGAGGCGGGCTTTGGCGTGCGCGGCCCTGGTGCCGCGCCGGTAGCCCAGCAGCCCGGTCCGTACGGCTACTCGCTCGGCACCACATGCCGCTCCTCGGCGAAATGACAGGCCGAGGCATGCTCGGCCGGGCCCGACGTCTCCCGGAACTCCCTGGGTACGTCCAGGGGCGGTACAACCTCGGCGCACAGCTCCTGGGCCTTCCAGCAGCGGGTGCGGAAGCGGCAGCCGGAGGGCGGGTTCGCGGGTGAGGGGACATCGCCCGCCAGCAGGATGCGGTCACGGTGGGCGCGGGCGTCCGGGTCGGGGACGGGCACGGCGGACAGCAGGGCCTGGGTGTACGGGTGCGTGGGGTGCTCGTAGATCTGCTCGTCGGTGCCGGTCTCGGCGAGCCGGCCCAGGTACATCACCGCGATGCGGTCGGAGATGTGCCGTACGACGGACAGATCGTGGGCGATGAAGACGTACGACAGCTCGAACTCGTGCTGCAACTGCTCCAGCAGATTGACCACTTGGGCCTGGACGGAGACATCCAGCGCGGAGACCGGCTCATCGGCGACGATGATCTCCGGGCGCAGCGCCAGGCCGCGGGCGATCCCGATGCGCTGGCGCTGACCGCCGGAGAACTGGTGCGGATAGCGGTTGATGAACTCGGGGTTGAGCCCGACCACCTCCAGGAGCTCCTGGACCTTTCTGCGGCGGTCCCGCTTGGGGGCCGCCTCAGGGTGGATCTCGTAGGGCTCGCCGATGATGTCGCCGACGGTCATCCGGGGGTTCAGGGAGGTGTAGGGGTCCTGGAACACCATCTGGATGTTGCGCCGTACGGCCTTCAGGGCGCGGGCGGAGAGCTTGCTGATGTCCTCGCCGCGGTAACGGATCTGACCGGCCGTCGGCCGTTCGAGGCCGACCAGCAGCCTGGCGACGGTGGACTTGCCGCAGCCCGATTCGCCGACGATGCCGAGCGTCTCGCCCTGGTGGAGGTCGAAGGAGACTCCGTCGACGGCCTTGACCGCGCCGACCTGCTTCCTGATGAGCACACCCCGGGTGAGCGGGAAGTGTTTGACGAGGTCGCGGATCTCCAGGATCGGGGTCCCCGGGCCGGCCGCCGGGCCGCCGCCGTCACCGTGCGCCATCAAGGGTCTCCTTCCAGAAGTGGCAGGCGCTGGCCCGGCCGGGTCCGGCCTCGTACAGCGGCGGCAGATCGGTACGGCAGACGTCCTGGGCCAGTGGACAGCGCGGGTGGAAGGGGCAACCGGGCGGAATGGCCGTCAGGTTGGGCGGCAGGCCCTTGATCGCGTACAGCCGCCGGCCCTTCCGGTCCAGCCGCGGGATGGAGTCCAGCAGTCCGCGGGTGTACGGGTGGGCGGGCGCCCGGTAGAGCTGGTGGACGGGGGCGGTCTCGACGATCCGGCCGGCGTACATCACCGCGATCGTGTCGGCGACATCCGCGACCACGCCCAGGTCATGGGTGATCAGGATCAGCCCCATGGTCAGCTCGCGCTGCAGCTCGGCCAGCAGATCCATCACCTGCGCCTGGACGGTGACATCGAGCGCCGTGGTCGGCTCGTCCGCGATGATCAGGTCCGGGCCGAGGGCCAGCGCCATCGCGATCATGATGCGCTGGCGCATCCCGCCGGAGAACTGGTGCGGATAGTCGCCCACCCGCTCCCTGGCCGCCGGGATACCGACCCGCTCCATCAGTTCCACCGCTCTGCCGCGGGCGTCCTTGCGGGACATCCCCTCGTGGACCTGGAACATCTCCCCGAGCTGGGCGCCGACGCTGAGGACCGGGTTCAGCGCGGACAGCGCGTCCTGGAAGATCATCGCCATCTTCGCGCCGCGGACCTTGCGCCGTTCGTCCTTGCGCAGGGTGAGCAGATCGCGCCCCTGGAAGACGATCTCGCCGCCGGTGACGAAGCCCGGCGGCGAGTCGAGGATGCCCATCACGGCCTGGGCGGTGACGGACTTGCCGGAGCCGGACTCACCGAGCACCGCAAGGGTCTGTCCGGGCGTCACGCGGTAGCTGACGCCGTTGACGGCCTTGGCCACGCCGTCCCGGGTACGGAACTCGACCCGCAGGTCCCGCACGTCGAGCAGGGCCGTACCGGGGCCCGTGGACCGCGCGTCCTCGTTCGTCATCTTCCCGCTCCTCAGCGCAACTTGGGGTCGAGGGCGTCGCGCACCGCGTCGCCGAGCAAGATGAACGCCAGCACCGTGATGCTCAGCGCTCCCGCGGGCCACAGCAGCATGTGCGGCGCGGTGCGGATGTAGGTGGAGGCCGTGGAGATGTCGATGCCCCAGGAGATCGTGGGCGGCTTCAGGCCCGCGCCCAGGTACGAGAGCGTCGCCTCCAGCGCGATGAAGGTGCCGAGGGCGATGGTGGCGACGACGATGACCGGCGCGACGGCGTTCGGCGCGATATGCCGCAGCAGCAGCCGTCCGTTGCCCGCGCCCAGCGCCCGCGCGGCCTGGACATAGTCGTTCTGTTTGGCGGTGACGACGGAGCCGCGGGCGATACGGGAGATCTGCGGCCAGCCGAGCAGCACGATGAAGCCGACCACCGGCCAGACCGTGGTGCTGGTGACCATGGAGAGGAACACCAGACCGCCGAGGATCACCGGGATGCCGAAGAAGATGTCGGCGAGCCGGGAGAGCAGGGTGTCGCCCCAGCCGCCGAAGAACCCGGCCAGCCCGCCCAGCAGGCTGCCGAGCAGCGCCGCACCGGTCGTGGCGCAGACGCCGACGGTGATGGAGGCGCGGGCGCCGTAGACGACCCGGGTGTAGACGTCCCGGCCCTGGGTGTCGAAGCCGAAGGGGTGGCCGGGCTGGGAGCCCTGCTGTGCCTTGGCGAGGTCGGCGCGGTAGGGGTTGCCGGTGGCGATCAGCTGCGGCCAGATCGCGATGACCACCAGAAAGACGATGACCAGTGCGGAGAGCACGAAGACGGGGTTGCGCCACAGGTCGTGCCAGGCGTCGCTCCACAGGCTGCGCGGCTTGCCGAGGGGTACCCCGCCGGGCGGGCCGGCGCCGGGCGGGGCCGCACCGGGCCGCCGCTCCAGCGACTCCGCCTCGCCGATGGCCAGCGCGGCGGACCCGCCGTCGCCGTGGCCGATGGCTTCCTTGGGGACGTAGGACTCAGGCATAGCGGATCCTCGGGTCGAGGACGGCGTACAGCAGGTCGACGAGGAGATTCGCGAGGAGGAACACCAGCACCAGGATCGTCACGAAGCCCACGACGGTCGGCGAGTTCTGCCGCAGGATGCCCTGGTAGAGCTGGTAGCCGACGCCGTGGATGTTGAAGATGCGCTCGGTGACGATCGCGCCGCCCATCAGGGCGCCGATGTCGGTGCCGATGAAGGTGACGACCGGGATCAGCGAGTTGCGCAGCAGATGGCGGGTGATGACGCGGTGCCGGGGCAGCCCCTTGGCGAGGGCCGTACGGACGTAGTCGGCACGGGCGTTCTCCGCGATCGAGGTCCGGGTCAGCCGGGTCACATAGGCGAGCGAGACCAGCGCCAGCACCAGCCCCGGCAGCAGGAGTTCGTTCAGCGGCGCCTCGGGGGCGACGGACGGCGCGGCCCAGGCCCACTGCACCCCGAACAGGAACTGCAGCAGATAGCCGCTGACGAAGGTCGGGATGGACACCACGACGAGGGTGAGGACCAGCACCGTGGTGTCGATGTCCCGGCCGCGCCGCAGCCCGCTGAACACCCCGAGCACAATGCCCACGATCATCTCGATCACGATGGCGACGAGGGTCAGCCGCAGCGTGACGGGAAAGGCGGAGGCCATCAGCGCGGTGACCGACTGGCCGTTGAACGCGGTGCCGAAATTCCCCTGGAAGATCTGCCCCATGTAGTGCAGATACTGCTTCCACAGCGGCTCATCGAGGTAGAGCTCGCGGCGGATCTGGGCGGCGGTGGCGGGGTCGGGTGCCCGTTCGCCGAACATCGCGGCCACGGGGTCGCCGAGTGCGTACACCATGAAGAAGATGAGGAAGGTGCTCCCGATGAACACCGGGATCATCTGGAGCAGCCGCCGGATCACATAGCGGCCCATGGCACACCGGCCTTCCTCGCCCCACGGCCCGTTGGCACGGTCAGTTGACCTTGATCTCGTTGTAGACCGGCACGCTGAACGGATTCAGGGAGACATTGCTGATCCGCTCCGAATAGCCGCCGCTGCCGTTCTGGTACCACAGCGGAATGGCCGGCATCTGGGCGGCGAGGATCTTCTCCGCGTCCTGGAAGGTCGCGACGGCCTTCTTCTGGTCCGTTTCCGCGTTCGCCTGGTTCACCAGCTTGTCGAAGGAGGCGTTGCTGAACTTTCCGTCGTTGGAGGAGGCGTTGGTGTAGTACAGCGGCTGAAGGAAGTTCTGGATCAGCGGATAGTCCATCTGCCAGCCCGCCCGGAACGGGCCGCTCATCCGCTTGGCCGTGATCTTGTTGCGGAAGTCGGCGAAGGTGCCGACCGGGGCACCGACACACGCCTGGTCCTCTCCCAGCGACTTGTTGATGCTGTTGCAGAGGGCGTCGATCCAGTCCTTGTGGGACCCCGTATCTGCGTTGTACGCGAGGGTGATTCGGCCGCCGGGGAGACCGCCGCCCTCCTTGACCAGCTGCTTTGCCTTCGCCGCGTTGAACTCGCAGGCCTCGCCGCACAGCCCGGCCTTGTAGCCGCCCTCCGGCCCGAGCACCGGCGAGGTCCAGTCCGTGGCGGGCGTCCGGGTCTTCTGGAAGATCTCCCGGGTGATCTGGTCCCGGTCGATCGCCATCGACAGGCCCCGGCGCACCTTCTCCGCGCCCGGCCGCGCCCATCGCTTGTCGTACATGGGAAAGGCGAGGGTCTGGATGATCCCGGCCGGCTGATTGATATAGCGGCCGCCCAGATCCGCCCGCACATTCTTGAGCTGTGCGGCGGGCACATCGTCGACCAGATCGAGGTTGCCCGCCTGGAGATCGGTATAGGCGGTGTTGTTGTCCGTATAGACCCGCAGATCGATACCGCTGTTACGCGCCGGATCGTCCCCCGGATACTTGCCCCACTTCCGCATCCGCAGCACCGACCCCTTTTCGTAGGAGTCCACGGCGTACGGCCCGTTCCCCACCGGCTTCTCGATCCAGGCGTCATGGTCCCGGAAGAACGACTGCGGCAGCGGCATGAAGGCCGAATAGCCCAGTGTGTCCGGCCAGCTGGAGAACTTCTGGTTGAGCTTGACGGTGAAGGTCTTGTCGTCCTTCACCACCAGCCCCGACAGGGTCTTGGCCTGCGGGTTCCCCTTGTCCGGATGCACCTGCGCAAAGCCGTCGAGGTACTGGAAGAACGGTGCGTTCTTCTGCTTGTTGCTCAGCAGCGCGCCATAATTCCAGGCATCCACGAAGGACTTGGCGGTGACCTTCTCGCCGTTGCTGAAGGTCCAGCCGCCCTTCAACTTCACCGTGAAATTCTGCGAATCCTTCGTCTCGATCCGGTCCGCGATCACATCCTCCGCGGCACCCGTCTTCGGGTTGTAGCGCTTGAGCCCGCGGAACAGCATTTCCAGGACCTTGCCGCCCTGGACCTCATTGGTGTTCGCCGGCTCCAGCGGGTTCTGCGGATCCCCCCAGGAGGCGCTGACCACACCGGAACGGCTCGCACCGCTCCCGCCCCCGCACGCCGTGGCCACGAGGGCGACGGCGACGGCGTATGCGCCCCACTTCGCGCACGTGGCTCTCCGCATGACGCCTCCTCAGTCCGGATCACGCCTAGGGCCACATAAGACCGCATAGCCGGACGTACCGCACTCCGGCGGCGTCCGCCACTGCTCCGGAAACCTGAGAAACCCCTCGGATGCCCGATCGGGGAGGGAGAGGGAGCGCCGCCCTGGGGCGCCCCCTGGAGATCCCTATATGTGGTGCACGGACTCCACCGCGAACAGTCGCGGATCGAACGCCTCCGCCAGCGCGGCGGCCTCCGTCATGTGCTCCTGCGCGGACGGATCGGCCAGCATCGCCCGGAAGTGCCCCTCGCTCTCCCACTGCGCATAATTGACGACCCGTTCACCGTCCGCGCTCGCGTGGATGTTCGCCGAGATGAACCCCGGCCGGTCCTTCATCGTCTCCTCGGTGGCCCGGCTGAGCACCGCCACCAGCTCCGCCTGCCGCTCCGGCAGGACGGTGAACACATTGATGAGCGTGGCGATCCCGCGCCCGGTCTCGATCTTCGTAGTAGCTGTCATACCGCCAGTCTGCCGCCGACCACTGACAACGCAGCCGGCCTGCGACGACACAGCCGGCCACCCACGACGAAGGGCGCCCCTCGCACAGAGGGACGCCCCATCGCTTCAGGCCGGGCTTCCGGCGGCAGCCGTTACCGCTTGGCGCGGGACGCGGTGCGGCCGCGCTCCTTCTGGTCCAGGACGACCTTGCGGATGCGCACGGACTCCGGGGTCACCTCGACGCACTCGTCGTCGCGGCAGAACTCCAGGGACTGCTCCAGCGACAGCTTCCGCGGCGGCACGATCGCCTCGAACGAGTCGGCCGAGGAGGAGCGCATGTTGGTGAGCTTCTTCTCCTTGGTGATGTTCACGTCCATGTCGTCGGCGCGGGAGTTCTCGCCGACGATCATGCCCTCGTACACCTCGGTGCCGGGCTCGGTGAAGAGCACACCGCGCTCCTGGAGGTTCGTCATCGCGAAGGCGGTGACGGCACCGGAGCGGTCGGCGACCAGCGAGCCGTTGTTACGGGTGGTGAGCGTGCCGAACCACGGCTCGTGGCCCTCGTGGATCGAGTGCGCGATACCGGTGCCGCGGGTGTTGGTCAGGAACTCCGTACGGAAGCCGATCAGGCCACGGGACGGGACGACGAACTCCATGCGGACCCAGCCGGAGCCGTGGTTGGACATGTTGTCCATCCGGCCCTTGCGGACACCCATCAGCTGCGTGACGGCGCCCATGTGCTCCTCGGGCACGTCGATGGTCATGCGCTCGACGGGCTCGAAGGTCTTGCCGTCGACCTGCTTGGTGACCACCTGCGGCTTGCCGATGGTCATCTCGAAGCCCTCGCGGCGCATCTGCTCGACCAGGATGGCCAGCGCCAGCTCACCGCGGCCCTGCACCTCCCAGGCGTCGGGACGCTCGGTCTCCAGGACGCGCAGCGAGACGTTACCGATCAGCTCGCGCTCCAGGCGGTCCTTGACCTGGCGGGCGGTGACCTTGCGGTCCTTGACCGCGGCCTTGGCGTCCGCGCCCTTGCCGGTGCCGCCCCGGCCGACCAGCGGCGAGGTGTTGGTACCGATGGTCATGGAGATCGCCGGCTCGTCGACGGTGATCAGCGGCAGCGCGATCGGGTTCTCCGGGTCGGCCAGCGTCTCGCCGATCATGATGTCGGGGATACCGGCGACCGCGCAGATGTCACCCGGGCCGGCCTTCTCGGCGGGCTTGCGGGTGAGCGCCTCGGTCATCATCAGCTCGGTGATGCGGACGTTGGCGATGGAGCCGTCCCGCTTGATCCACGCAACGCTCTGGCCCTTGGCCAGCTCACCCTGCTCGACGCGGAGCAGCGCGATACGGCCGAGGAAGTTGTCCGCGTCCAGGTTGGTGACGTGCGCCTGGAGCGGGGCGTCCGCGTCGTACTGCGGGGCCGGGACGGTGTCCAGGAGCGTGGTGAAGAACGGCTCCAGGTTGGTGCTGTCGGCCGGGACGGTGCCGTCCACCGGCTTGGTCAGCGAGGCCACGCCGTCACGGGCGCAGGCGTAGACGATCGGGAACTCGATCTGGTCCTCGTCCGCGTCCAGGTCCAGGAACAGGTCGTAGGTCTCGTTGACGACCTCGTCGATCCGGGAGTCGGGGCGGTCGGTCTTGTTGATGCACAGGATGACCGGCATCCGGGCCGCGAGGGCCTTGCGGAGCACGAAGCGGGTCTGCGGCAGCGGACCCTCGGAGGCGTCGACCAGCAGGACGACCGCGTCGACCATCGACAGACCGCGCTCGACCTCGCCACCGAAGTCGGCGTGGCCGGGGGTGTCGATGATGTTGATCGTGATCGGGTCCCCGCCGTCCTTGGGGTGATACTTCACCGCCGTGTTCTTGGCGAGGATCGTGATGCCCTTCTCACGCTCCAGGTCGTTGGAGTCCATCATCCGGTCGTCGAGCTTCTCGGCGGCGTGCTCGGCGAAGGAACCGGCCTGCTTGAGCATGCCGTCGACGAGGGTGGTCTTGCCGTGGTCGACGTGGGCGACGATGGCTACGTTACGAATGTCGTGACGGGTGGGCATACTGGCGGCGCTTCTCCCGGAATCGTGGGTGGCGACGCGTCCATTCGGTACGCGCGCCCGCCGGGCATAACGAAGCCACGGCCTCACCCCATCGTACGGGGCCGCGGCAGCAATGGCCGCCGCGGCCCGTACATATGCGCTATGACCTGCAGTTTCTTACCTTTTATTCGCCCGGACTCCACCCCTACTTCTGGTAACCGATGTCCTGGAAGCGGGGCGTGGCGAAGCCGAAGGCACCGACGTTGGCGAGCGACTTCTTCGTGGCCACCAGCTCGGGCCGCTGGTAGAGCGGGATCGAACCGGCCGCTGCCCAGATCCGGGCGTCGGCCTGCGCCACCAGCGTGTGCGCGGCGCCCTCGTCCAGCTCGGAGGCCGCCTGGTCGAAGAGCTGGTCGATGTGGTCGGTGCCGACCCGGGTGTAGTTCTGCTCGACGGTCAGCGAGCCGTCGGGCGCGGGCTGCGGCTTGGCGTAGATCGGCCGGGCGTCGGTCGCCGGGTAGGCGGTGCCGGGCCAGGAGTACAGCGCCAGGTCGTAATCACCGCCGGCGATGTGGTCCTGGAAGTAGCTGGCGTCGGAGACCCGCTGGAGGGAGGTCTGGACGCCGATCTTGCCGAGCATCGAGGCGATCCGCCGTCCGACGGTGCGCAGCTGCTCGGAGCCGGCGCCGTCGGGGACCACGAAGCGCAGTGTGAGCGGCTTGCCGTTCTTCTTGACGGCGGCGACCCGGGACGCCTTGTCACCGGCCGGCTGCGGTGCGGCCGCCGCGTCGGCTGCCCGCTCGACGGCGGCGTGCCGGGCACCCGGGTGCCCGCCGGACCCCGGCAGCTGCGGGGCCTGTCCGGTCTCGATCAGCTCGGCGGCGCCGAGTGCCTGGGCCGCCCGCTTCTTGTACCGCTTGTACTTGGCGTACGCCGCGGACGTGGTGTCGCCGTCCGCCTCGGCCTTCTCGCTGGCGGCCGCCTGCTTGTAGAACGAGGCGCTCTGCCGCAGCAGGGCGGACTGCTGGACCTCCGAGCCGACCGCGCCGGTGAAGGACAGCGGGGCCTCGGCAGCGGCGGGCCGGTCGCCCCGGCCGGGCGCACCGGCGTGACCGCGGCCGGCGCGGGCGGGGTTGCGGTCGTCGGAGTCGCCGTCCGGCAGATCCTCGGCGGACCCGTCCCCGTACCGGTCACCGGCGTAGCGGCCGTCCGACCGCTCGTCGCCGTCCTCGTCCGGGCGTCCGTCGGGCGCCGGTGCGCCCGCCTTCTGGCCGGCCTGCTGGTGGTCGGCGCCGCCGCTCTTCCAGCCGGCGTCCGCGAGCAGCGCCTTGGCCGCCCCGGCGTCCTGGTCGCCGAGCGCGTCGCTGTGGTCCGCGTAGCCGTACTGCCCGGCCATCAGCAGATGGCTGCCGAGCGGCTTGGACGGCAGGTCGAGCGGCTTGAGCACGGTGTCCGCGAGCGCCTGCCGGTCGAGGGCACGGGCCACCGCCCGGCGCACCCGGTCGTCGGCCAGCGGCCCGCTGCTGCCGTTGAGGGCGAGCTGGGTGTAGGCGGGCTCCAGCGCCTTGCGGATGGTGTAGCCGCGCAGTACGGCGTTCTCCGCGGCGGCCTTGGCGTCGGTGCGGGCGCCGGCCCGCTCCCCGTTGCCCTGCGGGCCCGCGTGGCCCTCGGCGGCCGTCCTGGGCGAGCCGGAGCCGCCCGCACGCCGCGCGGAGGCGACCCGCTTCGCGGCGACCTGGTCGACGGCGGCGACATCGACGCTCCCCTCGGCCAGCGCCGCGGCCCGCTTGTCACCGGGCAGGGACTGCAGCACGATCCGCTTGAGCTTGGCGGGCGCGCCCCACCACCTCGGGTTGCGGACGAGCAGGACGCGCCCCTCCTTGGCGTCCCGCTCCTGGACGAGGAACGGGCCGGCGCCGACCTTGAGCTGCTCGCGTGCGCCGTCGTTGAAGGCATTGGCGCTGCCCATCACGCTCTTGGGGTAGAGCGGTGTGAACAGGGACCGCCAGTCGGCGTACGGGCGGGCGAAGGTGACCTTGACCTCGTGGGCGTCCGCCCCCTGCTCGACCTTGCCGATCCGGTCGTAGCCGGCGTTGCGGGCGGTCCAGTACGCGTTGTCCTTGCCGCGCAGCGCGGTCCACTGGGCGACGAAGTCGGCGGCGGTGATCGCCCTGCCGTCGCTCCACCGCGCCTTGGGGTTGATCTTGTACGTGACGACCTGCTTGGGGTCACGGGTGCTGACGTCCGCGGCGTCGAGGAAGTCCTCGTTGCGCTGCGGTCTGCCGCTCGCGTCGATGGTGAACATGCTGGGCAGCACCGCACCGGCGATCCGCGCGGTGGTCGCATCGGCGTCGGACTGGAAGGCGTTGAGGGTGCCGGGCATCGCGTCGACGGCCCAGCGCAGGGTGCCGCCGTTCTTCAGCTCGCCGCGGGGTGCCGGGGCGATGTCCTGGGACGCCGCGACGGACGCCTCCCTGGCGTCGTCGCTGCATCCGGCCAGGGCCGGCAGCGGGAGCAGCACCCCCGCCGCGATGAGCGCGGCACAGCGGCGTCTGCGGCACACCGCGCGGCGGCCTGCGGGGTGGTCGTGGTCGGTCATGACGGTTACCTCCGGGCTCGCCCGCGCCGCGCCGAGCACCGCCTGGGGCCTGACCGGCGCACCACGTTCGGCCGACTTTGCGGCTCATCACATCTATGGCACCCCTACTGAAAGCGACCACGCCCGGACCCGCGGCCCGACACGGCGGCCACCGCGCCAAGGCCACTCGCCCGGCCCAATACCGGGCCCCCGGGGCGGGTCACAGCGGGGTGCACGAGGGTGCGGACAGCCCGCCGCCCGGCCCGTTCTCGCATCAGCGTTCGACCTACGCCGGGGCGCATGGTTGCCGGAACGCACCGGTTCGAGTCGTAATCACGCTGGACCCCTTCCCAACCCCTACTGTGACGCGCGACACTCTCGGGCGCATGAGATCGCCCACCACACCTTCAAAAGTGAGGGCACGTTATGTCCCTACAGGACGCAATGACGGCGGTTGAGCGCAGCCTGGACGACCTGGTCCGGTCGGTGGGGAAACTGGAGACGCAGCTCGGGGCCGGCCTGGACATCCGCCGGGTCCGCACGGACACCGACCATCTGCGCGAGAGCCTCACCCTGCTGAAGCAGAGCGTGGCGGCCGCACCCCCCGTCCACCGGCGCACGCCCGAGGTCGAGATGGTGCCGATCTCCGACGCCCCCTACAACTCCGCGCTGTGGACCGACGCCCAGGACGAGGGCCTCGGCTGCCGGAACGGCCACGCGCCCTAGGGGAAATCCCCTGGTGGAGGCCCCCTAGGGGGTGGCTTCGCCCCACTCAGCCCCTACCCCGTTGCCGCCCCGGCGGAAGCATTCCGGCCGGAGCGCCCTTCACGGAGACCGACGTTGGCCACTGGCACCGAACCCTCATCGCAAGCGGGCGCAACCGGCGTGCACGCCTCCTCGCGCGCCGCCATCCCCGCCCGTCATCTGCGCACCGACCGCTGGTGGCTGGCGCCGGCCGGCACCGCCGCCGGGCTGCTCGCGTTCATTGTCTACTCGACCTGGCGGGCGTTCGCGAACGCCGACTACTACGCCGCGCCCTATGTCTCGCCGTTCTACTCGCCGTGTCTGGCGGAGAACTGCCACACCATGCGCGGCGGCCCCAACTGGGATCTCGTCGGCAGCTGGTGGGGCCTGTCCCCCGCCCTGCTGATCCTGATCTTCCCGCTGGGCTTCCGGCTGACCTGCTACTACTACCGCAAGGCCTACTACCGCGGCTTCTGGGCCTCGCCGCCGGCCTGCGCGGTCGCCGAACCGCACAAGAAGTACACCGGCGAGACCCGCTTCCCGCTGATCCTGCAGAACATCCACCGCTACTTCTTCTACTTCGCGGTGCTGGTGGCCGGCGTACTGACCTACGACACCGCGCTGACCTTCCGTGACGAGCACTACGCCTGGGGCCACATGGGCCTGGGCACCCTCATCTTCCTCGTCAACATCGCGCTGATCTGGACGTACACCCTCTCCTGCCACTCCTGCCGGCACATCATCGGCGGCCGGCTGCGGCACTTCTCCAAGCACCCGGTGCGCTACCGGATGTGGGGCTGGGTCGGCAGGCTCAACGAGCGGCACATGCTGCTCGCCTGGTCCTCGCTGATCAGCGTGGCCGCCGCGGACTTCTATGTCTTCCTGCTGGCCAGCGGGGCGTTCACGGACCCGCGCTTCTTCTGACGACAACATCTCCTAAGGAAAGGTGTGCCCCCTGATGGCGCATGTGGACCGGCAGGCATGGGACGTGGTCGTGGTGGGCGCCGGTGGCGCCGGACTGCGGGCCGCGATCGAGGCCCGCGAAGCCGGTATGCGGACGGCCGTGATCTGCAAGTCCCTCTTCGGCAAGGCCCATACGGTGATGGCCGAGGGCGGTATCGCGGCCAGCATGGGCAACGCCAACGAGCATGACAACTGGCAGGTCCACTTCCGGGACACCATGCGCGGCGGCAAGTTCCTCAACCAGTGGCGGATGGCCGAGCTGCACGCCCGGGAGGCTCCCGACCGGGTGTGGGAGCTGGAGACCTGGGGCGCGCTCTTCGACCGGACCGCGGACGGCCGGATCTCCCAGCGCAACTTCGGCGGCCACGAGTACCCGCGCCTCGCGCATGTCGGCGACCGTACGGGCCTGGAGCTGATCCGCACCCTCCAGCAGAAGATCGTCTCGCTGCAGCAGGAGGACGAGAAGGAATACGGCGCGTACGACGCCCGGTTGAAGGTCTTCCAGGAGTGCACGGTCACCCGCGTCCTCACCGAGCCGAACAGCGGCTCCGCCGCGGGGTCCGGCCGGGTGTCCGGCGCCTTCTGCTACGAGCGGGAGTCCGGCCGCTTCTTCGTGCTGGAGGCGCCCGCCGTGGTGCTGGCCACCGGCGGTATCGGCAAGTCCTTCAAGGTGACCTCGAACTCCTGGGAGTACACCGGCGACGGTCATGCGCTGGCGCTGCTGGCCGGGGCACCGCTGATCAACATGGAGTTCGTGCAGTTCCACCCCACCGGCATGGTCTGGCCGCCGTCGGTGAAGGGCATCCTCGTCACCGAGTCCGTCCGCGGCGACGGCGGGGTGCTGCGCAACAGCGACGGCAAGCGCTTCATGTTCGACTACGTCCCGGACGTCTTCAAGGAGAAGTACGCGGAGACCGAGGAAGAGGGCGACCGCTGGTACGAGGATCCGGAGAGCAACCGCCGCCCGCCCGAACTGCTCCCCCGTGACGAGGTGGCCCGCGCCATCAACTCCGAGGTCAAGGCGGGCCGCGGCTCCCCGCACGGCGGTGTCTATCTGGATGTCTCCACCCGGATGCCGGCCGAGGTGATCAAGCGCCGGCTGCCCTCGATGCACCACCAGTTCAAGGAACTGGCCGATGTGGACATCACCGCCGAACCGATGGAGGTCGGCCCGACCTGTCACTACGTGATGGGCGGGGTGGATGTGGACCCCGACACCGCGGCGGCGAACGGCGTACCGGGTCTCTTCGCCGCCGGCGAGGTGGCCGGCGGGATGCACGGCTCCAACCGTCTGGGCGGCAACTCCCTCTCCGACCTGCTGGTCTTCGGCCGCCGGGCCGGGCTGCACGCGGCCGAGTACGCAGCGTCGCTGGCCGAGCGGCCGGCGCCCGATCCGCTGCAGATCGACGCGGCGGAGGCGGAGGCGCTGCGCCCGTTCAGCGCCGAGGACACCGAGGACGCCGTGGGCGGCGACCGGGTCCCGGCGGAGAATCCGTACTCCCTGCACCAGGAGCTCCAGCAGGCGATGAACGACCTGGTCGGCATCATCCGCAAGGAGAGCGAGATGTTCGAGGCCCTCAAGCGGCTGGCCGATCTGCGGGTACGGGCCCGGCGGGCCGGAGTCGAGGGACACCGGCAGTACAACCCGGGCTGGCATCTGTCGCTCGATCTGCGGAACATGCTGCTGGTCAGCGAGTGTGTGGCACGGGCGGCGCTGGAGCGCGAGGAGAGCCGGGGCGGGCACACCCGCGACGACCATCCGGCGATGGACCGGCACTGGCGCCACATCAACCTGGTCTGTGAACTCGCCGATCCGCAGGGCGATTCACGGGCGGCGGACCCGGCACTGGGCCAGATCCGGCTCTCCCGCCGCGAGACCCCGCCGATCCGCCGCGATCTGCTGGAGCTGTTCGAGAAGGACGAGCTGGCGAAGTATCTGACCGACGAGGAGCTGAGCCGGTGAGCCAGGCGCAGACAGAGCAGCAGTCCGGGACCTACCAGGCGCACTTCCGGGTGTGGCGGGGCGACGCGGACGCCGGGGACCTGGCGGATTTCACGGTCGAGGTGCACGAGGGCGAGGTGGTGCTGGACATCATCCACCGCCTCCAGGCGACCCAGGCCCCCGATCTCGCCGTGCGCTGGAACTGCAAGGCGGGCAAGTGCGGTTCGTGCAGCGCGGAGATCAACGGGCGGCCCCGGCTGATGTGTATGACCCGGATGTCGGTCTTCGACCGTGCGGAGACGATCACGGTCACCCCGATGCGGGCCTTCCCGGTCGTCCGTGACCTGGTCACCGATGTGTCCTTCAACTACAGCAAGGCCCGCGAGATCCCGTCGTTCGTGCCGCCCCCGGAGCTGGCGCCCGGTGAGTACCGCATGCAGCAGGAGGACATCGGCCGCTCACAGGAGTTCCGTAAGTGCATCGAGTGCTTCCTGTGCCAGGACACCTGCCATGTGGTGCGCGACCACGAGGAGAACAAGGCCGCGTTCGCCGGTCCGCGCTTCCTGATGCGGATCGCCGAGCTCGATATGCACCCGCTGGACGCGGCGCCGGAGTCCGGTATCGACCGCAGGGCCACCGCCCAGGACGAACACGGCCTGGGCTACTGCAACATCACCAAGTGCTGCAGTGAGGTCTGCCCCGAGCACATCAAGATCACCGACAATGCGCTGATCCCGCTGAAGGAGCGCGCCGCGGACCGGAAGTACGACCCGCTGGTGTGGCTCGGGAACAAGATCCGGCGGCGCAGCGAGTGACCCGGCGGGCGCCCGCGGGGGCCGGTGCCAGGCCCGGCCCCCGCGGCGCCCCGCGCCGGCCCGTCCGTGTCTCAGAACAGGCTCAGCAGGGCCTCCGCCGGATCCACCGCCGTCGACTCCCCGTCGGGCAGGGCGAGTTCGAACCACACCGTCTTGCCGCGCGGGGTGCGGCGGCTGCCCCAGCCCTCGCTCAGCAGACCGACCAGCTGGAGTCCGCGGCCGCCCTCGTCGGTGTCGCGGGCACGGCGGCGGCGCGGCTGGGCGAGATCGGCGTCCCAGACCTCGCAGACCAGCGAGCGGTCCAGCAGCAGGCGCAGCCGGATCTCGCCGTGGCCGTGCCGCAGCGCATTGGTCACCAGCTCGCTGACCAGCAGCTCCGTGGTGTCGACCAGGTCCTGCAGGCCCCAGTCCGTGAGCTGGTCGCGGGCCAGTTCCCGGGCGCGGGCCACCGAACGCGGCTCCGGCGCCAGATTCCAGTCGCCCACCGCGTCCTTGGGCAGCCCGTGCACCCGCGCCATCAGCAGCGCGATGTCGTCCTCGCCGTGCGAGGTGTCCAGGGCGTTCAGGACGTGGTCGCAGGCGTCCTCCAGGGGACGGTCGGCGCCCGAGAGGGCCATACGGAAGGCCCGTAGCCCCTCGTCCAGCGGATGGTGGCGGGACTCCACCAGACCATCGGTGTAGAGCGCGAGCAGCGCACCGTCCGGCAGCTCGACCTCGATCTCCTCGAACGGCTCCCCGCCGACCCCCAGCGGCATCCCCGGGGGGACGTCGAGCAGCAGCGCGTCCTCACCGTCCTCGACCAGCACCGGCGGCAGATGCCCGGCGTTGGCGAACGTACAGCGCCGGGTGACCGGGTCGTAGACGGCGTAGACGCAGGTGGCGAGGTAGACCTCGGAGAGGTCGGCGGTACGGGCGGAGCGACCCGTCTCGGGCGTGCCGTCGGCGGTTCCGGACCGGCCGCGGGCGGACCGGGCGGTGGACCTGCCGTCGCCGTCGCCGCCGAGCCCGCGGGCGATCTCATCCAGCGCCGAGAGCACCTCGGCCGGTTCCAGGTCCAGCAGTGCCAATGTCCGGACGGCGGTGCGCAGTTCGCCCATGGCCACGGCGGCGCGCAGTCCGCGCCCCATGACGTCGCCGACGACCAAGGCCGTGCGGTGGCCGGGGAGTTCGATGACATCGAACCAGTCGCCGCCGACCTCGGTGGCGGTGGTGCCGGGCAGATAGCGGCAGGCGATGTCCAGGCCGGCCGCCTCCGGGTCGCCGGGCGGCAGCAGACTGCGCTGCAATATCAGTGCGCGTTCGTGCTCCCGGCGGTAGAGGCGGGCGTTGTCGATACAGACCGCGGCGCGCGCGGCCAGCTCGACGGCGAGCGCGGTGTCACGCTCACCGAACGGCTCACTGCCCTTCGTACGGGAGAACTGCACCAGCCCGACGACGGTGTCCCTGGCGACCATCGGGACCGCGAGGGTGGAGTGCACCACCGCGCCCAGCTCCGGCCCGTCGTCGCTCTCCCGGCCCGGGATGATCTGCGCATGGGCGGTCCGCAGGGCGCCCGCGCAGGGGGAGTTGAAGGGGTAGCGGTGGACGGCGCCGACGGCGACCGGGCCCGGGGTGTCGCCGAGGACACCGGGGGTGGTGGCGAGCGGGGCGTCCGAGACGGCGCTGGCGAAGGCGACCCGGCGCAGCTCGGCGCTGCCGTCGCTCATCCCGGGCGGGGCCTCGTCACCGGACAGCAGGCCCTGGTAGAGGTCCACCGAGGCCAGATCGCAGAACTGCGGTACGGCGACGTCCAGCAGCGTGCGGGCGGTGGTCTCCAGATCGAGGGAGTTACCTATCCGGGCGCCGGCTTCGTTGAGCAGGGCGAGGTTACGGCGGGCGTTGGCGGCCTCGCGCTCGGCCCGGCGCCGGCCGGTCACATCGGCGGCGAGCGCCGCGACCCCGATGGGGCGGCCACTGGCGCCGTGCAGCCGGTAGAGCGACACCGACCAGCGGCGGCGGTCCTCGTCGCCGGACGCCAGACCGATCAGCTGCATCTCGGCGACCGGCTCACCGGTGTCCAGGACGCGGCGCAGCGCCGCGGTCATCCGCTCGGCCTCGGACCGCGGCAGGAAGTCGTGCGGCCCGCAGCCGCGGTACTTGCTCGCCGGGCCGCCGAAGACCGAGGCGAACCGTTCGTTGACCCGCAGCAGCTTCAGGTCCGCGCCGAACAGGGTGAAGCCCATCGGAGATTGACCGAAAACGGCCTGCGAGGCGGCGAGATCGGTCTCGATGCCGCGCAGCGCCCGGACATCGACCACCAGACAGACCGCGGCGCGCTCACCGTCCTCGTTGCGCGACGGCATCACATAGATCTCGGCGAGCCCGTGGGCCTCACCGTTCGCCGCCCTGCGGTAGGGCACCAGACCGGTCCACTCCCGGCCGTCGAGGATCTCGGACACCTTGCGGTGCCCGGTCTCCCGCAACTCCCGCGGGACGAACGCCTCGACGGGGTCCTTGCCGAGCGCGTAACGGGCGGGGATGCCGAGCATCTGCTCCGCCCGCTCGCTCCACTGCTCGATCCGCCCGTCGGGGCCGAGCGAGAAGGAGGCCACGCGGATGTAGTCATAGATCGATCCGGGCCGGCTGCTCTGCCACACGGGCGGACCTTGCAGGTCGCGCGCGTACGGACGGCCACCTGGGTCGCCGGGGCTGTCCGCACCGCCCTGCCCATCGGCCTGTGCGGGTTCTGCCCCGCCAGATGACATCTCGCTCACGAGCCCCGTCCCCTCCAGCTCATCGTGCCCGGACCGGACCAGCCTGAGTATCCAGCACCCCGGCTATCCGGAACACGGTCTTCACGATCACAGCACAGTCTCGATCGCAGTCCATCGACAAAATGTCGATGGAATGGCAACGATCAGGACTTCATCTGTCTCCTAACCAGCCACAGACAGCTCGAACCACACTGTCTTACCGCTCTTTCCGCGCCGGGTCCCCCAGCGCCGCGAACTGCATGCGACCAGCTGCAATCCACGGCCTCCCTCGTCGTCGGGAGCGGCGTCACGCTCCTGCGGCGGGTCGGGCAGCGGATCGGAGACCTCGACGAGCAGCCCGTCGGAGCTGAGCAGCACCATACGGACGCCGATCGGCCCGCTGGCATGGCGCAGCGAGTTGGTGACGAGCTCACTGACGAGTAGTACGGCCATATCGGCGGCGCCGTTCAGGCCCCAGTCGTCCAGCACCCGCCGGACCACCGTGCGGGCGGTGCGCACCGCTCCGGGGTCGGCCGGAAAGCTCCATTCGGCGGTGGCGGAACCGGCGGCCTTGCTGCGCCTGCGAGCGCTGCCGGAGCCGGGCTCAGGGACCCCTGCCGCTGCGCTCTCGCTCACGCCGATCACATCCCAGCACGATGGCATCCCCGTCGCCTTGCCTGCATCGAGGGGGTCAATCAGGACATACCCGGTATCCCACCCCACATATCGCCTGCGGCGGTGCACTGTGGCACAAATGAAACATATTGCTGCGGCGGGGGCGGACGGCCGAGAGGGCCGGACGGCCGCGCGCGACGGAGCGGCCGGACGGCGCGGGGCGTGAGTGGGGGCGGACGGTCCGGGCGCGCGGACAAGGCGAATGGTCCCGGTCCGGGCGGGGAAAGGCGTGCCGTCCGGGCGCGCGGACAGGGGCGGATGGTCCCGGTGCGGACGGGGCGGGGGTGCGGCGAGGCGGACGGTACGGGTGCGGGCAGGACGGACGGGGCGCGCCGGTCAGGGAGGCCCGGTGCGGCTCGTTACGGCCGAACGCCCGTCGCCCCGGCCGTGGCCGCCAGCCGGCGCATCGCCTCGGCGACCGCCGGGCGGTCCTGGTCCAGCCAGTCGACCTGGTTCTCCTCGCCGGGCAGCAGCCAGCGCAGTTCGTCGTGATCCTGCAGGGGCCGCGGCACCCCGGACACCAGCCGGGCGGTCCACACCTGCAGGACGTAGCCGGGGCGCAGCACCCACTCGCCCGGAATCCGCTCCAGGACCGCGGCCTCGACACCCAGCTCCTCGCGCAGCTCACGCTCCAGCGCCCGCTCGGGTGTCTCGTCGTCCTCCACCTTGCCGCCGGGCAGCTCCCAGCGGCCGGCCAGCGCGGGCGGTGCGCTACGCCGTGCGGCCAGCAGCCGCCCGCGCTCACACACCGCTCCGCCCACCACTACGCGCACGGTCGTCATGCGCGGCAGCCTACGTCCCCCGCCCTTGTCCCGCTTCCCGCCCGCCGTCCCTCAGGTCGCCGCCCGGTCGGCCCTCTCGACCACGTACAGCTGCTGGCGGCCACGCGTCTCAAGCCGGTCGGCCACCCGCTCCGCCTCCGCTCGGGTGGCATACCGGCCCACGCGATAGCGGTTGCCCCCTTCGTCCTGGCGGATGACGAGCCAGGGGAGCACGGCTCCACCTTCGGTCATAGCGCCCCTCCGTCCGCCGGGTAGCGCGCTGTCACGCGCCCCTTGTCTGCTGATGCCGAAATCGCAATCCGCATATGCCCGAGCGTACGCCCGACCTTCACTCACCGGATATGGATTTACACAAAGAGGTACCGAACCGGCCACCCGCGGGCCCCGGCGTACCGGAAGCGGCCTGCGAGTGGCCGGTGGAGCCCGACGGTCTCGGGCCTGCGTAAGGAACGGCGCCGGACGGCGAGAGTGGTGGGCTCAGGCCCCGACGGACGCCTTGACCCCGTCGGTTTCCCCGGCCTCGTCCGCCTCACGGGCCTCCTCGGCTGCCAGCATCTCGGCCTCGGCCTGGACCAGCGTCGGGTTACGCCAGGAACTGCGCACGCCCCAGTAGTAGAAGGCCAGTCCGATCGCGGCGACCAGGGCGATGTCCCAGCCCTCGGGCACATAGCCCTTACCGCCGAACTCCTTGCCGCCCATGTACGAGACGGTGGCCATGACCAGCAGATACGCCACCATCCAGGCACCGGCCTTCAGATGCGGACGCAGCCCGGCCCACGGCTTGCGGCCCTGGGTCAGCGGCTTGCCGATCTCGTACCAGGCCCAGACCGGGAGTCCGACGGCCATGATCAGAATGACCTTGCCGGTCAGCGGCCAGCGGCCCCAGTACAGGACCAGCGAGCCGAAGATCATCGCGATCGGCGCGATGATCGGCATCGCCTTCAGCTTCACCGGGCGCTTGAGGTCCGGCGAGACGCGGCGCAGCGACATCACCGCGACCGGCCCCGTGATGTACGAGATGACCGTGGCCACCGAGACGATCTCGGCGAGCGAGCCCCAGCCGCGGAAGACCGCGAGGAACAGGAAGGCGATCGCGAGGTTGAGCAGCAGCGCCGGGCGCGGCACACCGGTCTTCTTGTCCACCTTGCCGAAGATGCCCGGCAGATGACCGTTCTCCTGCACACCGTGGATCATGCGCGAGGTGGTGGCCGCGTAGATCATGCCGGTGCCGGACGGCGAGACAAAGGCGTCCGCGTACAGCAGCAGCGCCAGCCAGTTCAGGCCCCAGGCCACCGCGAGGTCGGCGAGCGGCGAGTTGAAGCCGAGACCGGCCCAGCCACCGCCGGCGGTCAGCTTGTCGCCGGGCACCGCCATCAGGAACGCAACCTGCAGCGCGACATAGATGACCAGCGCGATCAGGATCGACCAGACGACGGCCTTCGGCAGCGACTTGCCGGGGTTACGGGCCTCACCGGCGAGGTTCAGCGGGGACTGGAAGCCGTTGTAGGCCCAGACGATGCCGGAGACGGCGACGGCGGTGAAGACCGAGCTCCAGCCGTTGGGCGTGAAGCCGCCGTGGTTGCTGATGTTGCTGGTGTCGAAGTGCGCCAGCATCAGCGCGCCCGCGGTCAGCGCCGGGACGACGACCTTGAAGACCGTGATCGCGGTGTTGGTCTTCGCGAACAGCGAGATCGCGAACCAGTTGAGGAAAAAGTAGAAGATCAGCAGCACGCTGGCGAGCCCGACACCGGTGCCGGTCAGCTCCTTGCCGTCGTACAGCGCATGCGTCCAGGCGAAGTCCCAGGAGCTCATGTACTGGACGGAAGCGGTGGCTTCACCCGGGATGACCGAGACGATCGCGATCCAGTTCGCCCAGGCCGCGAGGTAGCCGGCGAGCGAGCCGTGGGAGTACTGGCCGTAGCGGACCATGCCGCCGGCCTTGGGGAACATCGAGCCGAGCTCGGTGTAGGTGAGGGCGATCGTCAGGGCGACAAGCGCTCCGATGACCCAGGCGAGGATCGCGGCCGGGCCGGCGATGGCGGCGGCCCGCTCGGCTCCGAAGAGCCAGCCGGAACCGATGATGGACCCGAGACCAGTGGCGGTCAGGGCGATGGTCCCGAGGGACCGACGGTAATTCGAGTGCGCACCCTGCTCCGCACCCGGGGTCTTCGTCGTGCTCACGTGCTGGTCTCCTGGTCTTCCCCCGTGCCGTGCACAAACTTCGCCATCGTAAGAGCGAATCGCACGGTCGGCTTCCCCCACCCAGGCAAAAATCCCGCCCAGTTGAGGGTCTGTGAGGTATCCAACATCACAACCGAGGCGTCATTTACCGACAAGGAGGGGCAAATGGGATATCAACCTGAGAACCAAAGGGAGTCTCGGGGCGTCTAGGCGACACACACAGGGCATCGGAAGGGCACACCATCTACTTGACAGGCAGGTGATAGGCGACCCGATGCCGGTCCGCGAGGGTGACGACATCGGCCGTCTCGACCGGCCGGCCGCCCGCGTAGTACGTCCGCGAGACCACCAGCACCGCATGTCCCGGCACCCCGCCCAGCGTCATGGCCTCCTCCGCCAGCGCCGGCCGCGCCCCGACCTCCTCGACGACGTTGTCCACCACCACCTCGATGGCCGCCATCCGCTCGACCACCCCGCGGCCCGCCAGCGGCCCCTCCTCCGGCAGCATCACGGGCGTCCGCCCGGTCACCTCCAGGGGCTCCCACGAGGTCGAGAGCATCGAGGGCTCCCCCTCCGCCCGGAAGACATAGCGCGTCCGCATCACCTTGGCCCCCTGCGGGATGCGCAGCCGGGCCGCGACCACCGGACCGGCCGCCTCCTGCTCGCTGTGGGACTCCCAGGTGCCCCGCACCCGCTCGTCCGTCTGCTCCTGCCGGAAGGGCGTACAGCCGCCCGCCGAGTGGAATCCGACGCGGGCGATGCGGCGCGGGACGGGCTGTTCGCGCACATACGTCCCCGACCCCGAGCGGCCCTCGACCAGCCCCTCGGCCATCAGGACCTTGCGCGCCTCCAGGGCGACGGTGTCCGAGACGCCGTACTCCTCACGGATGCGCGCCTGAGAGGGAAGGCGGGTGTGCGGCGGCAGCACCCCGTCGACGATTTTCTGGCGCAGGTCGCCGGCGACGCGGAGGTACGCGGGCTGCTCACCGAAAGGCACGTGCCCCTCCCAACAGCTTGACAGTCAGCAACAGCGTGGCAACCGCGCGTTGCCATCCGCAACCTTGGGCCAGATGTTCACCTGATGTGATGAAAGCCAGCTCAGCCCGTGTATCGGGCGAGATCGGCCTTCAGAGGGCCCCGCATCCCCACCCCGCGCCACCCCACGGCTTCTTTCCACCCGGGTGGACGCCACCCATACATGTCACGATCGAAACGGGACCACGTTCGAGGAACACGTCCGAAACGGCATACCGAACACGGCACGGCACGGCACGAAGACGCCGCACCAGGAACGTGGGACGCGGCGACAGGACGGGAAGGAAGGGACCCCATGCCCGCCGAACCCCACCTCTCCCCCATGCCCAGGGACTGGCAGCGGGCGCTTGCCGTCGTCGCCCACCCGGACGACCTCGAATACGGCGCCGCGGCCGCCATCGCCGAATGGACCACCGCGGGGCGCCAGGTCAGCTATCTCCTGGTCACCCGCGGCGAGGCCGGTATCGACGGGCTCGCACCCGCCGAGTGCGCCGCGGTCCGCGAGACCGAGCAGCGGGCCGGTGCCGCGCTCGTCGGCGTCCACCTCGTCGAGTTCCTCGACCAGCACCAGGACGGGGTCATCGAGGGCGGCCCGGCGCTGCGCCGCGATCTGGCCGCGGCCATCCGCCGCCACCGCCCGGAGCTCCTGATCACCCTCAACCACCACGACACCTGGGGCGGCGTCCAGTGGAACAGCGCGGACCACCGGGTGGTGGGCCGCGCGGTGCTGGACGCGGCGGGCGACGCCGGCAACCGCTGGATCTTCCCCGAACTCGCCGGCGCCCAGGGCCTGGCGCCCTGGAACGGCGTGCGCTGGGTGGCCGTGGCGGGCTCCCCGCACCCCACCCACGCCGCCGAGGTCGGCCCCGGTATCGACCGCGCGGTCGCCTCACTGGCGGCCCACGGTACGTACATCAAGGGGCTGGAAGGCGCCGGACAGGACCCCCACGCCTACGCCCGCAGCTTCATCGAACAGTCGCTGCGCACCGGCGGCGAACGCTACCGGGGCCGCCCCGCGACGCTCTTCCAGGTCTTTCCCCGCTGAGGTTCACGTCCTCCCGGGAAGCCCGCGCACGAACCCGGTCACCAGCCCCGCGACCTCCGCCGGCCGTTCCAGCAGCATCGCGTGCGTCCCGTCCACTCCGGCGACGGTCACCTGCGGCCGGGTCCGCGCCAGCTCCGCCAGATCGCGCGCCAGCCCCTTCACATAGGCCGCCATCAGCGCGTCGAACCATGGCGGGATGCCCGGCACCGGCAGATGCGGGCGCAGCGCACGGGCGATCAGCAGCGGCCGGGTCACCCTCCGGTACAGCGCGAACAGATCGGTGCCCGCCATCGCCTCCTGCGCCTCCAGGGCCTGTTTCCGCCCCGGCCGCAGGAACAGCTGCCCGTCCGCCGTCTCGCCCAGCGACCGTCGTACCCCGGCCTCCATCAGCTCCTCCGGTATACCCAACTCCGCTGCCATGGCGTTCTGATAGCCGAGGACCGCGTCCAACGCCTCCGGGGGAAACGGCCGTCCGCCTGCCTCTTCGGCGAACTTCCTTGCCTCCCCGAGCCGTTCTCGTACATAGGCGGCGTCCAGCCCCACGTACTGCTCCGGACGCCCCATGCCGTGGCCGTCGAGGTTCACCGCCGCCGGCACGCCCCCGTCCCGCTCCAGGCACCGCGCGGCCACCATCCCGCCCATCGAGTGCCCCACCACCACGGCGTCCGGCGCCCCGCACGCCGCCAGCACCGCCGTCACATCGTCGGCCGCTACGTCGAAGGTCCACGGCACCGCGCCATCCGCCGACCGCCCATGCCCGCGCAGGTCCATCGCCCACACCCGGTGCCCCGCGGCCAGCAGCGGGGCGACCCGCGCCCAGTCCGCCAGGGTCCGCCCCGCACCGTGCAGCAAGAGCACCGCGGCGCCCTCCCCGCCGTGATCCCGCACGGCCAGCTCCACGCCGTCGGCCGCCACACACACCAGATCCCTGCCCGCGCTCTTCGTCATACCGTCACGCTAGGGCCGCAAAAAAGCCCCAAGATCATCCGCGAAAAGGATGCCCCGGCGGCCCGATCCGGGTCAGAATGGATCAACCCCCTTTCCTGCGGGCCTCTTGCGGGTCCCCTCACCGCCCTGCCGGGCCAGGTAGGGGACGTTGTGGATGTCGGCCAGCCGGCGCGCCCGGCACCTCCCGCCTCTCGCGTACCCGCCTCGGGAGCACGGGCCCGGACACCGCCGGCCGGACCGGTTCTGTGGGCCGTCGGTGGCACAGCGGGCCACGCCCGCTTGCGCCTCCCGTCGCGGTCCCCCGCCACGCTGAACAATCGCCCTGGCCAGGACGTACGTATGCGTCTCAGCGGACTGAGGGGAACGACCGATGGACCCAGCGAGACATCCGGATCGCAGAGCCCTGCTCACCGGCGGACTGTTCGTCGCCACGGCGGCACTGGTGGGGTGCTCGTCGACGAGCGGCGCCCCGGCGACGGCCGGCGCCTCGCCGCAGGCGCGGCCGACCATGCAGCCGAGCGCGCGGCCGGCCACGCCCGAGGCGGCCTTCACGCGCCTGATGGAAGGCAACGAGCGCTGGGTGAACGGGGATCTCCAGCATCCCGACCGGGATCCGGACCGGCGCGAGTTCGTGGCCCAGAAACAGGAGCCTTTCGGGTCGGTCCTCTCGTGCATCGATTCCCGGGTGCCGCCGGAACTCCTCTTCGATACCGGGCTGGGTGACCTCTATGTGATGCGCACGGGCGGGGAGGCGGTCGGCCCGGTGGTCACGGGTTCCGTGGAGTACGGGCCCATGACCAGTGGCACGCCGCTCATCGTGGTCCTCGGGCATCAGCGGTGCGGTGCCATTGAGGCGTCGTACGAGTCGCTCCGTGACGGCAAACCGCTGCCCGGCAACCTGGAGGCGATCGCCCGTGCACTGCGGCCAGCGTACGAGCAGGCGGTCCGCGAAGGCGGTGACGACCCGGTCGACACCATGGCCCGCGCCCAGGTCACACTGACCGCGGCCGGCCTGCGTTCCAACCAGGACCTGGCACCGCTCGTGAAGAAGGGCACCCTTGCCGTGGTCGGCGCCTACTACTCGCTCGACTCGGGCAAGGTGGAGGTTCTGGCGGGCGCGCCGTCCTAGGGAGGCCGCCCAGGGAGGCCGCCACCCCATCGGGACGGCGGCGCCCACACGGGGCCGGCTCGGTTTGGGCCCGGCCCGCTGTGGGCGTGCGCCCGCGCCGGCCGGGGCCTCACGGCTCACGCGGCGAGGAGCTCCGCCCACCAGGTGATGCCGCCCGCGTGGGCCCGCGTGCCGCACTCGGCCGCCAGGGCGGTGACGATGTCGAGCCCCCGGCCGTGCTCGTCCGCGTCGGGCTCGACGACCGGCCGCCCGGCCGCCGCCGCAGCGCCCGCGTCGGTGACCTCGACGCGCAGGGCGTTGCTCCCCTCGACGTCCCGTGACAGCCGCAGCACCGCCGGCGGCAGGGCGTGCACGACCGCGTTGGTGATCAGCTCCGAGATCACCAGGAGCGCGTCCTCGGCGAGGTCCGGGGCCAGGTTCCAGTCGGCCAGGACCGTTCGCACCCGCCGGCGCACGACCGCGACGGCCTCGGGGATGTGCGGCAGCGGAAAGACCTGTTCGTCCGCCCCCTGGACCACTGCGTCGAGCTGTGCCGTCATACCGCCTCCTCCGAGGCCCCTGCCGGCCGGATGCCTGGCTTGAGAGGGACGCTATGGGGGACGGCGGGGGCGGTCAATGAACGCCGGTCGGCATTACCGAACGCTGTTGCGGAAGGCCGTCCCTTCCCGTCCGATGCCGACCTCGGGACTACGCTTGCCTCATGGCCGGCCCGGTCCAGTCGATCGAACGGGCGGCGGCGATTCTGCGGCTGCTCGCCAGTGGGCCCCGTCGGCTCGGGCTGGGTGAGGTGGCCGCGTCGCTCGGACTGGCGAAGGGCACCACCCACGGCATCCTGCGCACCCTGCAGAACATCGACTTCGTCGAGCAGGACCCGGCGACCGGCAAGTACCAGCTCGGGGCCGCGCTGCTGCACCTGGGCACCAGCTACCTCGACGTGAACGAGCTGCGCTCCCGCTCCATCAACTGGGCCGACGCCCTGGCCGCCCGCAGCGGGGAGGCGGTCCGCCTGGGCGCGCCGCTGGAGGGCAAGGTCCTCATCGTCCACCACGTCTTCCGCCCCGATGACACCCTCCAGACCCTGGACGTCGGCGCACTGCTGCCCCTGCACGCCTCCTCGCTCGGGAAGGTACTGCTGGCCTTCGGCAGTGTGCCCCTGGAGCCCGCCGTGGCGGCCGGGCTGGAGGCGTACACCCGGCACACCCTGGTCTCCGAGGAGCGCCTCACCCGGGCACTCGCCGAGGTCCGGGAGCTCGGGTGGGCCGCCGAAGTGCAGGAGATGATCACGGACGAGGCCGGCGTCGCCGCGCCGATCCGGGGCCACGGTGGCCTCGTGGTGGGCGCCATCGGCGCCTCCGGCACGGTCGAGCGGATCTGCGACTCCCAAGGGGTCCCGCAGCCGGCCCTGGTCACCCAGGTCCGGCACGCCGCCCGGGCGATCTCCCGGGATCTGGGGGCCGCCCGCTGGTGAACCCCGCCGCCCCCGCGCACCGCAACGGAAGGCTGATCATGGTTGAGCGGTATGTGATGTCCATCGACCAGGGCACCACCTCCACCCGGTGCATCCTGTTCGACCACCAGGGGCGGCTAGTGTCGGTCGCCCAGCGGGAGCACCAGCAGCACTTCCCCCGGCCCGGGTGGGTCGAGCACGACGCCGTCGAGATCTGGCACACCCTGCAGCGCGTGGTGCCGCAGGCGCTCTCCGACGGCGATGTCAGCCCCGGTGAGGTCGCCGCCGTCGGCATCGCCAACCAGCGCGAAACGACCGTGCTGTGGGACCGGCGTACGGGCACCCCGCTGGGCAGGGCGATCGTCTGGCAGGACACCCGTACGGCCCCGCTGGTCGAGGAGCTCAGAAGCCGGCCCGGGGACGAGTTCTTCCTCCGGCGCTGCTGCCTGCGCCCTTCCACCTACTTCTCCGCCCCCCGGATCCGCTGGCTGTTCGACCACGTCGACGGGCTGCGGCAGCGCGCCGAGGACGGTGAGGTGCTGTTCGGCACGATGGAGAGCTGGCTGATCTGGAACCTCACCGGCGGGCCGGCCGGCGGTATGCACCTCACCGACGTCACCAACGCCAGCCGCACCATGCTCATGAACATCAGCACCCTCGACTGGGACGAGGAGCTGCTGGAGTTCTTCGGGGTCCCCCGCCCGATGCTCCCGGAGATCCACTCCTCGGCCGAGACCTACGGAACCGCCCGTGCCGTCCTCCCGGGCGTCCGCATCGCCGCGGCACTCGGTGACCAGCAGGCGGCGCTGTTCGGACAGACCTGCTTCGCCCCCGGCGAGGCCAAGTGCACCTACGGAACGGGCAGTTTCCTGCTGCTCAACACCGGCACCGACCTCGTACGGTCCCGGCACGGACTGCTCACCACCGTCGCCTACAAGATCGAGGACCAGCCCGCGGTCTATGCACTCGAAGGCCCGATCGCCGTCACCGGCGCGCTGGTCCAGTGGTTCCGCGACCGGCTGGGGCTGATCAGCAGTGCCCCCGAGATCGAGACTCTCGCGCGCACCGTCGAGAACAACGGCGGCTGTTACATCGTCCCGGCGTTCTCCGGCCTGTACGCGCCGCACTGGCGCAGCGACGCCCGTGGCGTCATCGTCGGCCTCACCTCGTACATCACCAAGGGGCATCTGGCACGGGCCGTGCTGGAGGCCACCGGCTGGCAGACCCGGGAGGTGGTCGACGCCATGAACGCCGACTCCTCGCTCGCCCTGAAGGTGCTCAAGGTGGACGGCGGTATGACGTCCGACAACCTGCTCATGCAGTTCCTGGCCGATGTGCTCGACGTGCCCGTGGTGCGCCCCATGGCCGTCGAGACGGTCTCCCTGGGCGCCGCCTACGCCGCCGGGCTCGCCGCCGGCTACTGGCCCGACCTGGAGGTCCTGCGCCGCAACTGGCACCGGGCCGCCCAGTGGCTGCCGGACATGGACCCCCAGCGGCGGCGGTCGGAGTACGAGAACTGGCAGCGGGCGGTCGAGCGCTCGCTCGGCTGGACCCGACCGCCGGACCGCCCTGGCACCGGGGACGACGATGATTGACGGGGCGTCAGGACGTCCGGCAAGGATCCGGCAACTGTGTCTGCTCGGCTGCGGAGGGCGTCACCGTCAGCCTGCGATCCGGTTGGCGGGGACGTCGCAGATCAAGTAGGGGATGCGGGCCTCGCACGCGTTGCAGGAGTGAGCGGTCCAGGAGTTGGTGGCGCCTTTGCCGTGCCATTGCCGCATTCCGGCGTCGTCCGCTTCGGGGCCGACATACACCATCTCGCTCATGCGCAGATACTCGACGGACTTCCATTCCAGTCGTTTTCCGCCCAGCCCGAGCAGAAGTTTCATGGCGGAGCACGGCCTGGTCACCCCCGCCGTGTTCGCATCCAGATCA
Organism: Streptomyces sp. NPDC048637; assembly: GCF_040650675.1. Taxonomy (NCBI): domain Bacteria; kingdom Bacillati; phylum Actinomycetota; class Actinomycetes; order Kitasatosporales; family Streptomycetaceae; genus Streptomyces; species Streptomyces sp. NPDC048637. Next base: position 86,117 of record NZ_JBEZHQ010000017.1, read on the forward strand.
ACATTCTCACCCCGGACGGTCAGCCAGCCCCGGTGGCCGCCGGGAAGCGCCGGGTTCACCGGCTCCCAGGCTCCTTGGTGATAGCTGATGCCTTTGAGGTGCTTTTCCCGGATCCACGGATCCGCCGTCCGCCCGCTGGAGGCGATGAGGAAGTATTCACGCCCGCCGATTCTGGCCTCCAGCACCCCCATCATAAAGACGGCGGCCGGGTCATTCATCAGGTCGCGGTCCTCCCTGAGGTTGCGGTCGATCGTGACGAGGACATTGCGCAGCTGCGCGCTGTCGGTGACTTGTGGGATGCCATGCAGCAGCTTCCCCTTGTCCTTTTCTTTTTTGTTCCTCGGGAAGCGGCATCGAGGGCAGGTGTCGGTCTGCTTCCCGCCGTGCAGGAGATTCGGCTCACCATCCGGCTTGCGGGGCCTTGTTTTCGGTGGCATGCGCAGCCTTCTCTCGAAGCGTCGAAGATGCGGGAGAAAATAGCACGGAGTCGCATTCCATTCCCGTCTCACCGCGAGGGCGAGAGGATTTTTTGGACGTTGTCGAGTGATGCCGGGTCGGGACTGCGCCACCCCACAAAGGGCACTTTTACGCCCAGCTCGGTTCAGATTCCACGTACGATATGATCACGCCGCATGGGCCATTTACTGGCGTGACATTGAATATCGTGACAAAACAGTCAACAGCCCACCGATGCCCTGGAAACAGGCGAAAGCGCCAGAGACGGCCACCCTCCGAATGGCCGGATCATCTCCGATATGAATTCCGGCGCTGATAGCGTTCGCCCGAGTTTCACGTCGGCTTACGACGGCCCGTGCGCAGCGCGGCCCGACGGTCGGGAGGGAATGCGTTGTGGCAATGACCTGCGGCAAGCTCAAGGAATGGCTGAACGGCCTTTCCCCGGGGCAGGGGCTGGATCTTCCCGACGGAATTCCGGACGAGTTGGGAGAACTCAAGAACGCGGTGAACATCAAAGCCCTCACGGGCTGGTTCACCGTCGGATCCGGTCTCACGGAAATCGACCCGGACGCGGGCAATCTGTGTCTCAGCGGAATCATCGCCCCGGGCACACCGACGATCTCCCTGTGTTTCATCACCGCCGACGACCCGGAACCCGGGGCCGACGACGCGGACATCGTTGGTGTTCGGATCGCCTTGTCGCTGAAGGACCATCCCGTGCTGTCGGTCCTCAGCGGCATCGGACTGCAGGACGTCCTGCTGGTCTACGAAATCCGCATGCTGGAGGGCGTCGCCGTTCGCGGGCTGTACGCCCAGGCGCATCTCGCCGTGAAGGACGGGGAATCACTCGTCATTACCTGTGCGCTGGATTTCGATGCGGGGCAGCGGAGCTTCGAGTTCCTCCTGGCGCCTGAGTCAGGAAAGGAGTGGCACCTCGCAGAGGCGGTCTTCGGGCTGTTCGGCGTTGCGCCGCCGCTCGTCCTGACGGACATGGCCCCGGAGCGCCTGATGGTGGCGTACGACACGGGCGCCGGAACCACCGGATTCCGGGTGGCGGCGGACGCCCGGTTCCCGCTGGGCGACGCCGACGCCGACCTCGCCCTGCGAGCTCACCTGTCCCGGCGGGCGGACGGCGGCTTCGACAAGGAGGTCTCGGGGACGCTCAGGGTCCAGGTCCCCGACGGTCACGGCGGTCTGCGCGCGCTGGGCTTCCACGTCGGGTACCAGGAACTGCCGGGCACGAACGTGGTCACCGCCTCCTGGGCGGCCGAGACAGGCGTACCCCTGACCGACCTGGTGGCCGCGCTCGGCATCGACCTGCCCGATCTGCCCGAGGCATTGCGCCCCGAACTGCATGCCCTGTCGGTGCGCTACGACTCCGCGACCGGTCAGGTTCTGCTGACGGCCGCGACCGAGCGCACGGGCTGGGTGTACACCAGCCGTCCCGGCACCGGTTCCGGCAGCCCGCGCCGCACCGCGGCCGCCGTGCGGGCCCGGCTCGGCGCGCGCACCTCGGATCTGCCGCTGGTCGGCGAGGCGATCCCGCCCGGTGCGGACCTGGTGCTCGACGGCATCAGCTTCACCTCGGCGCCGGCCGGATGGACCGCCGACGAGGCGATCGCCGTCAACTCCGCGCTGGACCAGGTCGATTCCGCGGCGGAGCGCAGACTGCCGCGCTTCGCCGCCGGCGGGACGGCCGGGCCCGGCGTGGCCGTCCAGATCGAGTGGAGCATCGGCGGAGTGCCGCAGGAACCGCTGCTTCTGCCGATCACCACGGGCGCCGGCGGCGCACTCGTGGCCGCCTCCCGGGGCCCGTTCGCGGTGCGTGCGGCCTCGGATGACACCTGGACACGTGAGCTCGACCTGACTTTCGGGGCGTTGCGGATCTCGCGGATCGGCGCAGGGCTGACGGCAGACGGTGGGCTCTTCGTCGCGCTGGACGCGGTCTTATCGGTGGGGCCGGTCCGTCTGGTCCTGATGGGCCTGGGGCTGGGCATCGACGGGGAGTTGGACGTCGAGCCCCGGCTGCGCGGGGCGGGCGTGCAGCTGGACAAGCCGCCGCTGAAGATCAGTGGCATGGTCGAGCGCCGGACCGGCTCCGAGGTCGCGCCCGGGCTCAAGGAGCAGTTCGTCGGGCTGGCCGCGATCGAGACCGGGTTCTTCGCCCTGCACGCGGCCGGGTCGTATGCCAAGGCGGTGGACGGCTGGTCGTCGATGTTCCTGTTCGGTGAGGTCTCGGGCGGCGAGCGTGGGCTGTTCGGGCCGCCCCCGTTCCGGGTGATCGGCATCTCGCTGGGTTTCGGTGTCAACAGCACGGTCCGTACCCCGGCCATCGACCAGGTCGGCCAGTTCCCGCTGGTGAACCGGCTGGACGGCGGTGGCAGTGGTGACAGCCCGGAGCAGGTGCTGGAGCAGCTCGCCGCACCGGGCGGATGGATCACTCCGCGTGAGGGCCAGTACTGGGGCGCGGGCGGGATCGAATTCAGCTCGTTCGAGTTTCTGCGCTCCCGGGCGCTGCTGCTGGTCGAGGGGGGTAAGTCGTGGAAGGTGCTGCTGATCGGGCGCACCACGATCGACCTGCCGCGCAGCAAAGCCGCCAGGAAGCCGATCGCCCGGCTGGTGATCGACCTGGCCATCGGATACCACCATGACCAGGGCCTGTTCTCGATGGACGCGGTGGTCGTGCCCGGTTCGTACGTCATCGACCCGGCGGCCGAGCTCACCGGCGGCCTGTCCCTCTACATCTGGGGCCAGGACCGCACCGCGGTCGGCGGCGGCAAGGGCTTTGTGTTCACCCTCGGCGGCTACCACCCGCGCTTCAAGCGGCCCGGCTACTACCCCAACCCGCCGCGTGTGGGCTGGCGGTGGGCGATCGGCCCGGTGACCCTCCGCGGGCAGGTGTACGCGGCGCTCACCGACGGCGCGTTCATGGCCGGCGGCGAGCTGTCCGCCACCTACGACAAGGGCCATGGCATCCAGCTGCAGGCATGGTTCACCGCGTGGCTGGACGCGCTGGTGCAGTGGAAGCCGTTCTACTTCGACCTGTCGATGGGCCTGAGCATCGGGGTTGCGGCCACCGTCAAGGTGCTGTTCGTGCGGGTGCGGGTCTCCCTGTCGGTGGGGGTGTCGCTGGACCTGTGGGGGCCGCCGATCGGTGGCCGGGCCAAGATCAAAGTCTGGTTCATCTCGTTCACCATCGCCTTCGGCACCGGCCGGGACGGCGTACCGGCGATCGACTGGCCCGAGTTCCGCGTCCAGCTGCCCGCCCCGCTGTCGATCGCCCCGCTGCGCGGGCTGCTGGTCGACGTCGACCCCGAGGAGTCCGCCGCCCGGTCCGACGCGGGAGAGCCCCTGCTGGTCTCCGCCGACGGATTCGCCGTGCGCACCGAGGCCGCCCTTCCCGCCAGCCGGATCATCTTCAACGACAACGACGACGAGCCGTTCGCCGGGGCCGGCGGCGACACCATCGACATCCGGCCGATGCGCCTGCGAGGGGTGGTCTCCGAACACCGCGTCACCCTGAAACGGTTCGACCGCCCCTACACCCCCGACGGGTGGACGGTTGCCGCCTTCCGGCAGGACATGCCCAAGGCGATGTGGGGTGCGCCGCTGGGCAACCCCCGTGACGTCCTCGACGGGGACGGGCTGCTCAGTGGCTGCCTGGCCGGGATGGCCTTCGAGATCCCGGAGCCCGAACTGGCCGAGGCGGTCGGCTGGGTCGACGCCGGGGCCCTGGACGCCGACGGGCTGCCGGACGCGCCGATCCCGCTGTTGGGCTCGGGGCCGGAGGGGCCGCCGTCCGCCCCGGACAAGGCCAGTATCGCCACGATCGTCGATCCGGACACCGGCATCGCCTCGGCGAACACCGCCGCCCTCCGCTCCTCGGTGCACGCCGCCCTGGCCGGCCTCGGCCTCGCCCCCGGCACCGACGAGGCGCTGACCGGCTACGAGGCCCTCGCCCGGACCACGTTCACGAACCCGCCCATGACCACCGCAGCCGAGAGGTGAACCGACGTTGAGCGGCACCGATGACCTCCGCGTCGCCTTCCACGACTACCGTCGGCCGAAGGCCACCGCCGGCGTTTACACCGTTACGGCAGAGCACCGCCTGACCAAGGACGGCGACCGGGTCGACGTGAACCCGGCCATCCCCGCCGACACGCAGCAGTTCGAGATCCGCGCGGTCCGGTTCGTCCTGGACCCCTCGTCCGTGCACGCCCACTACCCGGCCGAGGGGGCCAGCGGCGACTTCAGCCGCACCCTTCCGCACCTCACCCTCAACCGGTCGATCCTGCCGTGGGAGCGGCCCCTGAAGGCCCGCGCGGTACCCGAACAGGCTCCGTGGCTGGCGCTGATGGTCTTCCACGCGGGCGAACTGCCCGACGATCCCGAGGGCTTGGGGCAGACCACCACCCGCACCGTCGCGGAGCTGCTCCGGCCCGGCGACGGCATCCTCGGGCCGGACCTCAGCGGCACCGGTATCACCCCGGGCATCGAGGCCGGCCGCTGCCAGAGCATCGACGTCCCCGCCGGGCTGTTCACCGCCCTGGTGCCCCGTGAGGAGGAACTGCACTACCTCGCCCACGTCCGCGACGTCACCCCCCGGCCGCAGCAGCGCGACGACGGCGAGATCCCCGCCGAGGGCCAGTACGCCGTCCTGGCGTCCAACCGCTTCCCCCGCCAGGTGGGCACCTACACCGCGCACCTGGTCTCGTTGGAGGGCTTCCACGGCAAGCTTGACCCAGGCCAACTCGACGAAGAGGTGGAGTGCGTCAGGCTGTGTGTGCTGCACTCCTGGACGTTCACCAGCGACCCGGCCGGCACCCGCGACGCCGCGGCCCTGCTCGGCAAGCTCGTGGCCCCCGCCCGCACCGACCGGGAGAACCTGGCGCTGCGCCTGCGCCCGCCCGGGAGGGTGGCGGCGCGGTCCACGCCGGACGCCGAGCAGTACGCCCGCCGCCGCCTGCACCTGGGCTACTCCCCGCTGCCGTACCGGCTGCTGTCGGGGGAGACCACCTACGGCTGGTACCGCGGTCCCCTCGTTCCCGTCATCGCCGCCGCGACCCGTGACTTCGCCCGCGACACACCGCAGACCACCGCCGACCACGCACTGATCTACGAGCCGGAGCACGGTCTGTTCGACGTCTCCTACGCCGCGGCCTGGACGCTGGGCCGCACCCTGGCCCTGAGCGATCCCGGCTACAGCGAGGAGATGACCCGGGCCCGTCGCGAACTGGCCAACACCGCCGCGACGATGATGGCCCTGGCCGCCGACACGAGGCTCGCCGCAGCCGACCCCGGCGATCTGCACGGGCGGACCCTGCGGGAACTGGCCACCCCCGGCTTCGCCACCGAACTGATCGAGGCGCTCTCCCGCCCGCTCACCGCAGCGGACCAGGCCCCGGCTCGCCGCGGCCGCCGTACCCGCCTCACCCGGGCCGCCGCCCGCGCCGCGCTCACGGCCGAACCCCAGATGGCCGCTCTGCAGGCCACCGCCGAACGCCACACCCGCACCATGCCGGCCTGGCTCGACGAGCTGGCCCTGCTGCACCGGGTGCCCTTCACCTACCTGGTGCCCAACCCCGCGATGCTTCCTGCGGAGTCGATCCGGCTGTTCCGCATCGACGAGAACTGGATCGAGGCACTGCTCGCCGGGGCCCGCGACGTGGGCGCCCACACCTCCCTGGACGCACTGGTCGATACCGCACTCACCGCCGCCACCGAGCGACGCCGCACCCGCACCCGCACCGCCGAATCCGGTCGAGCCGGACTGCTGATCCGCTCCGAACTCGTCGAGGCCTGGCCGGTGTTCGACATCCTCGCCACCGCCGGCGGCCGGCCCGTCGGGGAACTCCGCCGCGACCACCTCGCCCCCGACACCCTGCTCCTCCTCCTGGACACGCTGCCCGACGAGGTCGTCATCCGCGAGCCCGGACAGGGCATCCACTTCGGCATCGACAGCTACGACGCCGACGGTGACGACAGCGATGACGACGGCAGCGGCAGCGGCAGCGGCAGCGGCAACAGCGCCAGCACCAGCACCAGCACCAGCACCAGCACCAGCACCGACGACAGCGTCATCCACCTACGCGACCACCGGCCCGGCGACGACCTCGGCTACCCGCTGTACCGCGACTATCCCGCGGGCGGCGGCCTGCTCACCCGCCACCTCCGGCCCCGCACCGGGAATGACGCCCCGTACGTCCTCGCGCTGCGCGGCGACCGGGGCCTGGTGCCTGCCCTCGCCGCCGCCCTCGACCCCGCCCTGAGCGACCTCGCGCCCGGCGAGTTCGCCCTGCAACTCGTCAACGCCCCCGTCGAACAACGCCTGACCCTCGACCCCGCGCCCGGCCAGGAGAGTGCCCGATGACCGACACCGACCTGATCGTCCCCGTCGAGGTCCACGCGCTGCTGGCCACCCGCGACGTGAACGAGTACGACGTCTTCCGCCGCTGGACCCCGGCCTACCCGTGGACGTTCTCCAAGGACCACCGCAGCAATGCCGAGCCCTCCATCCAGCACTCCGAGGGCCCTCCCGGCGAGGGCATCCACGTCCAGTGGCAGCTGCCCGAGGCCCTGGCCACCGGCGTGATCGACCCCGCCACCGGCATCAGCACCTTCCCCCTGGTGCCCAACCGCTGGCTCGTCATCCGCTACGCCGAGGTGCGCGGCGAGCTGAAGGCCGCCGGATTCCTCGTGCACAGCGACTACCTGGAGAAGGCCGACGGCGGGCCCGTCGAGTCGGCGTTCACGCCGTTCGCCGACCCGGCCTCCCCCAGGGAGACACCCCGCGCCGACTACATCGGCCGCGTCCACCCCCTGACGGCCGGCCCCTGGCAGGAGCCCGCCGCACGTCCGGCGTTCCTCACCGCCATCGGCAGCGGTCTGCCCGCCTTCGCCGCGTTCGCCCCCTACCACGAGAACGTCTTCCTCTTCCACGACACCCTCGCCGACCTCAAGGCCAACGACAACTACCCGCCGCCGTGCACCGTCAGCTACTGCGTGATCGGCTGGTACCGCGACGACACCGACGACATCCTCCGCAAGGCACGCGACATCGAGGGCCTGCTGCCGCCCGACGCCGACCCGGACAGCCCCGCCGACGTGCTGCGCGCCCTGGGCTGGGCCGCCCCCGACGACCTGCCCGACACGATCACCCGCACCCGCTACGCCGGCACTGCCCTCGGTATCCCCTGGAACCGCGAGGGCGGACACCCGGACTCGGACCGCCCCACCGAGCCGGTCAACGTCGCGATCGGGCACAGCACCGCCGACGCCGTCGCCGCCCTCGCCGACCACCAGGCCGGCCGCACCCAGCTCGCCGACCGGTTCCGCGCCCTGTTCCACGGCAATCCCGACGATCTCGACGGGCCGGACTGGCAGGTCTCCCTGGAGGAGATCACCCGCCGTTCCTGGTTCAGCGGCCACGACGGCGGTGCCACCTGGCGGGTCGTCAACCGGCCCAGCGAGCAGGCCGACACACAGGCACCGCCACCGGAGCAGCCGGACTGGATCACCGCCCTCAACCACGACCAGGATGACTACGACCGGGCCGTGCACCGGCTCGCCGCCGCCCGCTGGCGGCTGTGGACCCTGTGGTGGCTGCGCCACCTGCCCGAAGACCGCCGCCCCCTCGACTTCGGCTTCGACTTCGACGAGACCGCCTGGGACCAGCGGATCGCGGAAGCCGGAACGCGGGTGACGGAGCTCGAAGCGGAGGTCGAAGGCCTGAGCGGCAAGGTCCCGCACGGCCGCACCCCCGAGGACGTCCAGGACGCGATCGACCGCTACCCCGAAGACCACGGACTGGAGCTCCCCGAAGAGCTGGAGCTCAAGCGCACCCCCCGGCAGAGCTACTACCGCCCCGCCGACCCCGTCCTCGCCCTGACCGGCAAGGGAACCACCCAGCCGCTCGGCCGCGACGAGGACGACCCGCTGCCCTGCCGCCTCCCGTCCCGCCTCCTCACCAAGGCGAAGATCAACAACGCCTGGGTGGAGGTCCCGGCCGACCCGCTGCTCCCCGCCCATACGCCCCAAGTCCCCGGCATCATCCGGCCGCTGGTCGCCGAATTCGCGCTGCTCGACAAGGCCGTACGCACCCAGGTCACCGGCGGTGAGCCCGATTTCACCGCGCTGCACGCCCTCGTCGCCCGCCCGGCCACCAGCTCCCAGGGCCCATGGCCCGAATACACCCGCGTCTGGCGCCAGCCCTGGCTCCCGCTCTACCTCCAGTGGGAGATCAAGCACTGCGCCACCCCCTACCAGAACGGCAGGAACACCGCCCCCCACTGGGAGTTCGACCGCGACCGCTACCGCTGGAAGGGCACCGGCGCAGCCTCCGGCGACGGCGACGGCGGACGCCGCTGGAACGCGTTCGGCGGACGCGCCTTCCTCACCCCCTCCACCCGCTACGTGCTACGCGAGCAGGCCCGCCGGCTCGCCGAGCACGCCCCACCGCACCTGGCGCGGCAACTGCACGCCATGCGTGAGGGTCTGGAGAGCATGGACGTGCTCTCCCAGGCTCTCGACGGCTTCCATGACTGGCTCATCCAGCAGGACGGCGCCGCCCAGGCGGTCACCGACCACGCGGTCCTCTCCCTGGCCGGCGAGACCAACCACGTCCCCGACGGCGCCGCAGGCCATGGCGAGCAGCGCTTCCAGCCCGTACGCGCGGGACAGTTCCACTTCATCGAGCTGATCGTCATCGACCGCTTCGGCCGGGTGCTCTCGCTGGTGCAGCCGAACCAGACCGAACCCATCCAGTTCCCCCTGGTCCGCGCGGACAGTGTCGTGCCGGACCACGATCTGTTCCCGAACCCGCCCGGACCGCAGCGCTTCGTACAGCTGCCGCCCCGGCTGGTCCAACCAGCCCGGGTCCGCCTGGACACCGTGCCGCTTCGGGACGACCAGCCACCTGCCGAGGCGAACGCGAGCGGCCCGACCGCACAACTCCCGGGCGCCGACAGCCCGGTGGCCGGCTGGCTGCTGGTCAACCACCTCGACCAGACCCTGCTGGTCTACGGCCCCGACGGGGAACCCCTCGGCGAACTACGCGTGGTACGCGACGCCCGGAACACCCCCACCACCGCCTGGAACGCACTCCCGCACGCCCCCCACCGCCACCCCGAAGACGACGGCTTCGCCACCGCCTACCCCCATGTCGCAGCCTTCGCCCGCGGCCTGCTCGGCCACGCACCCAAGGCCTTCGACGCCCTCATCGAGACCATCGACACCGCGCTCGACCACATCCTCGAACCCGCACCCGACGAGGACCGCTCCCCGGCCCGGCTGATCGGCCGCCCCCTCGCCCTCATCCGCACCCGCCTCAACCTGGACCTGATGGGCGAGCCGCTCAACGACCCCAGCTGGAAACGCGTCTTCACCCCGCCGGACGAGGACTACCCCGACCCCGGTGCCCACCCCGACTACCGCGACTACCCCGACTCCCGCTGGACCGTCCGGCTCGGCGACCCCGACCGCCTCACCGACGGCCTCATCGGCTACTTCGCCGCCGACGACCACGACCAGCGGACCCGCTACCACCGCTTCCACGCCGTCGACCCCAGCGGCCCCGCCCACACCTATGTGACAGCGATCGGCACCGGCGCACACCTCACCCTGCCCGCCCGGCCCGCCGACCGCCCCGCCACCCACCACCTCACCCTTCTCGCCTGCCCCCACACCGCCGTCCACGCGACCACCGACATCCTCCCCGTCGCCGACGTCTCGGTGGACGCGGACACCACCCACCGGGCCCTCGCCCGCATCCGCGCTTCCTTCCGCCTCAACCCGCTGCTCGCCCCCGACCGCTTCGGCCCGCCGGCGGCAGCGGCCTCCGTCACGGCCCAGCCGGGCCACCCCGCCTCGGCCATGGCGGACGGCGACCCGACCACCTCCTACGAGAGCAGCGAGCCACCCGCCGCCGGCGACTGGGTCCGCCTCGACCTGCACACCGAACGCCGGGTGGACGCCGTCGGCATCCTCCTCGGCCGCCCGGACGGCGGCCACACCCCCGCCGCCACCGACCTGGAAGCCTCCACCGACGGCGAGCAGTGGACCACGCTCCAGAGCAACACCCGGGTGACCGAGATCCACCACACCCCCGAAACACCGCTCACCGCCCGCTACCTGCGGCTGCGGCACACCGGCCCCGCCCACGAACCCTGCACCGTCCGGGAGTTCACGGTAGTGGCCGACCCGCCGGACAGCTCCCTCGTCATGCCCCGCCCCGCGGCCTGGCACGGCGACTGGACCTGGGCCGAACCCCTCCCCGTGGACGGCACCGCGACCGGCCTCCCCCTACCCGACTGGGACGAGCACCTCATCTACCACGCGGACGAGCTCTCCCACCCGGACGCGCCCCTGCCCATCGCCCGCTCCGGCTACCTCCAGCTCCAACCGGCCACCCCCGGAGACACCCGCTCCGCCCCGGCCCCCGCCGCTGCACCGGCCCCGGCCCCGGAAGGAAGCCCGTCGTGACCCGTCCGAACCCAGCCCTGCTCCTCCCCTACCGCCTGGAACACGCCCCGGCGACGGCCGCACAACCGGGCGCGACGGCCCTCCACCGCGTACGCCTCACCATCGGGGACGACCCGACCGGCCGCACCACCTGGCCCATCCGGTGCCGGCGGGTCGCCGTCGCCCTCCCCGTCGCCGACCACGCATCCGCGCCGGCCGACGAACCCGTCATCCTGCGCACCCGGCTGGACCTGGCACGCGGCCCCGGCCGCGGCCGGCAATGGCTGGTCGAAACCACCACCACCGACCCGGCCGGCACCCTCCTCACCCTCGTCCCCGCCGAACCCGCCCGCTTCGACGGCACCTGGACCCTCGCGCTCACCCTCGACATCAGCACCCCGCTCGGCAGCCGGACCCGCATCACCGAGGACACCGCACTCGGCGACACCAGCCCCCAGCGCCGCGCCGGCAACGCCCCCCTCACCGCCACGCCCCTGCCCCACTGACACCCTCCCGCCAGTTCAGGAGCCTGAGAACCGTGACTACCCCTGACCTCCCCATGCTGCTCCCGCCCGCCATGGTCCCGGACCCGAGCCCGCTCCATGTCTCCACCTTCGCCAAGCCGGAGTACGCCAAGCTGACCTTCACCTACGGCACGGTGAAGTCCGGCGCCAACTGGCCCGTGCACTGCAAATGGTTCAAGGTCCGCGTCCCGACCGGCCGCCACGCATCCGCCCTGACCAGTGAACCCACCCTGATCCGCAGCGAGTTCACCGTTCCCTCAGGCAAGCGGCAATGGAACGTCGAACGCGATGTCCGCGACCCCAACCAGGTCGTCTTCACCTGCTCGTCCCCGCCGGACGAGCCCGCCGCGTTCGACGGGACATGGAGCGTCCAGCTGGAGCTGTGGGGCATCGAGGTCAACGGCGGCGCCGGCCCGGTCGACATCACCTGGGAGGAATCCACCTCGACCACCGGAGCGGACGGCGCCTACCAGAACCGCACCGGCCGGGGCGAAGTCAGCAAGCGCGACGACTCCTTCTACCTGCACAGCTTCCGCCCGGCCTCCGTCGTCATCAACCGCAGCACCAAGGCCACCCTCCACTGGGACGGCACCCCCCACGCCGTCTACACGATGCACTACCGGAAACCGGACGGCACTCAGGATTCACGCCCGGCCAAAGACGGCACCTGGATCACCCCGGAAAACCTGGTCGACGACACCAGCTTCACCCTCGAAGCAACCATGGGCAACGAGACCCGGTACCTCACCACCTACATCAAGGTCAACAACCCCGACATCATCGTCAACACCGCCACCGCCGGCGGAGTGATCCGTGCGCACGACGGCATCACGGGGCCCAATGACACGAGGCCCCTGGAGGTCCGCGGAGGCGCAGGTCTTCTCGTCCACAAGTCACTCGACGTCGGCACATACGCCGGCGGCACCACCACCATCCGGAACCCGCTCACCGCCAACGGCAACCTCACCGTCCACGGCTCCACCGTGACCGGAGACCTGGAGGCGAAGGGGCATGTGACGGCTACCCAGACGAACAAGGTCGTACGGATCCGCGACCTCAGGGGCCCCGTGAAGTCGGGAGGCCAGACCGTCGATCCGCCCCTGAACATCCAGAGTGATGTGACGGTCAACCAGAGCAAGACGTTCAAGGTCCGCTACGTGACCGGGCTCGGGACGTACCCGGCGATCGACTTCGATGCCCACCTCAACCTCTCCACGCCCGGCCGCACGACGACCGTTCGCGGCCCGCTCGTCACCAAGGGGAACGTCACCTTCGACCAGAAGAGCCTTCACGAGCCGCCGCAGAACAACACGGTGAGCGTGAAGAGCACCGCCGCCCTGCAAGGGCGGGTAGACGCAGTCGGCGCCCCCGTGCTCATCGCGGAATTCGTGGTGAGCTCGCCGAGGCCGGACCAGCAGCGGACCTTCACCGCTCAGACCTCCGGGTTCGTCCTCGCCCGGGCCCATGCCGGCGGCGGAGCGGAACACGTCCGTCTCACCATCACCACGCAAGGCAGGTCCATCGAAGACGACGCACACGGCACCAGCAGGGCGGGAAAGAACTCGATGGCCGTTCCGGTTGCCGCTGGAAGGGACTTCACCGTCCGGGCCGTGAAGCAGTCAGGAGCGTTCAATGACCGCTGGGCCGTCGGCTACTTCTACTGGGTCCCCCTCGGCACCGGAACAGCAACGGCCAAGACAGTCATGGCCGACACAGACCCTCCCGCCCCGGACACCGACACCTATCCGGTCGACGACGGGCCCGCAGCCGCACAGGAAGGCCCCTGACGGCAACACCGGCTGAGGGCGCCCGTACCAGAGCATCGCACCTCCGTCCCATGGCCTGCGGTCGGTTCCCCGACCGCCGGCCATACGGCGCCAGGGGGACCCCCCGCGCCGCCGCCCAAGCACGGCGTCCGTGGACCACGGGCACAGCAGGCGGGGCCGACCCCGAACGGGACCGACCCCACCTGACCTGCATATTTGCCTGACCTGCACATTCGCCGGACCGCTGGGCCGGCGCTGGGGCGGCAACTACACGTTGAACCGGAACTCCACCACATCCCCGTCCTGCATCACATACTCCTTGCCCTCCATGCGAGCCTTGCCGGCTGCGCGGGCTTCGGCCACCGAGCCGGTTTCGACCAGGTCGGCGAAGGAGATGACCTCGGCCTTGATGAAGCCCTTCTGGAAGTCGGTGTGGATGACACCGGCCGCCTCGGGGGCCGTGGCGCCCCTCTTGATGGTCCAGGCGCGGGTTTCCTTGGGGCCGGCCGTCAGGTAGGTCTGCAGGCCGAGGGTGTTGAAGCCGACGTGGGCGAGGGTGGCGAGGCCGGGCTCTTCCTGGCCGACGGACTGGAGGAGTTCCAGGGCCTCGTCCTCGTCCAGCTCGGCGAGGTCGGCCTCCAGCTTGGCGTTCAGGAAGATCGCCTCGGCGGGGGCGACCAGGGCGCGCTGCTCGTTCTTGAAGTCCTCGTCGGTCAGCTCGTCCTCGTCGACGTTGAAGACGTAGAGGAAGGGCTTGGTGGTGAGGAGGTGGAGGTCGTGCAGGAGCTCCTCGTTGCCGGAGCCCTGGACGATGCCCGCGGCGAAGAGCGTCTCGCCCTTCTCCAGGATCGCCTTGGCCTCCTCGACCGCCTTGACCTTCGGGGCCACGTCCTTCTTGATGCGCGACTCCTTCTGGAGGCGCGGCAGGACCTTCTCGATGGTCTGGAGGTCGGCGAGGATCAGCTCGGTGTTGATCGTCTCGATGTCGCTCTTGGGCGAGATCTTGCCGTCGACGTGGACGACGTTCTCGTCCTTGAAGGCGCGGATGACCTGGCAGATCGCGTCGGACTCGCGGATGTTCGCGAGGAACTTGTTGCCCAGGCCCTCGCCCTCGGAGGCGCCGCGGACGATGCCCGCGATGTCGACGAAGTCGACGGTCGCCGGGAGGATCTTCTGGGAGGAGAAGATCTCCGCGAGCTTGGCCAGCCGCGGGTCGGGGACGCCGACGACACCGACATTCGGCTCGATGGTGGCGAACGGGTAGTTGGCCGCCAGCACGTCGTTCTTGGTCAGGGCATTGAACATGGTCGACTTGCCGACATTCGGCAGACCGACGATTCCGATCGTGAGCGACACGTGGCGACTCGACTTCCGAACGAGAGGTGGTGGGGTGGGCAGCGGCCCCGGGAGGGCCGATCCACCAGTCTACGGGGCCGCGGGGGCCGAGCGTCCGCCACCGGGACCGGCCCGCGCCCCGCCCGGCCCCGGCCCGTAGCGAACTCGGCCGCAAGCTCGGTGAAAGCGCGTGTCCCGCGACCGGTTAATACCACTTAGCGGCCTACCGTTGCCGGGTGGAGCAACACGAAGCGCGCACGCCCCAGCACAGCCCGCCGCGGTCCGGACGGCCGCCCGCGGGCCAGGACGCCCGGCTCCCGCGCCCCGCGGAGGCCGTGACCCCCGATCCCGACGACGCCTTTCTCTCCGCGATGCGGGCCTCCGGGTTCGCGTCCGTACCGGCCTCCGCGACGGCCGCCGTCCATGCGCCGCCGCGCGGCCCCGCGCCGGCCGGGGCCCTCCGGGCGCCCACCCGGCCGCCGTCGGCCGCGGTCCCCGGACGTGCGGTGGCCCGGCCGGCGGGCGCGGAGTCCTCCGCCGTCCACCGGCCCCGGCGCCCGGCCCCCGTCCCGCCGGCCGGGCCGCGGCGCCGGATGCCGGCCGCCAAGCTCACCGGTCTCGGCTGCTGGCTGCTGGCGACGCTGGCGCTGCTGGCGTTCGCCTTCGTGGACCGGCTGCTGTTCGGCGGCGCACCGACCGCGTACGGCGTCTGCTACCTGCTGGTGGGCATCGGCGCGGCGCTGTGGGTCAGGCCGTACGACCTGATCTGTGCGCCGGTCACCCTGCCGATCGCCTTCACGCTCGGTGCGCTGCCGATCCAGCACGGCGCGGACGGGTTCGAGGGGTTGCTGCTGGGCGTCTTCACCGTCCTCGCGCTGAACGCGGGCTGGCTCTACTCCGGCACGCTGGTCTGCGCGCTGCTCGCGATCGTCCGGCGGGCGCTGATCATCGCCCGGCGTCGGGCCAGCCGACCGGTGAGTCGACCGCAGAGCGGACCGCGCGGGCAGCAGAACCGGCCGCCGGCGCGGCCCGCCGACCGGACCCGGCCGCGGCCCGGGAACCGTCCGCGGCAGGTGGCTCGCCAGCCCGAGCGGCGTGCGCAGCCATCGCGGCCCCCACAATCCCCGCATTGTTCTGAAGCTGAGCCGGCACGATCTCGGCGCTGATGCCCTCGATCAGCGGCAGGAACTTCTCCGCCTTGCGGCTCACCCCGCCGCCGATCACGAACAGCGCGGGTGAGAAGAGCATCTCCACATGGGCGAGGTACTTCTGGACCCGGTGCGCCCAGTGCGGCCAGCTCAGGTCCTCGTCCTCCTTGACCTTGGTGGAGGCGCGCTTCTCGGCGTCATGGCCGTGCAGCTCCAGATGGCCGAGCTCGGTGTTGGGGACGAGGCGGCCGTCGATGAAGACCGCGCTGCCGATGCCGGTGCCGAGGGTGAGCACGATCACCGTGCCGGCCCGGTCGCGGCCCGCGCCGTAGCGCATCTCGGCCAGCCCGGCCGCGTCCGCGTCGTTGAGCAGCGTGACGGGGCGGCCGGCGGCCTCACCGCCCAGCCGGCCGGTGATCAGGGCGTCGGCGTCGAGGCCGATCCAGCCCTTGTCGACATTGGCGGCGGTACGGGTCGTACCGTCGGTGACCACACCGGGGAAGGTCGCACCGACCGGCCCCGACCACCCGAAGTGGTCCACGACTTCCTTGACGCAGTCCGCGACCGCTTCCGGGGTGGCCGGGTGCGGGGTCAGTACCTTGTGGCGCTCCTCCGCGAGATCGCCGCGCGCCAGATCCACCGGGGCACCTTTGATGCCCGATCCGCCGATGTCCACACCGAAGACCCTCATGGGAAAAGGCTAGGCGCCGACGGGGCGGCCCGCCCCCGGGATGAGGTGACTCATGGCCCGGACGGCGAACCGGCAGCGGGGGTTCAGCTCTCGCCGGCCGCCTTGGCCTCGGCGCGCAGGTCGCGGCGGAGCTCCTTGGGCAGTGAGAAGTGGATGGATTCCTCGGCGGCCGTGAGGGTCTCGACGTCCTCGTAGCCGCGCGCGGCGAGCCAGTCCAGGACACCGTGGACGAGGATGTCGGGGACGGAGGCGCCGGAGGTGACGCCGACCGTGCCGACACCCTCCAGCCAGGCCTCGTCGATCTCCTCGGCGTAGTCGACCAGATGGGCGTCGCGGGCACCGGCACCCAGCGCCACCTCGACGAGGCGCACGGAGTTCGAGGAGTTCTTGGAGCCGACGACGATGACCAGATCGGCCTCGGCACCCATCTGCTTCACCGCGATCTGACGGTTCTGGGTGGCGTAGCAGATGTCGTCGCTGGGCGGCGAGAGGAGGTTGGGGTAGCGGCCCTTGAGGGCGTCCACCGTCTCCATGGTCTCGTCGACCGAGAGGGTGGTCTGGGAGAGCCAGACGACCTTGTCCGGGTCGCGGACCTCGACGTTGGCGACGTCCTGCGGGCCGTCGACGAGGGTGATGTGCTCGGGCGCCTCACCGCTGGTGCCGATGACCTCTTCGTGGCCCTCGTGGCCGATCAGGAGGATGTCGTAGTCCTCCTTGGCGTAGCGGACGGCTTCCTTGTGCACCTTGGTGACCAGCGGGCAGGTCGCGTCGATGGTGGCGAGCTTGCCGCGCTTGGCCTCTTCGTGGACGACCGGGGCGACGCCGTGCGCCGAGAAGATGACGATGTTGCCCTCGGGCACCTCTTCCGTCTCCTCGACGAAGATCGCGCCCTTCTTCTCCAGGGTCTTCACGACGTACTTGTTGTGCACGATCTCGTGGCGCACGTAGACGGGGGCGCCGTACTGCTCAAGGGCCTTCTCCACGGCGATGACGGCGCGGTCCACACCGGCGCAGTAACCACGGGGGGCGGCGAGCAGGACCCTGCGGCGCGAAGCAGCTTCGCCCGGGGTGGTGGCGGGAGTCGGGCTGGGCGAGGAAGTCATGCGTCCCATCGTAAAGGCGTGCCCCCGCCCCCGAAGATCGCACCGCTGGCCCAGACTGAGGGCGGCACCCAGCGAGGAGGCACAGATGCCGGTCACGGGCGGCAGTGAGGAGGAGGGGGCGGCGGACGGTGCCGCCGGCGGGGGCGGGGACTGCGGCGCTCCCGGGGCGCTGCGGCGGACGCTGACCTTCCGGGACCTGATCGTCTACGGGCTGCTGTTCATCGCCCCGATGGCGCCGGTCGGCATCTTCGGCACGCTGCAGGCCACGTCGCACGGTGCGATCACCCTCGTCTACCTGGTCGCGACCGTCGCGATGGCGTGCACCGCCTCCTCGTACGCCCAGATGGTGCGGGTCGCCCCACGGGCCGGTTCGGTCTACACGTACGCCCGGGTGGGGCTGGGCGAGGGTGCGGGGTTCGTCGCCGGATGGATGGCGATGCTGGACTATCTGCTGATTCCGGCGGTGGCGTATCTGTTCTCCGGGATCGCGCTGCATGCGCTGGTGCCGTCCGTGCACCCGTGGGTGTGGACGGCGCTGGCGGTGGTCGTGACGACGCTGCTGAATCTGTCGGGCGTACGGACCGCGGCGCGGGCCGGGTTCGCGGTGCTGGCGATGGAGATCGTGGTGCTCGCGGTGTTCGTGGTGTCGGCGGTCGTCGAGCTGGTCGTCCACGGGGCTCCGCGGGGCTGGGCCGAGCCGCTGACCGGTGAGGGCGCTTTCTCGGCCGGGGCGGTGCTGGCCGCGGTGTCGGTGGCGGTGCTGTCGTATCTGGGCTTCGACGCGATCGCGTCGTTCGCGGAGGAGGCCGGGGGCGGGCCGGCCACCGGGCAGGGCGGCCGGGGGCCGGGCGGGCCGGACCGGGTGGCGCGGGCGGTGCTCACCTGTCTGGTGGTGGCCGGTGTGCTGTTCGCGGTCCAGACGTATCTGGCGGCGCTGCTGATGCCGATGAGCGCGGCGGAGCTGGCGGCCCGGCCCGCGGAGCAGGGCACAGCGTTCTACACCACGGTCGACTCGGCGGTGGGCCGGTGGCTGCAGGATCTGGTGGCGCTGAGCAAGGCGGTCGGTGCGGCGTTCGCGGCGCTGGCGGGGCAGGCCGCGGCCGGCCGGCTGCTGTTCGCGATGGCCCGGGACCGACGGCTGCCGGGGGCGATGTCGAAGGTGGACGCGGGCAGCGGGGTACCGCGCCGGGCGCTGCTGGGCGCGGCCCTGGTGACGCTGGTGGCGGCGGTGGGCGCGGCCCGCAGGGACGACGGGCTCGCGCAGCTGTCGTCGATCGTGAACGTGGGGGCGCTGACGGCGTTCGGACTGCTGCACGCCTCGGTGATCGGCTGGTTCTGGATCCGCGGGCGACGGGGGCATCCCCCGCTCGGACGGAACCGAGAGCTCGCGGGAGGGACACCGAACGTGCTGCGGCATGCGGTGGTGCCGTTGCTGGGGCTGGCGGTGGTGGTCGCGGTGATCATCGAGGCGTCCGCCACCGCGCAGCTGACGGGCGGGGCCTGGCTGGTGGCGGGGCTCGTGGTGCTGGCGGTGCAGCACGGCGGGCGGCCGGCGGCGGGCGGGGCGGCGGGCTGACACGGGCGGGGCGCAAGGGCGGGGGGGGCGGTGACCGGTGGGTGGGTGGGCGTCTCCCGTCCGGCCACGGGCCGCCACTCCGCAGCCACTCCGCAGCCACCCCGCAGCCACCCCGCCGCCACTGTCAGTGCCCGCCGCTACCCTCGCTCGTATGGCTGTTTCTACGTCCCCGGAAACGCCGATCCCGGTCGGCGAGGTGTCCCGGCTCATCGGCGGCTGGATCGAGCGGCTCGGCGCGGTGTGGGTCGAGGGGCAGATCACCCAGCTCTCGCGGCGGCCCGGCGCGGGTGTGGTCTTTCTGACGCTGCGTGACCCGTCGCACGACATCTCGGTGAGCGTGACGTGCTACCGCCAGGTCTTCGACAAGGTCGCCGACGTGGTGAGCGAGGGCGCCCGGGTGGTGGTGCACGCCAAGCCGGAGTGGTACGCCCCGCGCGGCCAGCTGTCGCTGCGGGCCGCCGAGATCAAGCCGGTCGGGGTCGGTGAACTCCTCGCCCGTCTTGAGCAGTTGAAGAAGTCGCTGGCTGCGGAGGGGCTGTTCGCGGCGGACCGCAAGAAGCCGCTGCCGTTTCTGCCGCAGCTGATCGGGCTGGTCTGCGGCCGGGCGAGCGCCGCGGAGCGGGACGTCCTGGAGAACGCCCGGCACCGCTGGCCGGCCGTCCGTTTCGCGGTGCGCAATGTGCCGGTGCAGGGTGTGCACGCGGTCCCGCAGGTGGTCGCGGCGGTCCAGGAGCTGGACGCACTGCCCGAGGTGGACGTGATCATCGTGGCCCGGGGCGGCGGCAGCGTGGAGGACCTGCTGCCGTTCTCCGACGAGCAGCTCATCCGGACCGTCAGCGCGGCCGTGACGCCCGTCGTCTCGGCCATCGGCCATGAACCGGACTCCCCGCTGCTGGATCTGGTCGCCGATCTTCGTGCCTCGACGCCGACGGACGCGGCGAAGAAGGTGGTGCCCGATGTCGGCGAGGAGCTGGCCCGGGTCCAGCAACTGCGGGAGCGGGCGCGGCGGGCGGTCGACGGCTTTCTGCAGCGGGAGGAGCGGGGGCTGGCGTCGGCGCTGCACCGGCCGTGCATACAGCGCCCGCAGCGGATGGTCGAGGACCGCGAGGAGCAGGTCACGGCCCTGCTGGAGCGCGGCCGGCGGACCCTGGGGCATCTGCTGGACCGCGCCGACTCGGAGCTGACGCACACCCTGGCGCGGGTGGTCGCGCTCTCCCCCAAGGCGACGCTGGAGCGCGGCTACGCGGTCCTGCAGAAGCCGGACGGGACGGCGGTGCGCTCACCTCAGGAGGTCGACGCGGACGAGACCCTCCGGGCCCGGGTCGCCGAGGGCGGGTTCACGGTGCGGGTGGACGGCGCCCCGGGCGCTGCCACGGCCGCCGAATAGTGCACGGACAGACTCATAGGGTGGGAGACATGGCAAAGGCGAAGACGGACGACGCGGCGGCCGGGGTGGCCCAGGTGGCCCCGGTGGATTCCACGCTCGGCTATGAGCAGGCGCGGGACGAGCTGATCGAGGTCGTCCGCAGCCTGGAGGCGGGCGGCACGACGCTGGAGGAGTCGCTGGCGCTGTGGGAGCGGGGCGAGGCGCTGGCGAAGGTCTGCCGTCGCTGGCTGAACGGTGCGCGGGCGCGGCTGGACGCGGCGCTGGCGGAGTCGTCGGACGAGGCCGGGGCGGAGCGCACCTAGGAGCGCGCCCAGGGACGGCCCCCTGCACCCTTCCGGAACCCGGGGAACGAAGCCGGCCCATGCAAACCGACGCCCATCTGAACGGACGCCATGCGAGCCGAAGCCTTGCGAACCGACGCCGCGTGAGCCGAGGCCGCGTGAGCCGAAGCCTTGCGAGCCGACACCACATGAACCAACACCATGTGAACCGGCTCACAGTGATCCCATTTTAGTTGAAACTTAATCTATCTCGTTTACAGTGGTTCCGTAGCACCCTGTGACGGCACCGCACTCACCGCAGTGCCCGCAGGACAGCCGAACCTGAACCCCCCCATCTGACTCACCGAGGTGCCCTTATGTCTCTCGCCCTTGACGCCGCCGCCCAGGACCTCCTGTTCCGCGAGGCCCAGACCGCCAACACGTTCACGGACGAGCAGGTGACGGACGAGCAGGTCCAGGCCATCTACGACCTGGTGAAGTACGGTCCGACCGCCTTCAACCAGACGCCGCTGCGGATCACCCTGGTCCGTTCGCAGGAGGCCCGTCAGCGCCTGGTCCAGCACGCCATGGGCGCCAACGGCCCGAAGACCCTCAGCGCGCCGCTGACCGCGGTCCTCTCCGTGGACCTGGACTTCCACGAGAAGCTGCCGCAGCTCTTCCCGGCCGCCCCGGGCATCAAGGACTCCTTCTTCTCCGAGGCCGCGGCCCGCGAGGTGGCCGGCACCCAGAACGCCACCCTCCAGGCCGGCTACTTCATCGTCGGCGTCCGCGCCGCCGGCCTGGCCGCCGGCCCGATGACCGGCTTCGACTTCACCGGCATCGACAAGGAGTTCTTCGGCGACGGCAAGCAGAAGTCCTTCCTCGTCATCAACAT
Organism: Streptomyces sp. NPDC048637; assembly: GCF_040650675.1. Taxonomy (NCBI): domain Bacteria; kingdom Bacillati; phylum Actinomycetota; class Actinomycetes; order Kitasatosporales; family Streptomycetaceae; genus Streptomyces; species Streptomyces sp. NPDC048637. Next base: position 107,716 of record NZ_JBEZHQ010000017.1, read on the forward strand.
CGGCAAGCCGGGCGCCGACGCGTTCTACCCGCGCTCGCCGCGGCTGGCCTTCGACGAGGCCGTCACCGCCGTCTGAGCCCGCCCCGGCCGGCAGCCAGCCAGGCAGACAGGCAGACAGGCATGCCGATCCACGCATGAGGCCGCCGCACCTTCCCTGGTGCGGCGGCCTCATCGATGTTCCGGCTGCTCAGCCCTTCTTCGCGACCAGCGCGGCGGCCAGATCGGCGAGCCGCCCGTACGGCGCGGTGCCGGTGACGACCGTGGTCACCCCGGACTCCTCACGGACCAGCGCCCGGTACTTGTCGCCCTGGTAGCGGTCCCACTTCTTGCTGCCGACGGCCTGCTTGCCCTCGGCCTTGGTCGCGCCGAGAGTGACGTCCTTGATGAACTTCCGCGGCATGGCATCGCTCTGCTCGACGGCCGCGTACTCCTGCTCCGGGTCGAGCATGCCCAGATGCCAGGCGCCGCCCTTGCCGTCCTCACTCGCCTTGTACGAGACGGAGGTGGCGCGCCAGGTCTTGGGCAGCCCCTCGGGCGCGGCGACCGGATACGGTGCCGCCCGCCGGGCCGTGATCAGTTCGACGCGGTAGTCGACCCGCTTGACCGCGCTCTTCGCCGCGTCCGCGCTCTCGTCGTGCGGGATGAAGATGTAGATCGCCCCGACGAGGATGCCGATCACCGCCAGCGACAGGACCATGTCCCGCACCGTCTGTCTGCCTCGCATACCTGCCACGCCCCTATGGTCCCCTATCGCCGCCGCGGACCCGACAGGCCCCCCGGTGACGGCCGTGACCTGCACGAACGACCGGGCACCCGGCTCCCCGGCGGCCGCTCATGCGTGGGGCCCTCTGCTCATTTTGGCGAGGTACGGATAAGGTCGGTAGCACCCTCATCCTTCGCGGCCGTCGCCGTACAGAAAGGTGCGCTCGATGACCGAGCATCATCTCCCGTCCCCACTCGAGGTCAGCCCCGAGGCCCCGGACCGCAACCTCGCCCTGGAACTCGTCCGGGTGACCGAGGCCGGTGCCATGGCGTCGGGCCGCTGGGTGGGACGAGGTGACAAGAACGGCGCGGACGGCGCGGCAGTCAAGGCCATGCGCGCCTTGATCCACACCGTCTCGATGAACGGCGTCGTGGTCATCGGGGAGGGCGAGAAGGACAACGCCCCGATGCTCTACAACGGTGAGCGCGTCGGCGACGGGACCGGCGCGGAGTGCGACGTGGCCGTGGACCCGGTCGACGGGACGACGCTGACCGCCAAGGGCATGGCGAACGCCGTCTCCGTGATGGCGGTGGCCGAGCGCGGCTCGATGTTCGACCCGTCCGCGGTCTTCTACATGGACAAGCTCGCCACGGGCCCGGAGGCCGCCGACTTCGTCGACATCACGGCACCGGTGGCCGTGAACATCAAGCGGATCGCCAAGGCGAAGAAGTCCGCGGTCGAGGACGTCACGGTGGTCATCCTGGACCGTCCCCGCCACGAGGGCCTGGTCAAGGAGGTCCGGGAAGCCGGCGCCCGGATCAAGTTCATCGCCGACGGCGATGTCGCGGGCGCGATCATGGCGGCCCGTGAGGGCACCGGCGTGGACCTGCTGCTGGGCATCGGCGGGACGCCCGAGGGCATCATCGCGGCCTGTGCGCTGAAGTGCCTGGGCGGCGCCTTCCAGGGCAAGCTGTGGCCCAAGGACGACGAGGAGCGGCAGCGCGCGCTGGACGCCGGGCACGACCTGGACAAGGTGCTGGAGATCGACGACCTGGTCCGCGGCGACAATGTCTTCTTCGTCGCCACCGGCATCACCGACGGCGAACTGCTGCGCGGTGTCCGCTACCGCGCCGAGAACGCCTACACCCAGTCCCTGGTGATGCGCTCCAAGTCCGGCACCATCCGCCAGATCGACTCCCAGCACCGGCTGTCGAAGCTGCGCGCCTACAGCTCGGTGGACTTCGAGCGCCCCAGCTAGCGGCGTACGGGGGCGGGGCCCGCAACGGCCCGCCTCCGTACACACACTTCGCCCCCGTCGGAGAGACTCCGAGAGCCTCCGGCGGGGGCGAAGTGACCCCTACGTCCGGTGATGCGCCGTACGGGCCGAAGCCGGTGCCGCGGCGGTCAGCCTGCCGCGGGCATATGGGCCGTGCGCTGGAGCTCGCTCTCCCGGCGCCGCCGCCGGGTCAGCACGACCCGGCGCTCGGCCGCGGTCAGACCGCCCCAGACTCCGTACGGCTCGGGCTGGAGCAGCGCATGCTCCCGGCATTCGACCATCACGGGACAGCGGGCACAGACCCGCTTCGCGGCCTCTTCTCTGGCCAGCCGCGCGGCGGTCGGCTCCTTGGACGGGGCGAAGAACAGCCCGGCTTCGTCCCGGCGGCACACCGCCTCCGAATGCCAGGGGCCGGCCTCGTCGCGATCAGGCACTTGCTGGGACGGAACGACAGCGGCATCCTGCAGGGGCTGATGCGGTAGCAGCACGGTCTACTCCTGACGACGGCTTCGGCGCGAGAATCACCCTTGCCCGTCTCGCTGCGCACGGCCTTTTTCCGCACCCCGCAGCCGTACGAGAGACGATGCACGAGCCCTACCCGCTGTGCGCACGCTTATGCACACCGTGGCGATCGTGCGACAACGAGAAGAACGTCAGCGGACGAACCCTCCGGGAACGCCGGCAGACCGCCTCTCCACAACACCCGCCGACCGCGGCCCGGCGGCCCGTCCCCCGCCCTCGCCGCCGTCAGTCGTCCGCGCCCTTACGGAACCGGTCCCGGCGCTCGCGGCGTTCGAAGCGCTGCCGCTCATACCCCTCCCGCTGCTCCTGACGCAGTGGGTGGTGGCGCTCGCGGTGCTCCTCGCGCAGCTGCCGGCGCAGTTCCCGGTGCCCCTCCCACAGCCGGTCCCGCAGATCGCGGATCCAGGCACCGCGCTTTGGCTTGGCCTCCACGCTGCCCAGTACGGCATAGCCGTTGACCAGGACCTGCGGGGCGTCGGCGTCCTCCGCGTCATGGGTCTCGACCTCGAAGGTGCCGAGGATGCCGGAGCCGCTGCTGCGCAGCGTGATGTTCTCCGGGACCCGGATCTCCACGCTGCCGAAGACGGCCGTGACATTGATCTGGATCTGCTGCTGCGGGAAGACCGCCTCGGTCAGATCGATCTCGACACTGCCGAAGAACGCCACGGCGTTGATCCGCGCCGGGGCCTGCCAGCGGCCCTTGCGGACGGCGGCGCTGAAGATCGCGACGAGGTTCTGGTCGGGAGCCGGGGCGCCGGGCCCGTGGTCATGCCCGGCGGCGCCCTGCTGTGGGCGGCAGCCGCCCGCCGCGGGCAGATCCCGCACGACGGGCTCCAGTTCGCCCATGGTCTTGGCGCGGTAGACCGTGTCGATCCGCTCCGCGTGCTCCTCCGGGTCCAGCCGGCCCTCGGCCAGCGCCTCGCGGAGGATCTCGGCGACCCGGTCGCGGTCCGCGTCGGACGCCCGGATATCGCGATCGGCCACCGCGGGCGGCGCCGGCGCACCGGCTGCCGGCTTGGTCATGTTCAGCGGTTTCCGCTCCTGGAGCCGGTCCTGCTCCTGAAGCGGTCCGGGCGGGGTCTCAGGGCCCGGACGTCCCCCGTTGTCTGCATCCACCGACCCAGCGTACCGAAACGCGATAGATCGCGACTAGGGATCGGCGGGACCGGCCCCCGTGCCGACTGAGCCTTACCTCACAGCGGCGTCCGCGCACCAGGGTTCTACGCTGTTCAGGCGCTGCCGTAGATGCCAGCCGGACCTCTCCGAGTAAGGAATGACCTTCAATGCCGGAATTCGCCTACACCGACCTGCTCCCCGTAGGTGAGGACAACACCTCGTACCGCCTCGTCACTTCGGAGGGCGTGAGCACCTTCGAGGCCGACGGCCGGACGTTCCTCAAGGTCGAGCCGGAGGCGCTGCGCAAGCTGGCCGCCGAGGCGATGCACGACATTTCGCACTATCTGCGCCCGGACCACCTCGCCCAGCTCCGCAAGATCCTGGACGACCCCGAGGCCAGCGCCAACGACCGCTTCGTCGCGCTCGACCTGCTCAAGAACGCCAACATCGCCGCCGCGGGCGTCCTGCCCATGTGCCAGGACACCGGCACCGCGATCGTCATGGGCAAGCGCGGCCAGCAGGTCCTGACCGAGGGCGGCGACGAAGAAGCGCTCTCCCGCGGTATCTACGACGCCTACACCCAGCTGAACCTGCGCTACTCGCAGATGGCTCCGCTGACCATGTGGGACGAGAAGAACACCGGCTCCAACCTCCCGGCCCAGATCGAGCTGTACGCGACCGACGGCGGCGCCTACAAGTTCCTCTTCATGGCCAAGGGCGGCGGCAGCGCCAACAAGTCCTTCCTCTTCCAGGAGACCAAGGCGGTCCTCAACGAGGCCTCCATGATGAAGTTCCTGGAGCAGAAGATCCGCTCGCTCGGCACGGCCGCCTGCCCGCCGTACCACCTCGCGATCGTCGTCGGCGGCACCAGCGCCGAGTACGCGATGAAGACCGCCAAGTACGCCTCCGCGCACTACCTGGACGAGCTGCCCGCCGAGGGCTCGCCCACCGGTCACGGCTTCCGCGACAAGGAGCTGGAGGAGAAGGTCTTCGAGCTGACGCAGAAGATCGGCATCGGCGCCCAGTTCGGCGGCAAGTACTTCTGCCACGACGTCCGCGTCGTCCGTCTGCCCCGCCACGGCGCATCCTGCCCGGTCGCCATCGCCGTCTCCTGCTCCGCCGACCGCCAGGCCGTCGCGAAGATCACCGCCGAGGGCGTCTTCCTGGAGCAGCTGGAGACCGACCCGGCCCGCTTCCTCCCGGAGACGACGGACGAGGAGCTGACCGAAGGCGCGGGCCCCGACCTCGACGCCGTCGCCATCGACCTCAACCACCCCATGGACGAGGTCCTCGCCGAGCTGACCAAGCACCCGGTCAAGACCCGCCTCTCCCTCACCGGGACGCTGGTCGTCGCCCGCGACATCGCGCACGCGAAGATCAAGGAGCGGCTGGACGCCGGCGAGGAGATGCCGGAGTACCTGAAGAACCACCCCGTCTACTACGCGGGCCCGGCCAAGACCCCCGAGGGCTATGCCTCCGGCTCCTTCGGTCCGACGACCGCGGGCCGGATGGACGCCTACGTCGAGCAGTTCCAGGCCGCCGGCGGCTCCAAGATCATGCTCGCCAAGGGCAACCGTTCCCCGCAGGTCACCGAAGCCTGCGGCACGCACGGCGGCTTCTACCTCGGCTCCATCGGCGGCCCCGCGGCCCGTCTGGCCCAGGACTGCATCAAGAAGGTCGAGGTCCTGGAGTACGAGGAGCTCGGCATGGAAGCCGTCTGGAAGATCGAGGTCGAGGACTTCCCCGCCTTCATCGTCGTCGACGACAAGGGCAACGACTTCTTCCAGGACCCGGCCCCGGCACCTACGTTCACGAGCATTCCGGTGCGGGGCCCCGGCCTGGCGTAGCCGCCCCCAGCCCCAACGCGCCCCCGCCGGCCTGTGCCGGCGGGGGCGTTGTGCTGCCCACCCCGGCGGCGCGCCCGGCCACCGTCCCGGTTTCCTGTCCTGGAAACTCGAACCCCTTGCGCCACCGGTCAGTTGCTCGCGAGCATCGACCACGATGCGACACAGAGCCAGGAAAGGAACCTGTGAAGGTCACCAAGCTTGTGAGCACATGCGACATCAAGGATTGCCCGACCATCTACGCCACCGACAGGGGAACCCTGCTGGTGCAGGGTGAGACTCCTGCCGACCACGGGCTTCAGATTCCCGCACACGAGACCGTGGTGGAAATCCCGGAGCAACTTGTACGTGACCTCATTCGGAAGGGACTTCGTGGCGCCTAAGACTCTGGGTGAACTGTTCGACACCTTCGAGCGAGAGGCATTCCGGCTGGAGACGCTGGATGACTACAGCAAGTCGGGAAACGTGGACGCCTACCGGGCGTTCCTCGCCGGTGAGCCTCAGCCGGCCGACTACAACGAAGCGTGGGTATCAGAGCTCCGCTCCCATACGAGCAAGGGAAAGCGTGTCTATCGCGTTCACCTTCTCTCTCGTCCCCTCACTCCCTATCTGCGCTTCGAACTCGGTTGGGGCTACCAAAGGAACATGACGGGAGGTGAAGAGTTCTTCATCCTCGACACCACGGAGAAACTGAGCCCCGTCCCATGGGCTCGGGATTTTTGGCTCTTCGACAACACTGCCCCGGCGGCGATGAACTACGCGGAAGATGGCTCTTTCCTCGGGGCAGACATGCTCCCCGAGGAACGGGCAGGAGAGTTCCGCGCCTACAGGGATACGGCTTTGGCTCACGCCGTTACGTTCCCCGAATGGTGGGCGAAGTACGGGGAGTGAACAGAGCACAGCTAGGGGCCGCGCTGCGGGCACTTCGGCAGGCATCCGGGAAGGAAGCCAAATCCGTCGCCCGCAGTGCTGTCATGTCTGCAAGCAAGCTGAGCAAGATCGAAACGGCGAAGGTCGCTCCGTCCGCCGCAGACGTTGAGCGCATTCTTACAGCCATCGGTGTTTCAGACGAGGTCAAGGCAGAATATCTAGAGGCTGTCAGAGCAGCAACAACAGAGGCCACAGCTTGGCGTCTTGTCCGACGTATGGGGGTGCATAAGGCGCAGCAGCAGACGAGAGCACTGGAAGCTCAAATGACGTTGCTGCGACTCTTCCAGCCGGCTTTGATTCCTGGCCTCCTGCAGACTCCCGAATACATCCGAACGATTCTCTCTCGGCACGATCTCGGCGAGGATGTGCTGGCCCGGACCATCAGTGCCCGGATAGAACGGCAACAGGCTCTCTACGACGCAACCAAGGAACTTCACTTCGTCATCACTGAGCCTGTGCTGCGGTGGCGCATCGTGTCGGCCGTCAGGATGGCGGAACAGATGGACAGCCTCGCCTCTCTTTCACGGCTGCCCAACATAGACATTCGCATCGTTCCCTTGTCAGCGCGACAGCAGGACGTGGCGAGTCACGCCTTTGTCATCCGAGATGACAGGACAGTCACTGTCGAGACCGTTCACGCAGAGATGATCGTGACCGACCCCAGAGACGTTGCGCTGTATGTGCACAAGTTCGATGGGTTCGCCTCCATGGCGCTATCCGGTGATGCCATGCGGGCCCTGCTTGAAGGAATCCGAGACGACTTCTTGCGCGAACAGGAAATCAGCTAGGCGGAGTCGACTCATTGCGGAACCATGGATTGCCACGGTAGGGATTTCAATCGGGAAGGCGAACAGCGATGAGCGGCACACAGATGACTGTCATGCTCGAAGCTCCGAGCAGCACGACATACCGCGACCCTCGGGCGCTTCTGAACGCGGTACGTCGATACGTCAAGGAGTGCACCTACAACGTATTCGAGAGCCCCGGTTCCGAGGGCGAGGTGTGGAACCGCGAGATCGCGCTTCTCAAGCGGGACAACTCGCTCATGCTCGATGGCACGGCAGAACGCATTCTCAGTAACGCCGTGGCCTACCTGATCACGGCCATGGAGCGGCCGGAACTTCACCTCGGTGTCGGCAAGACGGTAGATATCGGGGTCCATCAGATCATCCTCGACACCCCCGTGTACTTCGCCTTCTGCGAGCGGTACAACGGCGGCAGGTACAAGCACCACGCACCCCTCATCGAGCGGCGCCGGGACGGTCTCGTTCTCCGCACTGCGGACGTGATCCGCGAGCAGGGGTTCAACCCGGACGAGGAGCTGTGGGCCAAGGACGGGTCCGACTGCTCGCCGTGCGACAACAAGGTCCCTGACAGCCACTGACCAACCCGATGGGGCGCCCCGTACCCTGCCCCTGGGGGCGGGGCCAATCGCCGTTCCACTCTCCCCGAAGGAGACCCGTTGGCCGCGCAGCACAACTTCGACCACGAACGCGAACTGTGGGATACGTTCGCCGAGTCGACCAAAAGGGACGTCATCGAGTCTGAACCGGTGTTCAGATGGACGCAGTACTCCGACCACGGCCCCGGCCCTGAAATGCTCGGACAGCCCGAAAGCGTGCTGGAGATCGGTTGCGGCACAGGACGCGCGCTGGCGTTCCTCGCGCAGCGGGGCATCAAAGCGCGCGGGGTGGACATGTCCCCCGTCATGGTGGCCCAGACCTCGGAGCGGTGGGGGCCGCTTGGCGTCGACTTCGTGTGCGCCGAAGTACTGGCCTTCCTACGCAGGGACACGCAGACCTATGACGGCGTCTACTCCGTGTTCGGCGCGGCCTGGTTCAGCGACCCGGCGCGCCTGTTCCCCTTGGTTCGTGCGCGCCTGAACCCTGCGGGCGTATTCGCCTTCTCCCAACCGCCGGCGATCCCCGGAGCATACGGCCCTCAAGGCATGTACAAGGGCGGTTTCGCGGGTAAGGCTCTGTTCACCTACCGATACAGCTATACGCCCCGGAAGTGGATGAGCCTTCTCTATGGGGCGGGCTTCGAGGAAGCTGAGGCACGGGTTCTCGACGCGCCAAAGCCCGACCACATCGGCACGCTGCTGGCGCGAGCTGTCGCGTCCTGAGCCGGGCCGTCCTGCCCCGTCTCATGCCTGCGCTGCGCTTGTTGCGAGATCACCGGTGCTGACCCACCGAGACCCCTTCGACGGCCCCATCCGTCTGTTGTTCCCCCGTGACGGACGGACCGGGCCGGCCGGCCCCCTCGTCCTACTGTGTTTCCGGCGCCGCCCGCCCCCGCCGCCCCGCGCTCCGTCGCAGTCGCGCCCGTACGGCCCGTTGGGCGACCGGGCCCAGGTCCTCCAGTACGCCGAGCAGTCCGGACAGCTGCTCCAGTGCGTCCAGGGCGCCCAGCGCGCCCTCCGGGTCCACGCCCTCGTACAGCTCCAGGCCGACGAAGCCCGCTGCGAGTGCCCGGGAGAGGCCGGCGACGTCCACGAATGCGGCGATCGGGGTCCCGGCCAGCACCCGGGCCAGCACCTTTTCGATCTCCTCGATCCACAGGGCGAGTCCGGCGGCGGTCGCGGGGACGAGCCGGGGCTGGGTCTGGGCCCCGGCCAAGAGCTGGGCGAGGACGGCGACATGGCCGGCGGCGCGCTCCTCGGCATGCAGCTCCCGCCCCAGCTCCAGGAGTTCGGCGAGGCTGCCGACCCGGGCGAAGCGCTCGCGGTAATGCGCGACGCGCTGCTCCGCGCCGTACCCGCAGGCGGCGGCGAGGAGTTCGTCGACGCTGCCGAAGTGGTAGAAGACCAGGGCCTGGTTGACTCCTGCGGTGGTGGCGATGCTGCGGGCCGAGGTCTTGGCGAGGCCCTGCTCGGTGAGCGTCCGCAGCGCACCGGCGAGCAATTTTGTACGGGTATCGGCGCTCATGTTCTGGCCTCCTCGCGCAAGGGCCGCAGCCCGGCGCGCACTCCTCGCTCGGCGATGTTCACGAACTCGGCGGAGAAAGACCCTTCGTAGCCGAAGAGGGGGCCGAACCGCCGGTTGCCGACCCGCACCTGGATACGGAAGCGCCCGGCCGCATCATCGTACGACTCGCGCACCACCGCATCGCCCCCGATCAGGTCCGGCACCCGGACGTCGACCGGCCCCTCCCGGAAGCGGTGCTCGCCGGAGCGGATGATCAGGGCCCCGCTGCCGTCCACCGTGAAGTGCAGGTCGGTGGCGAGGTGCTGGTGGGTGCCGAGGTAGTCGACGACGCAGTCGCGCTCGGGGCTGAAGACCATGGTGGCGTCGAAGCGGCGGGGGCGGCGCGGAAAGGAGAAGGTCCGGACGAAGGTGACGGTCTCGCGGCCGAAGGAGTCCGTGTACGGGACGTTCTCGATGACGAAGGGGATGTCCCGCCCGGCCTGTGGGACGAGGATGTGGCGGCTGCCGCCGAGGGCCAGGAAGGGCCGGACGAAGCTGCGGCCGTGCCAGATCCGGTCCATCGTGCCCCGCCCGATGCACGCCTCCCCGCTGTCGAGCCCGACGGAGAAGCGCCGCCGGATGTGCGGGTGGAGCCGGTCGAAGTCGGCGCCCAGGGCGCGCTGGAATATCGAGGTCATGACTGCTCCAGGGTGGCGAGGAGGGCGGTCGGGGCGGCAGCACTCTCGCTGCGTCCGGCCCGTTTCGGCGGGCGGCGCAGACAGCGGCGGGCTGCTGGGGTGACGGGCAGCGGCGGCAGCAGCAGCGCGGCGGCCGCCACGGAGAGCGCCACGCCGAATGCGGCGACGGGGACCGCGGCCAAAGCGGCGACGACGACGGCGATACGGACGCACAGCTCGGCGAGGGCGTAGCGCAGCGACCGCTCGGGGGTGATCCCGCGCTCGCACCACAGCCGCAGCCGGTCGAAGGACCAGGCGGTGGCCCAGCCCATGAGCGGCCGGAAGAGGAGCCGGTCGGCGGCCCGGCCGAAGCGTCCCCAGCGCGGCCGGTAGTCGTATCCGGTGAGGAACCGCAGCCCGTCGCCGTCCGGGACGTACCGCCAGTACCCGCTCCCCTCCGCGATGAGCGACAGCGGGTGCGCGGAGGAGAAGCGGAGGGCTGAAGTCCGGGTGCCGTCGGGCCGGTTACGTTCACCGGCCGAGACGCCGGTGCCGTGGACCGTGAGCAGCGGCAGGACGCGGGTGGCGTAGCGGAAGCGCTGCGGCTCCCCCGGTGCGCACGGCAGATAGTCGATCTCGCTGAACCGCAGGTCCCAGCGCTGGTGCTGGTCCGGCAGCTGACTGCGGTCCCACACCTCGTCGAGCCCGGCCCGGATGCGCGCCTCCACGTACAGCCCCATGCGACTTCCCCCGTCCAAGATGTTTGAGCGACTGCTCAAACGCAGCGTAGAGCGTTTTGAGCAGTCGCTCAAGGCCGGTGTCCGGGACGGAGGTTGCTCCGGGCGGGGAATCGGGGTGCGGTTGGCCCGGGAATCAGGGTGCGGTTGGCCCGGGAATCGGGTACGGGTCCGGGTTCGCCAGGGGCCACCGCCCTCAAGGTCCGACAGGGCCCGCCCACCACCCGCCACATCCCGGTAGCGGGTGGTGGGACCGGCTCGCTCGGCGTGGGGCATGAGTTTCCGGAAACCCGGGAGTACACGAGCACTTCCCCGGCGTCGGCCCGCGCCGCCAAATCGGCCTGTTTCTCATGCCTCCGGAAAGCAAGCCGGACAACATGAGAGTTACGGGCAACGGCGACAACTGCGCTACGCATCACGGCCCGCCACAGGTGAGTTCGCCCTGCACGTCGCCGGCGGGGCGAGACCTCCGGAGGAATGGAAAGGATCTCCAAGCCCGGGTCACCTACTGCAGCTCCGGCCAGGGGAAGGTCATTTTGTGCGCTACGTCAGATGACGGATGTTAAACCCCGTGCACCGACTTAGCTTTGAGCAGTCTCCGCGGTACACCATCCTGCGGTGAAGCGAAGAGAAAACGGATCGGATGGTGAGGGAGAGGCGTCACACAGGGCCGGATCAGCCGGTCGAGCCCTCGCCGTCGGCCTGCCCCCTCCGCAAGTGCAGTTCGTCACTGGATCCGACAAGCATCCGGTGCACCGAGAGAGAGCGAACGTAAATCGTGTTCAACCACAAGACCACCCCCCGAGGCATTTCACACCCCCGCCCCACCAGCGCACTGCTCGCGATGTCCCTGGCGGCAGTCGGGGTGGCGATGTCACCGTCAGCCGCCCACGCGGCGGAGCCCAATGAGTTCACCAGCGGGATCGTATTCACGGGCGATAATTCCTTGGCGCTCGCCGAGAATGCGACAGACGACGGGAAGCCCTTGGGCGGGGGAACCCTCGTAGAGAAAAAGGCCAATATAAAGAGCCAGATTTTCCGCTTCTCGCGTAACGACAACGGGACCCACCGCATCATCAGCGAACTGTCCCAAAATTGCCTCACCGCGGACAACGGCGGGCCGATATGGGCCACTGGGTTCAAGCCATGCAAGGCGGGCGACGCCATGCAGGACTGGAGCCTCAAGAAGGTCCGCGACAACGTCTATACGGTCTCAGCCGCCGCCTCCCTGGATCTGGGCGTCAACGGGAGGAGGTGCCTGACGAATGAACGTCAGTGGAATGAAGATGGGGTCAGTGCCAAGCCGTGCTTTGAGGACGAATCCGGTTTGGCAAAGACCTCCTGGATAATCAACGTCCCCCAGTAGGCTGCCCGCATCCCCCTCACCCACCACCGTTATGCCTCCGCAAGCCCCCCACGCCCCCACCCCGCGTGGCGGCGACGGCACGTAACGGCGGCCGCGGTCATCGCATGCAACGGGCGCCGGGGCTGATGCCCCGGCGCCCGTCGGCTTCTGTGGAGCTCAGTGTGAGTTCGTCTGACGGAAGCGGACCCACGTCACGACCGTCAGGCACGCAGTTGTCCACATCACGACGCTGGCGGTGGCCACGGACTCGACGTACTGCTCGTAACCGTCTGCGCGCAACTGGACCGCGAGGGCGCCCAGCGCCGTCCCCAGCGCCGCAAGCGCGGCGGACAGGGTTGCGAAGGGAGGCTGTGTCATTCCATCTCCTTTGACTGTGAACCGAAACAGTGTTCACGAGTCTAAAGACGATCTCGTCACAGCCGTCCCTGTCCGGCTCGGCGGCAGGGAGGCATGAGCGTGTCAGTGCCCAACGGCCAACCCCAGGGCCTGTCTTCACAGTCCCTGGCAGCGCGATGACGAGAACAGGCGCAGGGCGGCCACGTCTGACAAGGTCTGATGGTTCCCGGCGTCCAGGCACCGACCGGACTGCGCGGAGACGAGCCCATCCGTCGGGTCCGTGGCGGGGGGCCGCGGGCTCACCCGGTAGAGCACGGTGCCGCCGGCCGGAACGGTGGCGCTGATGGTGCCGTCGGTGCTGACCTGGCTGGAGTGCGCCCACAGGTCGTTGAGGTGGTAGCCGGTGCTGTTCGCCGGGAGGCCGACGGCCGCCGCGGTGGTCGAGATGACGGCCTGTGAGGACGACTCGTTGAACAGGGCCACGGCGACGTCGCCATTGGCCAGGGGGCGACGCAGCACGTTGAGGCCGTTCTCGGTGGTGACCGCCGTGCCCTGTTCGCCACGGCTGTCCTGATTGACAGCGATGACGTCCTTGTTGAGGTAGACGCTCAGGTCCTGGTCACTGATGGGGAAGCCGGTGCTGCCAGCGGCCGCGGGGGTACGCAGGTCGGCACCCGAGATCAGCGGGGCCGCGAGCACTGCGGCGACCGAGAGCTCGGACTTCTCCTGGTCATACGTCAGGCGCTTGGTGGGGTCGTGGGAACCCGACGCAAAAGCGTAGTTTCCGGTCCCCAGCATGTCTATGTCGTTCCATCCGCCGGGACCGGCCCACTTCGCCTTGTCCAAGTCGGTGTGGATGAGGCGTTTGAGGCCGTCGAAGGAGGCGTCCCGGTCCCCGTCGATGCGCCACATGTTGGCCACGCTCTTGCCCCACTCCCAGGGGGACTCGCCCTGGGCCGCGGGCTGGAGCGAGAGGCTGAAGACGATCGGACGGCCGGTTCGCTCAAGGGCGTCGCGCATGGTGCGGTCCCGGGTTTCCAGCGGCAGCTTTTCGTCGCCGGGCCGCTGGTCGGGGTCGCTGGCCGTGCAGTTGTCGTATTTGAGGAAGTCCACGCCCCACGAGGCGAAGGTGTCGGCGTCCTTCTGCTCCTGACCAAGACTTCCGGGGAAGCCCTGACACGTGTGGTACGTCGGGCTCTCGTAGACGCCGAACTTCAGGCCCTTGCCATGTACATACGCGGCGAGTTCGGCCAGGCCGTGGGGATACTTGGTCGCGTCGGGGACGAGGCGGCCTGCGGAGTCGCGGGACCGTTCCATCCAGCAGTCGTCGATGGTGAGGTACTGGTAGCCGGCGTCGCGCATGCCGCTGGACACCATGAAGTCGGCGGTGTCCTGAACGATTTGCTCGGTCGCGTTGCAGCCGAAGGTGTTCCAGCTGTTCCAGCCCATCGGTGGGGTGAGGGCCAGGTGGTTGTCCAGGGCCCGGGCGGGGTCTGCGGTGAGCAGGGGGACGCCGAACAGAGGGAGCATGAGGGACAGGGCGAACAGCAGACGGGAGAGCACACGCATGGAGGCCTCCAGCAGGGAGTCGGGGATCCGGGTGGATTCATGTCATGAGTGGCCGTCACCTCCGGCAGGGTGACCGTGCCCACCTCGGTCCAGGGGGTTGCGTCGGTGGAGCAGTCGGTGCGGCGGATCCGCTGTCTGACGCGGTGCGCGGGCAAGCGCACCAAAATCAACATAAGCAGTCAATGGCTGTAGTAATTCACCGCGTCGATCCGGCCAGTTCAAACAAGATGAAACGGATCTCAACGTTGCGCTACCTGCAGCGGCCCTCTCCGAGCGCTCGGGGAGCCATCGTTGCTGTGTGCAGGCCCCTGGGCCGGCAACGCCCCGGCAGGCAACAGCCGTGACGGCCGGTCAGGACGGCTCCACGAGGGTGGAACCCGACCCCGGAACCCGGGACGCCGTGATCACTAGACTGATCGAGTGACACCGGACCAGTGTCACCTCACTGTTTTCATGACACATGGGGGATACGCAGCATGCGCAAAATGAGCCGTTCGCTGGCAGTTGCCGTCACATCCGTGGCGGTTGCCGGTATCGCCTTCGCCGGGGTCGCGCCGGCCAGTGCCGCTCCGGTTGGTACCGCGGCGGCGAGCAGCGCCAAGTGCGACGGCATCCGGAAGGCCATCAGGCAGCACTCGGACGCGGGCTACCGGTACAAGGCAGTCGCCGCGCGGGAAGCCGACAAGGCGCACCCGGACCGGGACAAGGTCGCCCAGTACAAGGCGAAGGCGAAGGGCGAGTTCAGCGCCGTCGATGCGTACCAGGTGGAGTACGCGAGGCAGTGCAGGCGGTGATGTCGCTGCGATGACGTCGCTGCGATGACGTACGAGGGCCCGGCTCTTCGGAGCCGGGCCCTCGTGCGTGCGCCGTTGGGTGAGCGGGCTTCCGGATCCGGGAACAGATCGGCGGCCGCGGGTACTGAAACAGGTATGAGCGAAAACGGCGACTTCAGCGGATCCGGTGGCAGCGACTCCGGTGGCTTCCGGACCGAGCACGACTCGATGGGCGAGGTGCGGGTGCCCGCGCACGCCAAATGGCGGGCGCAGACGCAGCGGGCGGTGGAGAACTTCCCGATTTCCGGGCAGCGGCTGGAGCGGGCGCACATCGCGGCGCTGGCCCGGATCAAGGGGGCGGCCGCCCTGGTCAACGGCGAGCTGGGGGTGCTGGACAAGGAGATCGCGGAGGCCGTCCAGGAGGCCGCTGCCGAGGTCGCCGAGGGGCGGTGGGACGAGCACTTCCCCATCGATGTGTTCCAGACGGGGTCCGGGACGTCGTCGAACATGAACACCAATGAGGTCATCGCGACACTGGCGAGCGAGCGGCTGGGCCGGCAGGTGCATCCGAACGACCACGTCAATGCCAGTCAGTCGTCCAATGACGTCTTCCCGTCCTCGATTCATATCGCGGCGACGTCGGCGGTTCTCGACGATCTGATCCCGGCGCTGGAGCATCTGGCGGAGAGCCTGGAGCGGAAGGCCGAGGAGTTCGCCGAGGTCGTGAAGTCGGGGCGGACGCATCTGATGGATGCGACGCCGGTGACGCTGGGGCAGGAGTTCGGCGGCTATGCCGCCCAGGTGCGGTACGGCGTCGAGCGGCTGCGGGCCTCGTTGCCGCGGCTGGCGGAACTCCCGCTGGGCGGTACGGCGGTGGGGACGGGGATCAACACCCCGCCCGGGTTCTCGGCCGCGGTCATTGCGGAAGTGGCGCGGGTGACGGGGCTGCCGCTGACCGAGGCGCGCAACCACTTCGAGGCGCAGGGCGCGCGGGACGCGATCGTCGAGACCAGTGGGCAGCTGCGGACGGTCGGGGTCGGGCTGACGAAGATCGCCAACGATCTGCGGTGGATGGCCTCGGGGCCGCGGACCGGGCTCGCGGAGATCGCGCTGCCGGATCTGCAGCCGGGCTCGTCGATCATGCCGGGGAAGGTCAACCCGGTGATCCCGGAGGCGGTGCTGATGGTGGCGGCGCAGGTCACCGGCAATGACGCGACGGTGGCGGCGGCCGGGGCGGCCGGTAATTTCGAGCTGAATGTGATGCTTCCGGTCATTGCCCGGAATGTGCTCGAATCGATCCGGCTGATCGCCAATGTGTCGCGGCTGCTGGCGGACCGTACGGTCGACGGAATCACCGCGAACGCGGAACGGGCCCGTGAGTACGCCGAGTCGTCGCCGTCGGTCGTCACTCCGCTCAACAAGTACCTCGGGTACGAGGAGGCGGCGAAGGTCGCCAAGAGGTCCCTCGCCGAGCGGAAGACCATTCGGGAGGTGGTCCTGGAGGGCGGCTATGTCGAGCGGGGGCTGCTGACCGAGGAGCAGTTGGACGAGGCGCTGGACGTGCTGCGGATGACGCATCCGTAAATACGGAGCGGCGCAGGATACCCCGTCCGTAACGCCGAGTGCGGCTCACGTCACGGCGCGCGTCATGCCGCACCTCTAAGATCTGCGCATGACAGCGGACATGGTGGACACGACGGAAGGCGAGACGGCCGGCGGCCGCGGGGCGGCCGGGGCGAAGCGGGCGGCGGACGGGGCGCACTGGGCGCCGGGGGACCACATCCTCTGGCGCTATCGCGACAACGCCGATGACGGGCGGTTCCACATCTGCCGGCCGATGACCGTTGTCCAGGACACCGACGAGCTGCTGGCGGTGTGGATGGCACCCGGCACCGCCTGCATCAAGCCGGTGCTCGCCGACGGCACACCGGTGCACCGTGAGCCGCTGTCCACCCGCTACACCAAACCGCGCCGGACCGCCCGTGACCACTGGTTCGGCACCGGTGTGCTGAAGCTGGCCCGGCCCGGCGACCCGTGGTCGGTGTGGCTGTTCTGGGAGCGCGGCTGGCAGTTCAAGAACTGGTACGTCAATCTGGAAGAGCCGCGCCGTCGTTGGGCGGGCGGCATTGACTCCGAGGATCACTTTCTCGACATCTGTGTCTATCCGGACCGGCACTGGGAGTGGCGGGACGAGGACGAGTTCGCTCAGGCGCAGCGGGACGGGCTGATGACGCACGCACAGGCCGCCGAGGTCAGATCGGCGGGCCGGGCCGCGATCGCACAGATCGCGGCCTGGCGCGCGCCGTACGCCGACGGCTGGGAGGACTGGCGGCCCGATCCGGCCTGGGGCGTTCCCCGGCTCCCGAAGGACTGGGACCGCGCACCGGAGCGTTTGCGGTCGTGAGGGAGTGAAGTGAAACGACGTGAGTGAAGGGGGCGAACCGTGGAAAGGTGCGCCTATGGGCAAAGCTGTTTCCCGCGGGGCGGGAGGCAGGGCCGAGCCCCCTTGCTGCGCCCCCGGCCTTCAAACGTAGGATCGTCCTCCGCAAGACTGCACAGGCGCAACTCCAGAACTGGAAAACGAACTTGACCGCGGTCGCAGGAGGGGCGAGGTCGTGAGTGCGACTAGCTACGACGGATATGAGGGGCTGAACCGGTTAGCACTGGACCGGGCCGGCCAGGCCGAGGCGTTCGACGCCATCGGCAACCGGTATGACGACGCCTTCCCGCACAAGGAGGGCCAGCTCGCCTCGGGCGCCTGGCTGGCCGACACACTGCCCGCCGGCTCGCGGATCCTGGACCTCGGATGCGGTACGGGCCTGCCGAGCGCCCGCCAGCTCGCGGACGCCGGGCACCGTGTCGTGGGTATCGATCTCTCCCCCTCGATGATCAGACTGTCCCGGCAGCACGTCCCGGGCGCCGACTTCCACCGGCTGGACATCGCCGATCTGCGCGGCGGCCGACTCGGCGGCCGTGGCTCCTTCGACGGTATTGCCGCTTATTTCTCGCTTCTGATGCTGCCCCGTGCCGAAATCCCTTACGCACTGGGCATGCTGCATGATCTGCTACGTCCTGAGGGGCTGCTTGCCCTGTCGATGGTCGAGGCGGATGTGGACGACTTCACGATTCCGTTCCTGGGCAACTCGATCCGGGTATCGGGTTACCTGCGGGACGACCTGCGCCAGGTCGTGCACGATGCGGGTTTCGACGTCGTCGGGGAAGATGCCTACGCATACGCCCCGTCAAGTACGGACGTACCACCCGAGATCCAGCTCTTTCTGCACCTGCGACGCGCTTGAGACGCAGCGCGTCGGGCGCGGCCGCACGGTCGGCGCGCTCGGAACGCGGCGCGTCGGGCGCGCAGCCCCGGACGGATGGAATCCCACGCGTGACGGAGCACCCCACCTCCCACCCATCGCGGCAGTCGGCCTCGACCGCCGCGTCCTCGCTGTCCCCTGCCCGGGGGCCGGCCGGGACGGCGCCGCTCGGCGCGGTCCCCGACCCGCGCAGCGCCCTGCAGCAGCCCGGCACGACCGGGTGCGTTCCGGTGCCCGGCACCGGCTTCGCGGTGCGCGGCGGTGACGACATAGGTCTCGCCGGTGTCACCGTCACGGCCTCGGCGGGCTCGCCGGCCGGCCATGACGACGGCGAGCCGGCCGCGGACCACGGCGCGGCGCGGCGGGACCCGTCGGCGGACGCGGACCGCGCCGCCGCCGGGCACTCCGGCGGGCGTGCCACTGATCACTCCGCCGCGCACCGCGGCGGTCAAGCCGCCGCACGCGACGCCTCGGTCCCGTATGGGGAGGCGTACGGCGACTCGTACGGGGAGGTTTCCATGCCTGCGAGCGGACGGCCGGACGGGGCGGCGGGCCGGGAGACGGCCCGTGCCGCACAGCGGGTGGCGCAGGGCGCGGTGGGCCGCGCCGAGGCGCCCGAGCCGGGCGAGGAGCCGCACCACGGTCAGCGCCCGCGCCACGGCGGTGAGGGCGTCGGGCGGCCGCGGGAGGGCAGCGGTCCGTCCGGCACCGGGCGGTCGCGGCCGCGCGGCGGCGATCCGGGCGGGACGGTGCCGGAGCAGGCGCCGCACGGCGGACGGTCCGCGGTCCCGGGTGCCCCGCACGGTGAGATGGCGCGGCCGGCGGCCGGGGAAGCCGCCGGGGCGCAGGTGCCCGCACCGGCCGGCCCGCCGCCGGACCTGCCCGCGCCGCCGGCCCGGTCGGCGCATCCGGGCGAGAGCGGTGAGGTGGCCGCGGCCCGGCAGGCCGGCGGTGACCGGCTGCGCTTCATCGGGGCGGCGACGCGGCGGATCGCCCGGGGCATCGACCTCGACGAGATCGTGCTCGGGCTGTGCCGGGCGACGGTGCCGACGTTCGCCGACGCCATCCTGGTCTATCTGCGGGATCCGCTGCCGGTGGGCGATGAGCGCCCGACCGGTCCTGTGGTGCTGCGGCTGCGCCGTACCGACCGGATTCCGGAGGAGCCGGACACCAACGGCGGCCGGCTGCCGGTACTGCCCGCGCAGCCCGATCTGGGTCCGGCGATGGGCGGCAGCGCGGCGGAGCTGGCCGAGGTGGAGCCCGGCGGTCCGCTGGCCGAGGTGCTGCGGGGCGTACGGCCGCTGTTCGGCGAGGCGCAGGCGGCGCGGACAGCGCTGCCGGAGCTGCTGGGTCCGGATCCGCGGCTGCCCGGTGGCCACCGGGTGATCCTGGCGCCGCTGCGCGGCCGCCGCCGGGTGATCGGTGCGGCGGTGTTCCTGCGCCGTCCGGACCGGCCGGCGTTCGAGCCGGACGATCTGCTGGTGGCGGCACAGCTGGCGACGCACACCGCGCTGGGTGTGGACAAGGCGGTGCTCTACGGCCGCGAGGCGTATATCGCCGATGCGTTGCAGCGCACGATGCTGCCGGACTCGCTGCCGCAGCCGACCGGGGTCCGGCTGGCCAGCCGCTATCTGCCGGCCGCCGAGACGGCCCGGGTGGGCGGCGACTGGTACGACGCGATCCCGCTGCCGGGCAGCCGGGTGGCGCTGGTCGTCGGCGATGTCATGGGGCACTCGATGACCTCGGCCGCGATCATGGGCCAGCTGCGGACCACCGCCCAGACGCTGGCCGGACTGGACCTGCCGCCGCAGGAGGTGCTGCACCATCTCGACGAGCAGGCGCAGCGGCTGGGTACGGACCGTATGGCGACCTGCATGTACGCGGTCTACGACCCGGTGGCGCACCGGATCACCATCGCCAACGCGGGGCATCCGCCGCCGGTGATGCTGCACCGCGGCGGGCGCGCCGAGGTGCTGCGGGTGCCGTCGGGTGCGCCGATCGGTGTCGGCGGGGTGGACTTCGAGGCGGTGGAGCTGGACGCCCCCGCGGGCGCCACGCTCGTCCTCTATACGGACGGTCTGGTCGAGTCGCGTATCCGGGACGTGTGGACCGGGATCGAGCAGCTGCGGGAGCGGCTGGCGGAGACGGCCCGGCTGACGGGTCCCAACCCGCCGCCGCTGGAGCCGATGTGCGACGAGGTGCTGGACATGCTGGGCCCCGGCGACCGCGATGACGACATCGCGCTGCTGGCGGCCCGGTTCGACGGGATCGCGCCCAGCGATGTCGCGTACTGGTATCTGGACCCGAAGGCGCAGACGGCCGGTCAGGCCCGGCGGCTGGCCCGGCGGGCGCTGGCGCGCTGGGGTCTGGAGGAGCTGACCGACCAGTTGGAGCTGCTGGTCAGCGAGGTGGTGACGAATGCGGTGCGGTATGCGGAGCGGCCGATCACGCTGCGGTTGCTGCGAACGGACGTACTGCGCTGCGAGGTCGGTGACGACGTCCCGCAGCTGCCGCGGCTGCGCCAGGCCCGGCCGTCGGACGAGGGCGGGCGGGGTCTCTATCTCGTGAACCGGATGGCGCGGCGCTGGGGCGCGACCCGTCTGAGCATGGGAAAGGTCGTCTGGTTCGAGCTGTCGATGCCGCCGGGGACGCCGCGCCGCTGAGTCTGCCGGGTGCCCCGGCCCCCGTCCCACATGTTGGACCCCGTCTGAGACCGGACGGGGTCCAACTCTTGCCGACATGCCGTCGGGGGAGTTGACTGCTTGGGTGGGCGTAAGGGACTGACTGCCCCAATTCGGGACTGACCGACCCCTGCTCCCAGTCGTCGAACCAGGAGGCACTCCTCCATGACCAGCACCGCGCACAACGTCCCGCGCACAACGAACAACGCCGGCGTTCCGGTGGAGAGCGACGAGCACTCACTCAGCGTGAGTCCCGATGGTCCCATCCTGCTCCAGGATCACTACCTCATCGAGAAGATGGCCCAGTTCAACCGGGAACGGGTCCCCGAGCGGGTGGTGCACGCCAAGGGCGCCGGTGCGTACGGCTTCTTCCAGGTCACCAACGACGTCAGCCAGTTCACCAAGGCGGATCTCTTCCAGCCGGGCAAGACCACCGAGATGCTGGCCCGTTTCTCGACCGTCGCGGGTGAGCAGGGCTCCCCCGACACCTGGCGCGACCCCCGTGGCTTCGCGCTGAAGTTCTACACCGAGGACGGCAACTACGACCTCGTGGGGAACAACACCCCGGTCTTCTTCGTCCGTGACACGATCAAGTTCCAGGACTTCATCCGCTCGCAGAAGCGCCGCCCGGACAACGGGATGCGCGACAACGACATGCAGTGGGACTTCTGGACGCTCTCGCCGGAGTCCGCGCACCAGGTCACCTGGCTGATGGGCGACCGCGGTATCCCCAAGAGCTACCGCCACATGAACGGCTACGGCTCGCACACCTACATGTGGGTCAACGCCGGCGGCGAGAGGTTCTGGATCAAGTACCACTTCAAGACCGACCAGGGCATCGACTTCCTCACCCAGGCGGACGCGGACCGGATCGCCGGCGAGGACGGCGACTTCCACCGGCGCGATCTGTTCGAGGCCATCGACGGCGGGAACGCTCCGTCGTGGACGCTGTATGTGCAGGTCATGCCGTTCGCGGACGCCCCGGACTACCGGTTCAACCCGTTCGATCTGACCAAGGTGTGGCCGCACGGCGACTACCCGCTGATCGAGGTCGGGCGGATGACGCTCAACAAGAACCCCGAGGACTACTTCATCCACATCGAGCAGGCGGCGTTCGAGCCGTCCAACATGGTGCCGGGTGTCGGTCCCTCGCCGGACAAGATGCTGCTCGGCCGGCTGTTCTCCTACGCGGACACGCACCGGTACCGCATCGGCCCGAACTACGCCCAGCTGCCGCCCAACCGGCCGCATGTGCCCGTCCACTCGTACGCGAAGGACGGCCCGATGCGGTACGAGCCGTCCCGTGCGGCCCGCCCGTACGCCCCGAACAGCTACGGCGGCCCGGCGGCGGACACCCTGCGCTACGGGGAGCCCGCGGGCTGGGAGACCGGCGGTGAGATGGTCCGCGAGGCCTACACCCTGCGCCGCGACGACGATGACTTCGGCCAGCCGGGCACCATGGTCCGCCAGGTCCTCGACGACGCGGCCCGCGACCGGCTCGTCGGCAATGTGTCCGGTCATCTCCTCAACGGCGTCAGCCGTCCGGTGCTGGACCGTGCGCTCCAGTACTGGCGCAACATCGACAAGAACGTGGGCGACCGGATCGCCCACAAGGTGAACGGCGGCTGAGGCTCCGGCTCCCCGCGTACACACGCACCGCGGCCCCCACCTCGATGGTGGGGGCCGCGGTGCGGTGTCGCAGGGACCGGCGTCAGTTGAGGCCGGTCAGGCTGTCGCCGTCGGGCTTCCCGCCGGTCGGCTTGCCCTGGCCGCCGGTCTCCCCGCCGTCGTCGCCGCCGCTCGGCGGGGGCGAACTGGGGTCGGTCGGGGTGGCCGGGTCCGACGGCTTGCCGCTCTCGCTGTTCGTCGGCCGCCCGCTCGGGGTCGACGGGGTCGGCGACGGCGTACCGCTCGGTGTCTTGGACGGTGACGGGGTGGCCGACGGGGTCTTGCTCGGCGTCGGGGTGGGGGTCGGCGGCACTCCGGCACCGAGGTCGGTTTCGAGGTCGAACTCCGCGCCGGTGCTGCCGCCCAACGCCGACTCCGTGTAGTCGGCCCACACCCGGGCCGGGTAGCCGCCGCCGTTGACCCGGCCGCCGCCACCGGCGCCCTTGAGAGTGACCTGGGCGCCCCCCTTGGGGGACTCGCCGAACATGCCGACCGCGGTGACCAGCTTGGGCGTGTAACCGACGAACCACGCCGACTTGTTGTCGTCGGAGGTACCGGTCTTGCCGGCCGCCTCGTAGGCGGTGTTCTTCACCGACTGCGAGGCGGTGCCGTCGCTGACCACACCGGTCAGGACCGAGGTGAGGGTGTCGGCGGTCCGGCGGCTGAGGACCTGGTCGCCGATCGGGTCCTTGAGCGGGACCTCGGTCTGAACGCCGTTGACGGGGTGCACCGCCTTCTTGACCAGCGTCGGGGTGACCTTCTTGCCGTGGTTGTCGAGCGTGGCGTAGGCCCCGGCCATCTGGAGCGGGCTGGCGCCCATGGTGCCCAGGGTCATCGCGGGCTTGGCGTCGATCTTGGAGCCGTCCATGCCCAGGCTGACCGCGGTCTTCTTGACCTCTTCCAGGCCGGCGTCCGCGCCCATCTGCGCGAAGACCGCGTTGACGGAGTTGTTGGTCGCCGTCTGGACGCTGATCTTCCCGTACTGCTCCTCGTCCTCATTGGGCGGCGCGAAGGCGATGTTCCCGCCGACGACCGGACGGCGGTTACGGCCGTCGTAGATCGTGTTCGGGGTGATCGGGAGGCCGTCCTGGGTGACCCTGTTGTTCTCCATCGCCGACGCCAGGATCAGCGGCTTGAAGGTGGAGGCGGGCTGGTAGTCGGAGCGCGTGGCGTTGTTCGTGTAGTGCTTCGGATAGCCGTCGCCGCCGTACATCGCCACGATGTGCCCGGACTTGGGGTCCACCGAGGTGGCACCGAGCTGGGCGTCCCCGTCGACCTTGCGCTTCTTGGGGTCGAGGTCGTCGGTGAGCTTGCGCTGGACGGACTTCTCCAGCGCCTGCTGCTTCCTCTTGTCGATGCCGAGGGTGACGGTCCAGCCGCCGGCCTCGAATTCGGTCTCGTCGACGCCCTGGGCGAAGAGCTCTTGCTTGGCCTGCTTGACGAGGTAGCTGGTCTGGCCGGTCAGACCGGGCAGCGGCTTGGGAGGCTTGGGCCTGGCGAAGGTCTGCTTGGCGCGGTCGGCCGCGGGGAGCCACTTCATCTCGACCATGTTGTCGAGGGTGTATGCCCAGCGCTCCTGGACCAGCTTCCGGCCGGCCTGGGTCGCGCTGGTCCAGTCGTACTGGCTCGGCGCCTGGAGCAGCGAGGCGAGGTAGGCGCCCTGCGAGACGGTGAGCTTCTCGACGTCCACGCCGTAGTAGGCCTGGGCCGCGGCCTGGATGCCGTAGGCGCCGCGGCCGTAGTAGCTGGTGTTGATGTAGCCGGCGAGGATGGTGTCCTTGTCGTACTTGTTGTCCACCTTGAGCGAGATGACGATCTCCTGGAGCTTGCGGGAAACCGTCTGCTCCTGGCTCAGGTAGTAGTTCTTGACGTACTGCTGGGTGATCGTCGAGCCACCCTGCTTGCCCTGGCCCCGCAGGGTGTTGAGCACACCGCGCAGGGTGCCCTTCAGGTCGACGCCGGAGTCGTCGTAGAAGGTCTTGTTCTCCGCGGCGACGAAGGTGCGCTGGACGTCCTTGGGTATGCGGTTGAGCGGGACGCTCTCCCGGTTGACCTGGCCGACCCGCGCCAAGACCTTGCCGTCGGAGTACTTGTAGACATTGCTCTGCAGCTTGGCAGCACTGTTGCCCTGGGGGATGTCCACGTACAGATACAGGCCGATGAAACCGAGGATGCCCAGCAGGCACGCCCCGAGGAAGGTTCCGAGGAGCTTCTTCCAGGTGAAGAAGCGGCGTATGCCGGACTTCTTCTCTTTCGGCTTGGCACGGCGGACGCTCCCCTGCCGCGCCCGTCTCGCTTCCGCTCGGCCCATCGCTTCAGCAACTCCAGTCGTTCCGCCCCCAGCTAACTCAGCTGTTGAAGCTAACACCGCATCTGTCAACAAATACTCATCGATCAAGGCTTTTCCCGACGTGACAAACAGCACCCGTCGCGGCGGAACCGCGGGGTGGGTTTTGCGCGTCGCCACCCCCTCACCTGGGGACTTGCCACCGGAACCCCCATGCATATCACTGGACGCCGCCGCCCGGCGCACGTTAAAGTGCTATCACTTTGCTAGACCAGCGACATCACCAATTGCGGCGGACATCACGTGCCGCACCTGGAGAAACGGGGATCCCTATGTCCGACCAGACACCGGCCGACCGCACCGACGGCCCCGGCGGCGACCTCACCGTCGACGCCCCCGAGATGCCCAGACCACAGGTCCGCGAGGTCCCGGCGCACAGCATTCCGGGCGGTCTCGCCCTGCTGCTGACCGTGCTCGGGGTGGCACTGGGCATCGCCTTGATCGTCATCGGCGGCATCCTCGGCGACGGCGGCGACAAGGCGGTCGGCGTACCGATGATCATCGTCGGCGTCCTGCTGCTGCTCACCTCGTTCTTCTGCATGACCGGCGTGAAGATGGTCGCGCCCGGCGAGGCCCGCGTCATCCAGCTCTTCGGGCGCTATGTCGGCACCATCCGCACCGACGGACTGCGCTGGGTCAACCCGCTCACCTCCGCCCGGAAGATCTCCACCCGGGTGCGCAACCACGAGACCGCGGTACTGAAGGTCAACGACGCCTACGGCAACCCGATCGAGCTGGCCTCGATCGTGGTCTGGCAGGTCGAGGACACCGCCCAGGCGCTCTTCGAGGTCGACGACTTCCTGGAGTTCGTCGCCACCCAGACCGAGGCGGCCGTCCGGCACATCGCGATCGAGTACCCCTATGACGCACACGACGAGGACGCCCTGTCCCTGCGCGGCAACGCCGAGGAGATCACCGAGAAGCTGGCCCAGGAGCTGACCGTACGGGTCCAGGCCGCCGGTGTACGGATCATCGAGTCCCGCTTCAGCCACCTCGCCTACGCCCCCGAGATCGCCTCCGCGATGCTCCAGCGCCAGCAGGCCGGTGCGGTGGTCGCGGCCCGCCAGCAGATCGTCGAGGGTGCGGTCGGCATGGTCGAGCAGGCACTGGCACGGATCAGCGAGCAGGGCATCGTCGAGCTGGACGAGGAGCGCAAGGCAGCCATGGTGAGCAATCTGATGGTGGTGCTGTGCGGCGACCGGGCCGCCCAGCCGGTCCTGAACACGGGCTCGCTCTACCAGTGAGTGCCGACGCCCCCGAGGGGTCCGGCGCCGAGAGCGAGCGGACCCCCGCGCGACGGCCGCAGCAGCGCAAGCAGGTGCTGCTGCGGCTGGACCCGTTGATCCATGACGCGCTGGCGCGCTGGGCCGGCGACGAGTTGCGCAGTGCCAACGCACAGATCGAGTTCCTGCTCCGCAAGGCACTGACCGAGGCGGGCCGGCTGCCGCGGGGAGCGGGGGCGATACCGCGACGCGGACGGCCGCCGAAGGAGCCGGACGGCGACTGACGCACCCGCCCGGCGCGGTATGCGGACGCGCCGTGCGGGACCGGCCCCTGGGCCGGCCGCGCCGCCTCCTCGTCTGCGCATGCCGCTCTTCGCCTGCGTACGCCGCTCCTTCGCCTGCGCAGGCCGCTATGCAGCGCGCGTATACACCAGCGATACACCCACGAGTAGGGTGGTCGGCATGTCAATCGGTCATACGCTGCTGGGTCTTCTGGAGTCCGGCCCCCGCCACGGCTACGACCTCAAGCGGGCCTTCGACGAACACTTCGGCCAGGACCGTCCGCTGCACTACGGGCAGGTCTACTCCACGATGTCCCGGCTGCTGAAGAACGGCCTGGTCGAGGTGGACGCCGTGGAGGCCGGCGCCGGCCCGGAGCGCAAGCGGTACGCGATCACGGACGCCGGGGTCACCGATGTCGCCCGGTGGCTGGCCCGCCCGGAGAAGCCCGAGCCGTACCTCCAGTCGACGCTCTACACCAAGATCGTCCTGGCGCTGCTGACCGGCCGTGACGCCGCCGAACTGCTGGACTCCCAGCGCGCCGAGCATCTGCGGCTGATGCGCGGACTGACCGAGCGCAAGCGCACCGGTGACCTCGCCGACCAGCTGATCTGCGACCATGCGCTCTTCCACCTCGAAGCCGATCTGCGCTGGCTGGAGCTGACCGCCGCACGGCTGGACAAGCTGGCGGAAGCGGTCCGCCCATGACGCCGGAGGGATCCCTGCTCGCGGCGGAGGGGCTGCACAAGGCCTACGGGGCGACACCGGCGCTGGACGGCGCGGAGTTCTCCATCCACCCCGGTGAGGTCGTCGCCGTCATGGGCCCGTCCGGCTCCGGCAAATCGACCCTGCTGCACTGCCTCGCCGGGATCATCAGCCCGGACGCCGGGACCGTCCACTACGGCCCGCACAACCTGACCGGCCTCAGCGACGCACAGCGCAGCGCCCTGCGCCGTACCGACTTCGGCTTCGTCTTCCAATTCGGCCAGCTGGTACCGGAGTTGACCGCGCTGGAGAATGTGGCGCTGCCGCTGCGGCTGAACGGCGCCAAGCGCAAGGAGGCCGAGCGGCAGGCCCGCGAATGGCTGGAGCGGCTGGAGGTCGAGTCCGTGCACGGCCGGCGGCCCGGTGAGATATCCGGCGGCCAGGGCCAGCGGATCGCGGTCGCCCGCGCCCTCGCCACCCGGCCGCGGGTCCTCTTCGCGGACGAGCCCACCGGGGCCCTGGACTCGCTCAACGGCGAACGCGTCCTGACCCTGCTGACCAACGCCGCCCGGGAGAGCAACGCCGCGGTGGTCCTGGTCACCCACGAGGCCCGGGTCGCCGCCTACTCCGACCGGGAGATCGTCGTCCGCGACGGCAAAGTGAAGGACATGCTGGCGGGCTTGATATGAGCCTGCTGCGCTCGCACGGCGGCCGCTACGGCCGCGGCGGCGGGCCCGGCGACGACCGCGCGCCCTCCGGGCCCGCGTCCCCGGACCCGCGCACCGGCCCCGGGACCTGGGCCCGTGACCTCGCGATGGGCATGCGGTTCGCGGCCGGCGGCGGCCGCGAGGGCTGGATCCGTACGGCGCTGACGGCCGCCGGTGTCGCCCTCGGCGTGGCCGTCCTGCTGCTCGGCGCGTCCGTGCCGGCCCTGATGGACTCCTGGCACGGCCGGGAGAAGGCCCGCGAGAACCTGGGCCAGAAACACGATCCCCCGCCCGCCGACAACACCGTGCGCTACGCCCCGACCGACACCCTCTTCCGCGGTATGCCGGTCCGCGGCCGCCTGATGCGCCCGGACGGTGCGCATCCGCCGGTCCCGCCCGGCATCCGCCAACTCCCCGGCCCCGGCCGGATGCTGGTCTCCCCGGCGCTCAAGGAACTGCTGGACTCCCCCGAGGGCGCACTGCTGCGCGACCGGCTGGACTACCGGGTGGCCGGGGTCATCGGCGACGACGGTCTGCGCGGCCCGCGGGAACTCACCTATGTCGCACAGAGCGCCACCCTCGCCGCGCCCGACGGCTATCGCATCGACCACTTCGGCAAGAACTGGGACCCGCTCCCGATGCGGGCGCCCGCCGTCGTACTCGTGATCATGACCTGTGTGGCGCTGATGACACCGGTGATGGTCTTCATCGGCACCTCCGTACGGTTCGGCAACGAACGCCGGGAGCGCCGGCTGGCCGCGCTGCGGCTGGTCGGCGCCGATGTCCGGACGACCCGCCGGATCGCCTCGGGTGAGGTGCTGTTCGGTTCGCTGCTGGGGCTGGTGGCGGGCGGGGCGCTGTTCCTGGGCGGCCGGCAGTTCGCTCCGGCGATCACGCTGTGGGACATCAATGTCTTCCCCTCGGACGTGGCTCCGGGCCCGCTCGCCGTGGCGCTGATCGCCGTGCTCGTGCCGATGGCGGCGGTGGGGGTGACGCTGTTCGCACAGCGCGGTGTCACCGTCGAGCCGCTGGGTGTCGTCCGCAACCGCCCGCCGGTCCGCCGCCGGCTGTGGTGGCGGGTGGCGCTGCCCACCGTGGGCGCCCTGCTGCTGGTGCCGCTGACCGCGGAATCCCCGTGGACCGACACCCCGTTCAACACCCTCCGGCTCGCGGCCGGTGCGACGCTGCTGCTGTTCGGTGTCACCGCGCTGCTGCCCTGGCTGGTCGACGCGGTGGTCGGCCGGCTGCACGGCGGCCCGGTTTCCTGGCAACTCGCCGTCCGCCGCCTGCAGCTGAACAGCGGCTCGGCCACCCGCGCGGTCAGCGGCATCACCGTCGCGGTGGCCGGCGCCATCGCGATCCACATGCTGATGACCGGAATGCAGAACGGTTACGCCCAGGCGTACGCCGAGTCCGGCAAGCTGCCGCGGATCGGTCTGTGGGGCAACGCCCACGACTGGCCGCAGGTCCAGCGGGCGCTCACCGCGCTGCGTGCCACCCCCGGGGTGACGGGGGTCCGCGGCACCATCGACGCGAACGTCACCCGGCCGCCCGCCACCGGACACTCCCGGACCACTGCCGGGCCCTCCCGGACCGCCGCCCCCTACGCGACGATCGCCGTCGGCAGCTGCGCCGAGCTGCGCGCGCTGGCCCGGCTGGACTCCTGCCGGGACGGCGAGGTGTTCCTCACCGGCGCCCCGGGCCGGGACACCGCCCTCGCCCCCGGCGCGACCGTCGATCTCCACCCCCCGGACACCGAGGACGATCCGGTGGCGCCGGAGCTCTGGAAGATCCCCACGACGGCCCGCGAAACCCGGCTGCGCCACCCCGGCCGCGCCCCCGACCACGTCCTCTACGATCTGCTGGCCACCCCGTCCACGGTCGACATCGGCCGGTTCCAGGCCCCCACCATGGAGTTCAAGGTCGCATTCGACCGTGGCACCCCGGACGCGGTGGAGCACCTCCGCAACACCGCGGCCCATATCGACCCGACGATGAACGAGTCCTCCGCGGTCGACAATCCGCATGACGCGCAGTACTCCAGCGTCCGCAACGGCCTGTTCGCCGGCGCGGTCGTCACCCTGCTGCTGATCGGCTCGGGCCTGATCATCTCCACCGTCGAACAGCTCCACGAGCGCCGCCGGCTGCTGTCCACCCTCGATGCGTACGGCACCCGCCGCACCACCCTGGGCTGGTCGGTGCTGTGGCAGACCGCCCTCCCGGTCGTGCTCGGCCTGGGCCTGGCGCTGGGCTGCGGGCTGTCGCTGGGGGCGCTGCTGCTGACGATGATCGACAGCGTGGTGACGGTGGACGTACCGGTGGTGGCGGGGATGACCGGCGCCGGCGGCGGCGTGATCCTTTTCGTGACGGCGCTGAGCCTGCCGCCGCTGTGGCGGATGATGCGGCCCGACGGGCTGCGGACGGAGTGAGCCCGGCCATGCCCCACCCCTCCCGCCCGGACCGCACCCGGGGCCGGGCCGCCCGCCGCTGGTGCGCCGACCTCGCCATGGGTGCCCGGTTCGCCGTCACCGGCGGCCGCGAGGGCTGGATCCGTACGGCCCTGACGGCGCTCGGCGTCGGCCTCGGCGTCGCGGTCCTGCTGCTGGCGGCCGCCGTCCCGAACGCGCTGAACGCCGACACGAACCGGAGGTCGGCCCGCTCCGTCGTGCCCGTCCCGGAAGGGACCGGCCCCTCGGACCGGTCGCTGCTGACCGCCTCCTCCTACGGTGCCTACCGCGGACTGCCGCTGTACGGCCGGATCCTGGCCGCCGAAGGGCCGCACGCCCCCGTCCCCCCGGGCCTGTCCCGGCTGCCGGGCCCCGGCGAACTGGCCGTCTCCCCCGCCCTCGCGGACCTGCTGTCCTCACCCGAGGGTGCGCTGCTCAAGGGCCGCTTCCCGCATCTGCGGATCACCGCCACCATCGGCGACAAGGGCCTCACCCGGCCCGGCGAACTCTTCTTCTACCAAGGCACGGACGCCTTGCCGCGGCCCGGCAACGGGGTCGAACGGATCACCACGTTCGGGGACCACGGCACCCCGTTCCGGGCGAGCCCTCTCTTGGTGCTGGTCATCCTCGTGAGCTGTGTCGCGCTGCTCGCCCCCGTCGCCGTCTTCATCGCCACTGCGGTGCGGTTCGGCGGGGAGCGCCGCGACCGGCGGCTCGCCGCGCTCCGGCTGGTGGGCGCCGACCGGGCCACCACCCGGCGGATCGCCGCGGGCGAGGCGCTGGCCGGTGCGCTGTTCGGTCTGCTCACCGGCGCCGCGCTGTTCCTGGCCGTCCGGGCCCCGCTCGCCGGCCTCTCGCTCTTCAACCTCGGAGTCTTCCCCGCCGAAGTGGTGCCCGACGCCGCGCTCGTCGGCTGCATCGTGTCGGCCGTCCCGCTCTGCTCGGTCGGCGTCACCCTGTTCGCCCTGCGGCGGGTCGCCGTGGAGCCGCTGGGCGTGACCCGTACGGCACCGCCGCTGCGCCGCCGGCTGTGGTGGCGGATGCTGCTGCCCGCCGCCGGGGTGGCGCTGCTGCTGCCGCAGGCGATCGGCGGGCTGGGTTCCGGCGACGCCGCCAACGCCCAGGTGGTGCTCGGGATGGCACTGCTTCTGCTGGGGGTGGCGGCCCTGCTGCCCTGGCTGCTGGACGCCCTGGTGGCCCGCCTGGGCCGCGCAGGCTTCGGCGGCCAGTCCTGGCACCTTGCCGTACGGCGGCTGCAGTTGAACAGCACCGCGGCCAGCCGCTCGGTCAGCGGGATCACCGTGGCGGTGGCCGGCGCGGTCGCCGTGCAGGTGCTGCTGACCGGCGCCCAGAGCTTCCCCGAGCTGAGCCACCCGGCCGCCTGGACCGAGGTCGACGCGCATGCCGGTACGGTGCCCGCCGCCCGCGCCCCGCAGATGTCCGCCCAGCTGCGCGCGACCCCCGGTGTCCGCGAGACGCAGGTCCTGGTCTCCGGCTATGCGGACTCCGTCCGCCACCACCGGGCCCAGGCACACACCGCCCCCGAGGACCGCCCGGACCCCGAGCCGTATCCGGTGACCATCGCCGACTGCGGCACCCTGCGCCGGCTCGCCCATATCGGCGCCTGTTCCGGCGGCGACGTCTTCCTCGTCACGGGTTACGAGGGCTCCACTCCGTTGCCGGCCCCCGGCACCCGGCTCGCCCTCGACCCGGTCGGCAGCCAGGACGACCACCGGGCGCCCGCCGTCTGGTCCGTCCCGCGGAACGCCCGCCACGCCACCGCCGTGACCCGCGACCGCATGCCCACCTTCACCGGCCCCGGTGTGTTCGCCACCCCCGAGGCACTGGACGCGACGCTGCTGCGCCACCCCGAGATCGCCGTCCTGCTGCGGCTCGACCCGCAGACCCCCGACGCGATCGAACACGTCCGCAACACGGCCGCCCGGATCGCCGTGGGGACCGACGTGGTCACCGCCCACGACGGCACCGAGGACGTCGTCACGGTGTACCGCCACGGTCTGACCGCCGGCGCCGCCGCCGTGCTGCTGCTCATCGGCTGCGGCCTGCTGATCACCGCACTGGAGCAACTCCGCGACCGGGCCCGGATGTTGTCCACCCTGGCAGCTCTCGGCACACCGCGCGCCGTGCTGAGCCGCTCGGTGCTGTGGCAGACGGCCGTCCCGGTGGCCCTCGGCCTGGCCCTGGCGGTCGGCTGCGGGCTGTCCCTCGGCGCACTGCTCCTCCACATGATCGACCGCCCGCTCCGGCTCGACCGGTGGGCCCTCCTCACCCTCAGCGGCACCGCGGCGGCCGTCATCCTGGGCGTCACCGCGCTCTCCCTGCCGCTGTTGTGGCGCCTGATGCGGCCGGATGGCCTGCGTACGGAGTGAATCTGCGAGATCATTCCGGCGCAGCAGTGCACACCAACTGCCCAAGGGGGGCCCTCCATGCGCCGACTCGTCTACTGCATCGCTTCCTCACTCGACGGCTTCATCGCGGGACCCGACGGCGCGGACCCCACGGGCCCGGACGGCTTCTGGCCGATCGCCGATGACTACGTCAAGCACCTGGCCGCCGAACTCCCGGAAATCCTGCCCGTCCAGGCCCGGTCGGCGCTCGGCATCACCGACGAGGGCACCCGCTTCGACACCGTCCTGGAGGGCCGCCGCACCTACGAGATCGGCCTCCGGGCCGGCCTCACCGACGCCTACCCCCACCTGCGGCATCTGGTCTTCTCCCGGACCATGACCGAGAGCCCGGACCCGGCGGTGGAACTGGTGGCCACCGACCCGGTGGCGAAGGCGCGCGAGCTGAAGAACGCGGACGGCAAGGACATCTGGCTGCTGGGCGGCAGCGAACTCGCCGGTGTGCTCTACCCGGAGATCGACCAGCTGATCGTCAAGCTGAGCCCGCTCACCCTCGGCAGCGGCATCCCGCTCTTCTCCCGGGACACCGCCTTCGATCCCCGCACCTGGGAGCTGACCGAACACACCGTCCTCCAGAGCGGCGCGGCCTTCCTGACGTACACGCGGGCGGCGGTGGGGTAAGCCTTGCGGCTCCCGGCCTCATGGAGCGGGCGTCCGGCGGCGCATCGTGCAGAGTGACCCCACGAAGGGGTGAAGCTCTCGGACGAGACGTGTGCGGGCGCCCGGCCTACGATGATGACCTCGGCACCAGGCAACGGGAGGCGTGCAATGTCCGCAGCAGCTGCCGAGGGTCCGTACGCGGGTGAACACCGGCCCCTGACGCTCCTCGAACAGGCCGACCAGCTCATGAAGCAGCTCCCTGGCCACCGCGTCGAGATCCTCGGAGGCGTCCTCACTGTGACCCCACCCCCCGACCCCGCCCACGCGAAGGGGCTGTCCCGCCTCAGGTGCCCCTTCGTCGCGGCCGGCCTGGACGGCGGCGAAACCGAAATCCTCGAAGGTCTCGGCCTGTGGCTGCCGGACGGCCCGGAGAACTTCGCCGTGCCGGACCTTTGCGTAGTGGACGCTGACATCGAAGACCGCATCATCCAGTACGAGTGCTGTGACCCAGCGGCATTCCGCATGGTCCTTGAGATCACCTCCGGCAATTACACCAACGACCTGCGTACGAAGGTCACCGCTTACGGCTCCGCGAGGGTGCCGGTGTATGTGATCGTCGACCGCAAGCACGAACGCCTCCACGTCCTCACCGAGCCCATGGAAGACGGCTACGCCGTACACCGCATCCATGTAGCCGGGGAGAAGGTCACCCTCCCGGAGTCCATCGGTGCCGAAGTCACCCTGGACGTGACCCAGACCCTGGACGATGCCAGGCGTCGCACTCCGCAGCGCCCCTGACCCTCACCCCTGCACGATCCGCACCGGCAACCCCCGCAACGCCCCCCGCAGCGCCTCCGCGAACTCCTCGAACTCCTCTTGGCGGGCGGCGCCCGTCCGCATGGCCAGGGCGATGCGCCGCGAGGGGGCCGGGTCCGCGAAGTAGCCGGTCGTGAGCTGGTCGTTGCGGCCGGTCTCGACGCGCAGCGCGGTACGGGGCAGGAGGGTGACGCCGAGTCCGCCGGCCACCAGCTGCACCAGGGTGGACAGGCCCGCCGCGCTGGTCGTCACGGGAGTGTTCTCGTCGCGGCCGGCCTCCCGGCAGATGTCCAGGGCCTGGTCCCGTAGGCAGTGGCCCTCGTCGAGCAGCAGCAGATCCAGTTCCTGGAGGGCCTGGCGCGGGATGTCACCACGGCCGCCGAGCCAGTGCTCCTTGGCGGCGACCAGGACGAAGTCCTCGTCGAAGAGCGGGAGTTCGGCGACCTGGGGGACGCCGAGGGGGACGGCGAGCAGCAGCAGGTCGAGGCGCCCGTGGGCCAGACCGTCCAGGAGGGAGGCGGTCTGTTCCTCGTGCACCTGGAGGTCCAGGTCGGGGTAGGTGTCATGGACCAGCCGCAGCACGGCCGGCAGCAGATACGGTGCGACGGTCGGGATGACGCCGAGCCGCAGCACCCCCGTGAAGGGCGCGCGGGCCGCCTCCGCCTCCTCCATCAGATCCCCGACGGCCTCCAGGACCACACGGGCCCGAGCGGCCACCCGCTCCCCCGCGGGCGACAGCAGCACCTTGCGCGTCGTACGCTCCAGCAGCTGCACTCCGAGGGTCTCCTCCAGCGTGGAGACCGCCCCGGACAGCGCAGGCTGGCTCATCCCGATCTCGGCCGCCGCCTCGCGGAAATGCAGATGCTCGGCCACCGCCGCGAACGCCCGCAGCTGGGCCAGGCTGGGCTGGCGGGGCCGGCCGCCCTGACTCACCGGTGAAGCCACTGATAACCACCTCCGATCAACATCAACCAGTCTAGCTATTTCCCTTATCAATGCCTGCTGTGCCACTGTGTAACCCGTCCAAGCCTCAAGGAAAGGCCCCAAAAGGGACTTTCTGCGCAACAAGGAGAGTACGTGCTCACTGTCGGTGACAAGTTCCCCGAGTTCGACCTGACCGCCTGCGTTTCGCTGGAAAAGGGCCAGGAGTTCGAGCAGATCAACCACAAGACCTACGAGGGCAAGTGGAAGATCGTCTTTGCGTGGCCCAAGGACTTCACCTTCGTGTGCCCGACCGAGATCGCCGCCTTCGGCAAGCTGAACGACGAGTTCGCCGACCGTGACGCCCAGGTCCTCGGCTTCTCCGGCGACTCCGAGTTCGTGCACCACGCCTGGCGCAAGGACCACCCGGACCTGACCGACCTGCCCTTCCCCATGCTCGCCGACTCCAAGCACGAGCTCATGCGCGACCTGGGCATCGAGGGCGAGGACGGCTTCGCGCAGCGCGCCGTCTTCATCGTCGACCAGAACAACGAGATCCAGTTCACCATGGTGACCGCCGGCTCCGTCGGCCGTAACCCCAAGGAGGTTCTGCGGGTCCTCGACGCCCTGCAGACCGACGAGCTGTGCCCGTGCAACTGGAGCAAGGGCGAGGACACCCTCGACCCGGTCGCGCTGCTCTCGGGCGAGTGAACCGCAGCTAGCGAACTGGAGGCAGATCTGACATGGCTCTCGACGAACTGAAGTCCGCGGTCCCGGACTACGCCAAGGACCTCAAGCTGAACCTCGGCTCGGTCATCGGCAACAGCGACCTGCCGCAGCAGCAGCTGTGGGGCACCGTGCTGGCCTGCGCGATCGCCTCGCGCTCGCCGAAGGTGCTGCGCGAGCTGGAGCCGGAGGCGAAGGCCAACCTCTCCGCCGAGGCCTACACCGCCGCGAAGTCGGCCGCCGCCATCATGGCGATGAACAACGTCTTCTACCGGACCCGGCACCTGCTGTCGGACCCGGAGTACGGCACCCTGCGCGCCGGTCTGCGGATGAACGTCATCGGCAACCCGGGCGTGGACAAGGTCGACTTCGAGCTGTGGTCGCTGGCCGTCTCGGCCATCAACGGCTGCGGTATGTGCCTGGACTCGCACGAGCAGGTGCTCCGCAAGGCCGGTGTGGACCGCGAGACGATCCAGGAGGCCGTCAAGATCGCGTCCGTCCTGCAGGCCGTCGGCGCCACCCTGGACGCCGAGGCCGCGCTCGCCGAGTAATCCCCGGTACGCGCGGACACCCGCAGACAGAACCCCCGCAGACCTCGTGTCTGCGGGGGTTCCGTGCGTCCGGGTGGTGCTACTCCGCGGGCCCCTCGGCCGGGCGGGGCGCCGGGGGCGGCGTCGGGGCCACCCCGATCGCGGTGGCGCCGCGCGGGGCCACCGACATCCGCAGCGCCTGTTCCCTGGAGTAGGAACGGAGATAGCCGACCACCGTGTTGGTGACCGCCACCAGCGGAACCGCGACCACCGCGCCGCCGATGCCCGCGATCAGCCCGCCCGCGGCGACCGACAGGATCACCGCGAGCGGATGGACCCGGACCGCCCGGCCCAGGATGAACGGCTGCAGGACGTGGCCCTCGATCTGCTGGACGGCCAGCACGACCGCCAGCACCATCAGGGCGGTGAACACCCCGTTGGCGACCAGTGCGATGACACAGGCCAGCGCGCCCGAGACCACCGCGCCGACCAGCGGGATGAAGGCGAACAGGAAGATGAAGACGGCGAGCGGGACGGCCAGCGGCACATTGAGGAAGTAGAGCCCGATGCCGATGAAGATCGCGTCGATCAGGGCGACGACGACCGTGCCGCGCACATAGGCGGTCAGGGTGCGCCAGGCCCGCGGCCCGGCCCCGGCCACGCCCTCGCGGGCCGCGCTCGGGACCAGCCTGAGCAGCCAGTTCCAGATCCGCCGGCCGTCGTAGAGCAGGAAGAGCGTGGTGAACATCGCCAGCAGGATGCCGGTGAACACCTCCAGGACGACGGTGACGCCCTCCAGACCGGCCGAGGTGATCGCCTCGGTGTTGGCGCCGACCGCGTCCTGCAGATTCTTCGCGATGTGGTTGATCTGACTCTCGGTCACATGGAACGGACTCTTCAGCAGCCAGCCCTTGAGCTCGGTGATGCCCTCCTGGATGCGGCTGGAGACCGAGTCGATGTTGTCCTGGACCTGCCACACCACGAACCAGCCGACCAGGCCCATGACCACGAACCCGCTGATGAAGGTCAGCGCGGTGGCCGGCCCGCGCGGCAGCCCGCGCTGGCGCAGCCATCCCACGGTGGGCTGCAGCAGCGCGGTGATCAGCGTCGCCGCGATGAAGGCCAGCACGACCAGTTCGATGGTGGTGATGACGCGCGCGAGCACCCACAGGGTGGCGGCCAGCACCAGCAGCCGCCAGCCCGCCTCGGCGGCGACCCGCACGCCCCACGGCACCGCGTCGACGGGGTCGGGACGGGCCGCGACGGCCGGGGCGTAGGAGGGCGGTGCGGGCACCGACTCCGGCGGACCGCCCGCGGCGGCCTGCGGCACCTGCTCCGACCCGGGCCCCGGCACACCGTCCACGGCCTTGGGCAGCTGGGTACGGGGGACGGTGAGCGTGCCCACCGGACGGTCGCCCGCCGGGCCGTCGACCGCCGAGCCATCGACCGCCGAGCCGTCGACCGCGGGTGCGTCCGCGCGCCCGGCACGCCTCAGCTCATCCGGGTCGCCCGCCTCCCCCGAGGAGTCCGACGGACTCCCGCCAGGGGGGACCCCCATCTCGGTCTCCGCGCGGCGGCGCTGCTCCTCCAGCCGCTGCGAGAGCCGCGTCAGACCGGCGCCGAGGCCACCGACCCACTGAGGCAATCTGGACATGTCCTTCCTCTTCCCCTCCCACGCGCCACAACCTGACGGCACGACGTTACCTGTGCAGCACGCGCGAAACCCCCGACGCGGGCGCGTTCGGGGGTTTCGGAAGTGCTGTGGTGCGGCCTACGGCCTAGTACCAGCTGTTGGCCTGCCAGAACGACCAGGCACCACACGGGCTGCCGTAACGGTCGTTCATGTAGTTCAGGCCCCACTTGATCTGGGTGGCCGGGTTGGTCCGCCAGTCGGCTCCGGCCGAGGCCATCTTGGAGCCGGGCAGCGCCTGGACGAGCCCGTAGGCGCCCGAGCTGGCGTTGGTGGCCTGGTAGTTCCAGGTGGACTCGTGGTCCACGATGTTGCTGAAGCACTGGAACTGGTCTTTCGCCATCATCTGGCGCGCCATGGCCTGCGTCTCGGCGACGGAGTACGAGCCCTTGACGGCGAAGTCGGTCGCGTCACGCGTGGCGGAGCGGGACGCGGCCAGCGTCTTCTCGCGCTTCTTGGCGTCCTTCTCCGCCTTCGCCTCGTCCGCGGCGTCCTTCTTGCTCTTCGCGGTCTCAGCAGCCGCCTTACGGGCCGACTCCTGCGCGGACTTGAGGGCTGCCGCATTCGCCTGGGTGGACTGGTCGTCCGCCTGCTGCGTCAGGGAAGCCGTCTGCACCTGGGCCTGTGCGCCTGCGGGGATGTCAGCGATCGTCGCATCGGCAGCGGTGGCCTCGGTGTTGCCGACCGAGGCGGGCTCGTTGCCTGCAGCGACGCCGACGACGGCGCCGACGGTGGTGACCGCGGTGGCGGATGCCACGGCGAATCCCCGGACCGAGATCCGGCTCACACGTTTTCCTTCCAGCATCGACCGCATAGGTGACCTCGCGGACGCAATCGTGCCCCTGGCGCTGGTCTCCCCTTGTTCCGGGCCCGGTTGAACGGGTGGGTCCGGCTGGTCACGGGAGGCACTGGCCCGGTACGTCCCCCTCGGGGTCCGCGTGGTGCTCGGGCGGCATACGGCTGTCGCTATGAAGTTCGAGTTCGTTCCACGCCTCCCCCAGTCTCACCTTCGTTCGACCGGGGGCACCCCCATGGGGTGCTGATGCTGCCGTATGCGGGGCCTGACAGGACCCAGACTCTGCCCGACCGGCACGCCGGGAATCAATTCCCCGCTAGGTGTGAAAGCTCACACCTCGTTTACGGCAAACGATTTTCGGATATCCACTCGCAGCACAACGCCGCCCGGCTAAGCTCCTTGGCTTCGCCGGGCGGCGTCGTCTGCACCACCGGTCAGATCCGGCCTTCCTCCAGCATTTCGGTCACCAGCGCCGCGATCGGCGAGCGCTCCGAGCGGTTCAGCGTGACGTGGGCGAAGAGCGGATGCCCCTTCAGCTTCTCGACAACCGCGACCACACCGTCGTACCGCCCGACCCGGAGGTTGTCGCGCTGCGCGACATCATGGGTCAGCACCACCCGGGAGTTGGCGCCGATACGGGACAGAACCGTCAAAAGGACGTTCCGTTCCAGTGACTGGGCCTCGTCCACGATGACGAACGCATCGTGCAGCGACCGCCCGCGGATATGGGTCAGCGGCAGCACCTCCAACATGCCGCGCCCCACCACCTCTTCGATGACGTCCTTGGTGGTCACCGCGGACAGCGTGTCGAAGACGGCCTGTGCCCAGGGGCTCATCTTCTCCGCCTCACTGCCCGGCAGATAGCCCAGCTCCTGCCCGCCGACGGCGTACAGCGGGCGGAACACCATCACCTTGCGGTGCTGCCGGCGCTCCAACACGGCCTCCAGGCCCGCGCACAGCGCCAGCGCCGACTTGCCCGTACCGGCCCGCCCGCCCATCGAGACGATGCCGACGTCCGGGTCGAGCAGCAGATCCAGCGCGATCCGCTGCTCGGCGCTGCGGCCGTGGATCCCGAAGACCTCCCGGTCGCCCCGCACCAGCCGGACCGCGCCGTCCGAGGTGACCCGGCCGAGCGCCTTGCCGCGCTCGGACTGCAGCACAAGTCCGGTATGCACCGGAAGTTCGGAGACTTCCGGTACGTGGACGGTCTCGGCGGCGAACAGATCGTCGATCTGGTCCGCGGAGAGGGTCAGCTCGGCCATCCCCGTCCAGCCGGAGTCGGTGATCGCCAGCTCGGCGCGGTACTCCTCGGCCAGCAGCCCGACCGAGGACGCCTTGATGCGCAGCGGCAGGTCCTTGGAGACGACCGTGACGTCATATCCCTCGGCCTGCAGATTGCGCGCCACCGCGAGGATCCGTGAGTCGTTGTCGCCGAGCCGGAAGCCCGCGGGCAGGATCCCGGGGTCGGAGTGGTTCAGCTCGACCCGGAGTGACCCGCCGAGATCCCCGATGGGGATGGGCGAGTCCAGCCGCCCGAACTGCACCCGGTACTCGTCCAGCAGGCGCAGCGCCTGCCGCGCGAAATAGCCGAGCTCGGGGTGGTGCCTCTTGGCCTCCAGCTCGGTGACCACGACGACCGGCAGCACGACTTCGTGCTCGTCGAAGCGGGCCATGGCGCCTGGGTCTGCCAGCAGCACACTGGTGTCGAGGACATAAGTGCGCCGGTCGTTCTCACGGCGCTGCTTGATGTTCACCACGGGTGGACGAACCCCCTCGGATGAGGTTGGGGTGCGACGGCGTCGCGGGGCGGTGTACTCCCGGGGCCACCGCTTTCCCAGCTGCTGCTGGGCGGCGTCCCCGGGACCCCCGGCCATCTAGTGACCGGACCGGGCTCGGGCCACGATGCGCGGGCCGAGCGCCGGCCCTCCGCGTCGACCGTGCGGTACGCACGGACCTCCGTGATGTGCAAAGGGCCTCCCGGGCGGACGGCCCCATGCCGTCCGCTGAGATGCGGCGCCTGATGGCTTGTTCCTGACGCCGACCTGGAAGGGATATTCCCTCGAACCCTCGTCGCCATGCCACGGCATATGACGCACAGCCGATGAACCTTGAGTGACGGATGATCGCGGAGCGGCGGCGGCATTCGGGTGATGCCTGAGAGAAAGGTGCGTCAGAAGAGGCCCCGCCAGCGGTGCATGGGCCGGCGGGGCCTGGTGACGTCCTGTGACATCAGGGGATATCAGGGGATATCAGGGACGAAAAGGGCGTATGGGGTGTAACGCGCCTGGTGGAACGGGAGTGACTCGGGAGGACCCGGCCCAGGGCCTGTCCGGCCCTGACCCATCGGACCGGCCCTAGAAGCCGTAGCGCCGGTGCCGGGCGGCGTAGTCGCGCAGTGCGCGCAGGAAGTCGACCTTCCGGAACGCCGGCCAGAAGACCTCGCAGAAGTAGTACTCCGAATGGGCGCTCTGCCACAGCATGAAGCCCGACAGCCGCTGCTCCCCGCTCGTACGGATCACCAGGTCCGGGTCGGGCTGGCCGCGGGTGTAGAGGTGCTCGGAGATCAGGTCGATGTCGACGACCTCGGCGAGCTCCTCGAAGGAGGTGCCGCGCTCGGCGTGTTCCAGCAGCAGCGAGCGCACCGCGTCGGCGATCTCCTGCCGGCCGCCGTAGCCGATCGCGACATTCACCAGCACACCGGTGTTGTCGCGGGTGGCCTGCTCGGACTCCTTGAGCACCCGCTGGGTGGCGGTGGGCAGCAGATCGCGGTTGCCGACGTGGTGCACGCGCCAGCGGCCGTCGGCGGCCAGATCCCGGACGGTGTTCTCGATGATGCCCAGCAGCGGCTTGAGCTCGGCCTCGGGCCGGTCGAGGTTGTCCGTCGACAGCAGCCACAGCGTGACCACCTCGACATCGGTCTCCTCGCACCAGCCGAGCAGCTCACCGATCTTGGCCGCGCCGGCCTGGTGGCCCTGTTCGGTCGTCCGCCCGTCGGCCCGCGCCCAGCGCCGGTTGCCGTCCAGGATGACGCCGATGTGCTTGGGCACCTGGGTGTGATCCAGGCGACCCTCCACCCTGCGCGCGTACAGCCGATAGACCAGATTGCGCAGTGCAGGCGGATACGGGATGCGCATCCCGGAAGATCGCAGCATGTGTGGTCCAGCCCCTCCGTGCCAATGGCGGTCGCCCCGTCGCCTCAAGTGGGCAACTTTACTTCTCGGCTGTCTCGACAGCCCAATCAGGTAGGTCACAGGTACGTGATAGGGAGATGAGCATGACTGGCACCGACTACCGTGCAGCGGATTCCCGCTACGACTCGATGAAGTACCGGCGAACGGGCCGCAGCGGACTCAAACTCCCCGCTATCTCCCTTGGACTCTGGCACAACTTCGGGGACGACCGCACCCTGAGCACCCAGCGGGCCATCCTGCGCCGCGCCTTCGACCTGGGTGTCACCCACTTCGATCTGGCCAACAACTACGGTCCGCCACCCGGGTCCGCCGAGCTGAACTTCGGCAAGATCTTTGCACAGGACTTCCGTGGCTACCGCGACCAGATGATTCTCTCGACGAAGGCCGGATATCTGATGCACCCCGGCCCGTACGGCGAATGGGGCTCGCGGAAATATCTCCTCTCATCGCTGGATGCCTCACTGCAGCGGATGGGTGTCGATTACGTCGATATCTTCTACTCGCACCGCTTCGACCCCGACACCCCGCTTGAGGAGACGATGGGCGCGCTGGCGTCCGCCGTCCAGCAGGGCAAGGCCCTGTATGCCGGCATTTCCTCCTACAGCGCCGAGCAGACCCGGGACGCGGCCGGCATCCTGCGCGCCATGGGCGTACCGGCGCTGATCCACCAGCCCTCGTACTCCATGATCAACCGCTGGACCGAGGACGACCTGCTGCTGGACACCCTCGAAGCGGAGGGCATGGGCTGCATCTCTTTTGCGCCACTGGCACAGGGCATGCTGACGGACAAGTATCTGCACGGCATCCCCGAGGGCTCGCGCGCTGCCCAGGGCAAGTCCCTGGACCCGAATCTGCTGTCCGACGAGGTCGTCCGCCGGCTCCGTGGCCTCAATGAGATCGCTGCCCGCCGTGGCCAGTCGCTGGCCCAGCTCGCCCTGGGCTGGGTGCTGCGCGACGAGCGGATGACCTCCGCCCTGATCGGCGCCAGCAGCGTCGCCCAGCTGGAGGCCAATATCGCGGCCCTGGACGCCCCCGTGATCACGGAGGCCGAGCTGGCCGAGATCGACGAGTTCGCCAAAACCACGGACGGCGTGAACATCTGGGCGCGGCGCTAGGGGAAGCCCCCGGGGACAGGCCCTGGCCGCCGGTCCGCTCCCGGCCGCCGGTCCGACCCCGGCCGCCGAGCCCGCCCTCGCCCGGTGGCCGGAAATACCTCCGGGATCCGGCGGTGCGGCAGGCGTCGCCGGTGCGCGCACAAAAAAAGCGGGCCGGTCCGTGGGGGGGATACGGACCGGCCCGAGGGGGGGTTTCCACCATAACCCCGCGGGAGGGGTGCTGCGTGCACCGGCGCGCGCGGCGGCGTGGCTCGGGTGCGGCCGGGTGTCCCGGAGGCTCCGGCCCAGGGGTGGGTCAGGCCGCCGCGGCAGCGCCCAGGAGCACCCCGCAGAACGCCCCGATGATCATGAAGGGCCCCAGTGGCATGGCTGCTTTCCGCGCCTCGCGCCGTACGAGCAGCAGCCCCGCGGCGTAGAGCGCACCGATCAGCACCCCCGCCGCGCCGCCCACGACGAGGGTGCGCCAGCCGTACCACCCAAGGGCGATCCCCAGCCCGACCGCGAGCTTGACGTCGCCCAGCCCGATGCCCCGTGGGTTGACGAGGTAGAGCAGGAGGTAGAAGGCGCCGAGGAACAGCCCGCCCAGGAGGGCCCGCCGCCACGCCCCGGTCTCTCCGGTGAGCCAGCCGCCGAGCCCCAGCAGCGCCACGCCCACCACGGCCAGCGG
Source organism: Streptomyces sp. NPDC048637 (assembly GCF_040650675.1). Lineage (NCBI taxonomy): Bacteria > Bacillati > Actinomycetota > Actinomycetes > Kitasatosporales > Streptomycetaceae > Streptomyces > Streptomyces sp. NPDC048637. The sequence continues at coordinate 151,323 of NZ_JBEZHQ010000017.1, forward strand.
CAGCGTCAGCGCGTCCGGGAGGCGCCGGGCCCGCCAGTCGACGGCGGTCAGCAGCACCGCGACCGGTGCCATCACCAGCCAGGCGACGAGTTCCGGCCGTGGCCCGGTGGCCGCCGCCAGGGCCGCGCAGACCAGTGCGGTGACCGTCGCCGTCGGCAGCGGACCCGGCCCGTACGCCCCGCAGTCCGGGCAGCGCCCGCGCCCCAGCCAGCCCCGGGCCGGCCCCGTGATCGCATGCCCCCCGGGACAGACCGCGCGCCACTCCTCCTCGGGCTCGACGGCCATCCGGTGGGCGGGCCGCGGTATGAGCAGCCCGGCCGCGGCCCCGTAGACGGCGGCGAGAACCATCAGCATCACTGACACGCGTCGACCCTAGGGCCTGTCCGACCCTGACCCATCGGACAGGCCCTGGATGTGCTGTCCGGCGCCGGTCCGCCGGGGAAGACCCGGAGTGCGGGAGCTGATAGAACGCTGGGCATGGCGCGCTGGGAGAACGGTCCGGGAGTCCTGCACGGCGCGGCGAGCGCCATTCCGGTGGAGATCGCGGCGTCCTACCGCGCCCGCGCCCGCGGCCTGTTGGGCCGCGACGGCATCGAGGGGGCGCTGCTGCTCACCCCGGCGAGCGGTGTGCACACCTTCCGGATGCGGTTCGCGATCGATGTCGCCTATCTGAGCCGGGACTTCACCGTGCTGTCCGTACGCACCATGCGCCCGGGGCGGCTGGGGCTGCCCCGCCTGCGCGCCCGGCACGTCCTGGAGGCGGAGGCGGGCGCGATGGCGCGCTGGGGCCTGCGTCCCGGGCTGCGCCTGGGCGTTGCACCCCGCAGCTGACGGCGGTCCGCGCGCCGGCGGGGCGGCCGTGCGGTCAGAAGGCGCTGAGTGTCGCTTCCGCGACGGCCTCCAGGGCGGTGCGGCCGACGCCGGACCGTGCCGAGACGCGCAGCCCGCTGACCGAGGCGATGACGAGATGGGCGAGGGTGCGGACGTCCTTGCCGGCCGCGATATCGCCGTCGCGCTGACCGGACTCGATCACGGCACAGAGGGCTGCCAGCCGTACGCCGTAGTCCTGTTCCAGCGCTGCCGCGACCGACGGGTCATGGGCCGACACCTCGACACAGGTGTGGACGACCAGACAGCCGCGGCCGTCCGCGTCGTCGGCGCACTCCTCGTCGATCACCCGCTGCAGCAGCGCGCGGATCTTCTCCCGCGCGGACAGCTCGCTCTCCAGCAGCGCGAACAGCTCGGCGTTCTTGCACTCCATGTAGCGGGCCAGCGCCCGCTCGAAGAGGTCGTGCTTGCTCTTGAAGGTGTGGTAGATGCTGCTGCGCCCCAGGCCCGTGGCGTCACACAGGTCCTGGGTGGAGGTCGCGCCATAGCCGGCGGCCCAGAACGCCTCCATCGCGGCGTCGACCGCCTGCTCCTCGTCGAATTTCCTGGGCCGTGCCATAACGGAAACGCTAGCACTTATTGGATCGTACGGTTCAATACGTCGGCCGCATGCGCTCCGGGCCGCCCCGGCGCCGTGCCGGCATCAAGTTGCCGCCGGGCGGCCCGGGATGGTCACATGCGCGGCATGAACACGACACCCCTGCCCGGGCACCTACCTCCGGCCGGCCCCGGAGTTCCGGCGGACCCCGCGCACTCCGCGGCTCGGGCGCCCCAGAGGCCGGCCCCGCGCATCCTCGGCAACCAGTGGCTGCGGCTGCTTGCGCTCATCATCGACATGGGGCTCACCGTCGCCGCCCTGGCCCTGGTCTCCTTGTACATCGGCCTGGCCACCATCGGCGGCCGCACGGACAACACACCGTTCTACGCCATCGCCCTGGTGGTCCTGGCGCTGCTCTTTCTCTACTCGCCGCTGCTGACGGCCCGTTACGGCGGCACGCCGGGCAAGCTCCTGTGCGGACTGAGCGTCGTACGGCTCGCCGACGGGAGCCCGCTCTCCTACGGGACTGCGCTGGCGCGGCATCTGGCCCATCTGGGGATGCGGCTGGTGCCGGTGCTCGGCCTGCTGGACCCGCTGGCCTGCCTCTGGGACCGGACGTTGCGTCAGACTCTGCACGACAAGGTGGTGGGCAGCGTGGTCATCCGCCGCAGCATGCGGCCCGCCGCGGCGCCTTCCCCGGTCACGAAGCCCGCGGGAAGCTGACCTCGACCCGGCGGTTCTTCTTGCGGCCCTGTTCGGTGCCGTTGTCGGCGATCGGGTACTGCTCGCCGTAGCCGCGGATCTGGAAGGTGACGGACGAGCCGAGTTCCTTGGCCAGCTCCTGCTGGACGGCGTTGGCGCGCTTCTTGGACAGGACCAGGCCGTGGCTCGCCGAGCCCAGATTGTCGGTGAAGCCGAAGACCCGCAGACGGGTGGCGTTCTGCTTCTTGATCTCCGCACCGATCGTGCTGATCCGGGACAGCGCCTCCGGCGTCAGCTCGGCGCTGTCCTTGCCGAAGAGGACCTCGGCCTGGAGCGCGAAGGTCACATTGTCGTTGGTGTCCTGGCGGCGCTCGGAGCCGTCGTCGGCCTCGACGATCGACTTGATGTTGAGGACCTTGGACGGGGCGAGCTTGCCGCCCTGGACCATCCGCAGATCGGGGTCGCCGGAGTCGATGTGCACCGGCGGGCTGGAGTCCTCGGTCACGCCCGGCGGATCGGCATGGGCGACGGGGGCCGTCAGCGCCGCGGTGAGCAGCAGCGCGACGGCGGCGGTGACGGCGCTACGGGGCGCGCGGCGCACCCGGCGTCCTCGGGGCATCTGGGTCGCGGTCATCGGTGCCCGCTCAGTCCGTGATCCGCACGCTGGCCGGCGGCAGCGTCGGCAGCTGGAAGTCGACCTCGGTCACCTTGGCCGGCGGCGCCGGGAACTGCGCGAAGACCGGGCGGCTGGCACCCGGCATCAGCCCGCTGAGGCCGGTCGTGCACAGGCATTCGCCATTGGTGTCGCGCAACACCAGATACCGCTTCTTGCCCGCCTTGTCGACGAGGGTCGCCCCGGAGATGGAGGAACGGGAGCGCAGCTCGGTCTCGTTGGAGCGCCAGTCGATGGCGTTGAAGGCGCGGGTGCCGCGGTTGGTGACCGTGCCGTTGACGGTGACGAAGCCGCCGGAGTCACGGACCACGGAGTGCAGCGTGACCACCACGCCGTCCGGCCCCTTCATCTCACCGATCACCTTGTCGGAGTCGGCCGCCGGGGTGCCGGGGCCGCTGTCCTTGGGGGCGGTGCTGCGGGCCGGCGGCTTGTCGCCGTCCGACGCCTTCGCACCGCCGTCGCCACCACCACAGCCGGCCACAACGAGTGCAAGGCCGACAGCGCTCGCCATGGCGACCGCTCCCCTGGCGGCCTTCGTGGTGCGCCGAATGCTCATGGGATGCGATTCCTTTGATCGTCGTCTGGTCGTCTCAAGGGGGGTGGTCGGTGCGGGCGGTCAATGGGCGAGGCGTACGGAGAACAGGTCGGCGGCGTCGGGCAGTTCCGCAAGGTGGGCGGGGTCGAGCGTCCAGCGCTTGCCGTCGCAGGTGATCTCGACGGGGGCGGGGGCGTCCTCGTCCTTAGCGCCCTTGCCCCCCTCGTCGTCCTTTCCGTCTTTGCCGTCCTTGCCGCCCTTGCCGTCCGCCCCGCCGGTGTCGTCCTTGGCGGGGTCGAGGGTGCAGCGGGGGCCGACGACGGACTTCGCCTCGGCCGACGCGTGCTTGCTCCTGGTCACCGGGATGACCGAATTCCCCACGGCGTTGCGGGTGGTGACCTGGACGGCGAAGGACGTGGGCCAGGAGTCCGGGGTGCATCCGGAGCCGGAGACCGCGGCGCCGTTCCGTCCGGCGAACCAGCGCGCGCTCGCGCAGGCCTCCTCGGACGGGGCGCCGCGCCCGTTCAGCAGCTCCTCCCAGGCCGTCGGATCGGTCCGGTAACTGCCGTCGCGGAGGCCGTCGAGCACGCCCTTGCGCAGCAGTTCGCGGTATTTCTGGCCGGCGGCGAGCGCGGCCGCGTCGGCGGCGGTCTGCGCACCGTTGCGGGTGGCCGCCGCCTGCCCGACGGCGAAGAAGGCGAGCGCGAGGAAGAGCAGGCCCCCGACCGCGACGATGTAGAGCGGGAAGGCCTGCCCTGCGTCGCGCCGGCGGCGGTGTGTGGTCGTGGCCGGCACAGCGGTGACGGTGGGGGCTAAATGCCGACGACGTCGGAGATCTTGTTGGCGATGGCGTTCGCGATCTGGCTGCCGAAGTCCGTGGTCGACAGGACCAGGACGATCGCCACGACCACCGCGATGATGCCGAGGTACTCGATCGAGGTCTGTCCCCGGTCGTTCCCCAAAATCCGCTTCGCCATCGTCTTCCCCTCCATGGGCGGCCGTACCGCTCTGGTCCGGCTGGTCTGTCCCCGTGGTGTCGGCGCGGTCGGCCGCGCTCACGACACGAGAAAAGTACGCCGGAACAGCGTGCCCGGAACAGGGATTCCGTACGCAATCCTCGTTCGGGAACCCGGATGACAGGCACAACATCGCATTTCGGCCACTCAGTCGCACTCTATCCACCCCCGCTCCCCGCCCGGGACCGTGCCCCGTTCCGTCACTCATGAAGACCGGACGATCCCTCCGCACCATAGTGCGAGCGCAACCGTCCGCCCACCCACTGTGACACAACTCGTTGCTGTTGCGAAGGAGTTGACGGGAAGCCGGGCCCGCAGCGCACTCATCCGGCCGATTACGGGGCGCCGTCGCCCGTCCACCCGAAGATGTGCACCCGCAAGGACGGCCCGCAACGACCGCAGTCGTGACGGGTGCCGGCCAAGTGCGTGGCGGGGAGCGAGTCGAACGCCGCGCCGAGGGCGGCCGGCGCGGGTACGCCGAGCCCGGTCCCGCGGCGCCGGACGGGTGCGGGCCGGGCCGGCGCCGGGCTCCGTGCCACCGGTCACCTGCCCATCAGCGAGCCGAAGTTGGTGCCCGAACCCAGGAAGAAACCGGCGATGAGCAGGATCATCGTGGCCGGGACCATAAAGGTGGTGACGACCATGGTGGCCTTGGGGACCGCGCGGGCGGCCCGGCGCCGGGCGTTCTGGGCATCGGTCCGGCGCATGTCGTCGGCGATCTGGATCAGCGTCTCGACGATCGGCGAGCCCAGCTCCTCGCCCTGCTGGAGGGCGGTGACGAACTGGGCGACCTGTTCGGAGTCATTGCGTTTGCGCAGTTCCTCGAAGGCCGCCCGGCGGCTGACGCCCATGTCCATCTGCCGCAGCGTGATACGGAGTTCATCGGCCCACGGCCCCTCGTACCTCTCCGCGACCCGGTCCAGGGCCTGCCGGAAGCCCAGACCGGCGCTGACCACGACGGCCAGCACATCCAGAAAGTCCGGAAGGGTGCGTTCGATGGTGTCCTTGCGCTGACGGATGGCGGCCCAGATGCCGACCTCGGTCCAGAAGAGGCCGAAGAGCACCATCAGCACGCCGAGCAGCGGCTGGCCGCGCAGAAACATCACCAGCGCGCCGAAGAAGCCGAGGGCCCCGTAGACGGCGCGCCGGGCGGCGTACCGGTCGACGGTGAGCCCGCCCGGATTGCCCGCCAGGTCGATCCGCCGGCGGACCAGGGCGGTGCGCTTGCCGCCCATCAGCCGCAGCACCAGCGGTGCGTACCGCATCCCGGCACGGTCCACCGCCGAACCGACGGCCGTGGTGCGGGTCGCGCCCACCTCCAGGGACAGCGCCAGGTCGGGCGGCAGCCGGGCCTCGCGCCGGTAGAGCGCGATACCGCAGCAGATACCGGCGACCGAGAGGGCGAAGGCGAGGGCCAGCAGGATTCCGAGTGCCATGGCGATACCGATACCTAGACGTCGATCTTGGAAAGGCGGCGGATGAAGAAGAACCCGAGCCCGTAGAGGGCGAAGGCCACCACGACCGCGAGCTGGCCGAGGAAGGAGGAGGTCATCCGGTCGATGGCGCCCGGCGCGATCCGGTTCATCAGCAGCAGGGTGCCGATACCGAGCAGCGGGACGACATAGGCGGTGACCACGACCTGGGAAAGCTGGGTGCGGACCTCCCGGCGGGTCTCCTTGCGCTCCTCCAGGGTCTTGGTGAGGTTGCGCAGCGAGCCGACGACGGTGCCGCCGGCGCGGTTGGCGAGCACCAGCGTGGTGACCAGCACGACGAGTTCGCGGGACGGGAGGCGTTCGGCCAGTTCGCCGAGCGCCTCGTCGATGGAGTGGCCGACGGAGAGCTTGTCGGAGACCTTGGCCAGCTCCTCACCGGCCGGGGCCTCCAGCTCCTCGGCCGCCATGCCCAGTGCGGTCCGCAGCGCGAGCCCGGCCTGGGTGGCATTGGCGAGGATCCGGGAGAGTTCGGGCAGCTGGTTGATGAACTTCTCGATGCGCTTCTGCCGCTGCCAGTTGAGGAAGGCGAACGCCGCCCAGACGGCGACCAGCGCGGCGATCGGGCCGAAGAACGGGGCGAGGGTGGCCTGTGCGACCAGCCACAGCGCGAGGACCGCGCCGAGCATGTAGACGGCGAACTCGCCGGGGGTGACGTCCAGGCCGGTGGCGGTCAGCCGCAGTTCGAGACGGCGGCCGAAGCGGGTGCCGCGCAGCGCCCGGTCGACGGACGGGAAGCGGCGCCGCCCGGTCACCGGCAGTCCGCGCTCGTCGGCCAGCCGGTCGACGACGGCCTGCCGCTGGGCGCGCCCGGCCGCGTACGTCCGGGCGCCGGCGATCGCGAGCAGCCCGCACAGCAGCGTGGCGCCGATGGCGAGCAGGGCGAGGTCGTTCCCGCCGGTCATGAATGGGCCTTCCGGGTGGCGAGTTGAGCGTCGTGGGTGGCGACGCCGAAGGCGGGCGGGGTGGGCTCGCTCGCCATGAAGAGGCGTTCGGCGACCCGGCGCGGCAGCGGGAAGTAGCGGAACCGGCCGTGCACGATGCGGTCGGCGCCCATCGGTTCGGCGTCGAAGCGGCAGACCGTGGCGATCCGGTAGTCCTCGTGGCCGCGCGAGTCGAGGATGGCGATCTCGCTGATCCGGCGGGAGCCGTCGGCGTGCCGGGTGAGCTGGACCAGGCAGTCGACAGCGCTGTTGATCTGGTCCCGCAGCGCCTCGAAGGGGATCTTGACGTCGGACATGGAGGCCAGGGTCTGCAGCCGCATCAGGGCGTCCTCGGCGCTGTTGGCGTGCACGGTGGCCAGCGAGCCGTCGTGGCCGGTCGACATCGCCTGGAGCATGTCGAGGGTCTCGCCGCCGCGTACCTCGCCGACGATGATGCGGTCGGGGCGCATCCGCAGGGAGTTGCGTACCAGGTCGCGGATGGTGATCCGGCCCTTGCCCTCCACGTTGGGCGGCCGGGACTCCAGCCGGATGACATGGCTCTGCTGGAGCTGGAGTTCGGCGGCGTCCTCGACGGTGATGATCCGCTCGCCGTCCGGGATCAGGCCGGACAGCGCGTTGAGGAGAGTGGTCTTGCCCGCGCCCGTGGCGCCGGAGACCACCACATTGAACTTGGCCCGCACCAGCCCCGCCAGCAGCATCAGCATCTGCTCGTCGAGCGTGCCCATGCCGATGAGTTCGGCGAGGGTGTAGGCGCGGGGGAAGCGGCGGATGGTGAGGGTGGCGCCGTTCAGCGCGAGCGGCGGGATGATGACATTGACGCGTTCGCCGGACGGCAGCCGGGCGTCGACCATCGGATTGGACTCGTCGACCCGCCGGTTGACGGTGGAGACGATCCGCTCGATGGTCTGCATCAGCTGCTCGTGCGAGGCGAAGCGGACGGGCAGCAGCTCGACCCGGCCGGCCCGCTCGACGTACACCTGGTCCGGGCCGTTGACCATGATCTCGGTGACCGAGGCGTCCTCCAGCAGCGGCTCCAGCACCCCGAGGCCCAGCGCCTCGTCCACCACCCGGCGGATGAGCTGGGCGCGTTCGGCGGTGGAGAGCACCGGGCCCTCACGGCTGATGATGTGGCCCAGCACGCGTTCCAGCCGCGAGCGGCGCTCGGCCGCGGCCAGCGAGGACATCTCGGCGAGGTCGATCTCCTCCAGCAGCTTGGCGCGGTAGACGGCGACCATATGGCTGTCCTCGCGCGCCTCACCGGCCGGCTCGGGTGCGACGATCCGGGCTTTCAGGCTCATCGCGGGGGTGCTCCTTCGTACGTGTCCGCGGCGCGCAGGCCCAGCGCGCCGGGTTCCTGCGGGCGGGGCATGGTGGCGGTGCGGCTGGCGGTACCGAAATTGTCGATGCCGGGGATGATCGAGGGGATCGGTACCCGCGCCGTCGCGCTGACCTCCGCGCCCCCGCCGCCCACCGAGATCGTCGCACCGTCCGCGACCCAGCCGCTCATCGCGGACCGGCCGGCGGCCTGCGGGCCGGTCTCCCGGTCGGCTTCGTCCATCGAGGCGGTACGGGCCGCGGCGCGCGCTCCGGTCCCGGCCTGCTGGACGGTGTAGGCGGCCAGGCCGAGCTGGACCACGGCCAGCCCGACGACCAGCAGGATCGGCAGAAAGCCGAGGAATTCGATGGAGGCCTGGCCCCGGTCGCGGCCGTGGCCGCGGAGCCGGGCGGGCAGGCGTACGGCGCTCACCCGGTGTCCTCCTTCGCGGCGCCGGCCGAGCCGGTGACCGTCCATGGGTAGCTGCCCGCGCCGGGGAAGAGCACCGGGACCTTGATCCGGACGGTTGCCTTCCACAGGCCCGACTCCGTTCCGCAGGAGGTCGAGGCGCCCGCGCGCCAGGAACTGGGCAGCTGGTCCTCGGCGGCGGTGCGGCAGGCGCCCGCGCCGCCGCCCTCGGTGGCGGTGGCGGCCCGTGCGCCACGGTCGGCGGAGTGCGCGGCGAGCGAGTAGGTGTACCCGACCAGCACCAACTGCCAGAGCAGGGCGAGGACCAGCAGGATCAGCGGGAGCAGCCCCATGAACTCCACGGCCACCTGCCCCCGGTCGTCGCCGCCCAGCGGGCGCCGCACCGCTCAGCCCTCGCCGGACGGGTCGAACGGCCCCGGGCCGCCGGCCGCCGCCGCGGGACCCCGCCGCACGCCGAACCGGGTACCGGAGCCCGGCCCCGCCCCGGAGGCCGCCCCCGATGCCGGACCCGGAACTCCCCCGGAACCGGGAGCCGCCCCCGGCGTTATGGCCTTGCGCTTGCGCCCCGTCAGCGTCGGGCGGGCCCGGTGGCTGCCGCGGCCCTGCCGCGCGGCCGGCGAGTCGACCAGGCCGAGTTCGCCCGCCAGCGCCCACAGCGCCTGCTTGACCGTGGACCGGCCGTCCAGATCCTGCATCCGGCCCGCGTCGACACAGGGCTGGAGTTCCTTGAAGGCGGCCGGCACATGGGTCCGGGCGACCTGGGTGCCGGTGGCCTTGGCGACCAGCGGCGGCTGGATCTCGGTGTTCCGGGTGAGGCGGTTGACCACGGTCGTGGTGTCCTCCGCCTTGCGGATCTGCAGCCGGTCCCACAGCCGGACCTGCCGCTTGGCGGCCCGTACGGCCACCACGTCCGGGGTGGTCACCAGCAGTGCCAGATCGGCGAGTTCGACGGCCGCGGCATTGGCGGACTGCATCTGGGAGCCGCAGTCGACCAGCACCACTTCGTAGCGGGAGCGCAGCGCGCCGATGATCTGGCGGGCCGCCCGGTCGTCGACCTCCTCACCGCGTTCCCCCTCCTCGGGCGCCAGCAGCAGCCCGAGGCCCGTGTGGTGGTCGTGCACGGCGTCCTGGAGGACCCGTACGGAGATGTCCTGAATGCCCGCCAGGTCGACGACCGAGCGGCGGAACTGGACGTCCAGGTAGGAGGCCACGTCACCGGACTGCAGATCCAGGTCCACCAGCGCGACGCTGCGGCCCGCGGCCCGCGCCGCCAGCGCCAGCTGCACGGCGGTGACGGTGGTGCCGACGCCGCCCTTGGCGCCCGTCACCGTCACCAGCGTGCCGGCCGGTCCGGGGGCCGCCTCCGGGCTTCCCCCTAGGTGGACCCGTACGCCCGCCGACCACTGGGCGGCGGCCTGCACCCGGGCGGCCAGCTCGTCGTACCCGAGCGGCATTCCGACGATGCCACGGGCGCCGGCGTCCATCGCCGCGGAGAACAGCGCGGGCCCGGCGTCCGTGGTGATCAGTACGACGCCGACGGCGGGGAAGCGCAGGGCCACCTCACGGATCAGCTCCAGCGCCGGCGTCGGCCCGATCCGCTCGTGGACGAGCACGACCTCGGGGAGCGCCTCCACCGCGGACGGCTGACCCGCGGCGGGCGGGGCGCCCGCGGCCGGTGCGCCGGCCCCCTGGGCGGCGGCGCCGGCCAGCGCGTGGAGCAGCGCGGCGGAGTCGGCGACCGGGGGCGCGGGTTCGGCGTCCGGCAGCTGGTTGAGCAGCGAGGACACGGCGCGTGCGGCATCGGGGTCGCCGATGGCCGGGAGGATGCGGATGGTCACCTGAGGCTCCGGGTCACTTGTCGCCGTCGAGGGTGTAGCTGCGCTGGCCGGGCGGGATGGCGGTCTCATTGCCGGTGGCGAGCAGGGCGAGCCGTACGTGGGAGGCGAAGGACTCGGCGTACGCGACCCGTTGGGCGTCCTGGGTGTTCAGCGCGAAGGTGATCGGGACGGCCTCACCGGCCTGCCGGCTGTTGGCGGTGGTGTCGCCCGGGTCCTTCGCCTCCAGCGGCGTCAGCTTGCCGACGTCGATGACCTGGGCGCCCGCGACGATGACCCGGGAGACCGGCTTGTCCTCGGGGCGCTTGCCCTCGAAGGTGGCGTAGATGTTCACCCGGGCACCGGGGTTGATCTTGCCGGCCACACCGGTGGCGGCGTCGATCATGATGGCGATCTCCTGCTGCCCCGCCTTCAGCGCGGGCCGCTCGACGATCATGTCGTCCTGCAGCAGCGACCCCTTCTTCAGCGGCGTCACCGCGATCTTGCCGCTGACCTGGTCCAGATCGGTCACGGCGGTGGGCGGCAGCCACCGCTGCGGCATCTTCACCCTTTCGAACTGCCCAGGATCCAGCGCTTTATAGGCCGCGACATCCGTCTTCAGCCGGTACGCCGTCTTCTCGGGACCGACCTTGGACTCGACGTTCTTGATCACCGACAGCACGCCGACGAACGCGCCGACCGCACAGAGAACCGACAGGAGCAGCAGGATCACTCCGCGGCGCTGGCGTGAGTTCATGGGGGAGGGACCTCGATCGGGACGGTGAGAAGGGACGGGCGGGGGACGGGTTCGGGCGGTCGCCGGGCGGAAACCCGGCGGGCGGCCGAGGGGACCGGCCGGAGGGGCGGGGCCACGGCGGCCCGGTCGGGCTCAGCGCACGCGGGCCACCGTCCGCGGGGTGCCGGGGGCGTCCGGGTGAGCGGGGACGTCCGGGTGACCAGGAAGATTCAGATAACCGGCGGCGCCGGGGTGACCGGCGGCATCGGGGTGACCGGGCAGCTCCCATTGGCCGGGGGCGCGGGGCGCGTCGGTCGCGTACGGGTTTCCCGGCACCGGACGCCCGGACCCGTACGGGTTCCCCGGCACCGCCGGGCCGCCCACCGCGAGATCCGGCCCACGGACGTCCAGTTGCCCGGGTTCGCCACCGCCACCACGCCGGCCGCCCCACACGCCCACCACACCGGGGACATCTGTAGGGCCGGGCGCATCCGTGGCACCGGTCGCTCCCGACGGCGTTACCGGCGACGGGGCGGATGACGGGACGGGCGCCGGAGCGGACGGCCGGGCAGCAGCCTGGGCCTGCCCCCGGGCCTGTTCCGGGCCCTGGCCGGCAGCCGGCGCGGGCGCGGCGCCCGGGGACGACGCGGTACCCGGGGACGACGCGGGGACCGGAGCCGGGGCGGCCGGAGCCGGGGCGGCAGCAGAACCAGGAGCAGCAGCAGCAGCGGAAACAGGAGCCGCGGCCGTCACCGAAGCGTTGGCGGCGCTCTGCACCGGCCGGGACGCCGGCATTCCTATGGCCGCCGGCCCCTGGCCCGAGCCGCCACCCCCCGCCGCCCGTTCCCTGGCCAGTGGGGCCGCGCAGAACGCGCAGCGGTCGCCGAGGAGTTCCAGACCGCACCAGCCGCACTCCTCGCGGCGTACGGAGGCCACCAGCTGATAGAGAACCGACACATCCGGTATGGCCGCCGCGAATTCGATCAGCTTCTGCGTGCCCCACCACCGGGCGGACTCGGCGGGCAGCCGGGCCTCGTGCACCCCCTGCACCTGCCAGGCCGGGGCCAGTGCCCCGGTCACCCACTCCGAGGTGAGCTGACCGCGGGCGACCGCGAGGTGGGTGGCGAACCCGGGCGCCGGCAGTCCGGCCTCGGTGCTGTGCCGGTCCAGATGCAGCAACTGCGGCTTGGGGTGGGCCAGCACCGCGAAGTGCGCGCCGGGAAGCCAGGACTTCATATGGGCCCGCAGATCAACCTCGATCCGGTCCAGGCCGCTGACGCTGCCGAGCAGGGCGCCGGCGTGGATGTAGTGGGTCAGCAGCCGGGCCGCGCTGGCCAGCACGCCGGGGCTGAAGTCGCACAGCGACAACTGCCGCAGCTGACGGGCCAGTAAGGCCACCCCCAGCGGCGGCAGGGACAGCGGCACGATGGCGATCCGGTCGCTCTCCAGGACGGCGCGCAGGGTGTGCAGCCGGCGGATGTGTTCCGGCGGGCAGGCCGAGGAGTACAGCGCGACGAGATGGCCGTGGTGTTCCAGTATCGCGCTGGTCTCCGTCAGGGCGTCGTCCAGTGGCTGAAGATGCGGCGCCTGGAGGACGACGGCGGCGGGGGTCTGCCGGTCAGTCGCAGGCAGCGCGAGGTCAGGGCTGGTGACTGCAATCGCGGTCGGCACGTCGCTCCCCCACTCCCTCCGGCCGCCGGGGGTCCCGGGACCGCGGATCGGCACAGCTCTGCGCCATCGGCGCCATTCGCTCAGCACTTTATCCACAGAGATACGTCCCAGAGAACACGTTCTGGGCTACTCGTCATGACCATCACCCCGCAGGGAAATGGCGGATACCGGCCAAGCGTCCCGCACCGGAACATCCGGCGGCGACAGGACTCTTGACAGAGCGATTGGTCTGGACCACGTTGTACGGCACGCGCAAGGGCCCTGAACACGCGTCCGCACACCCCCCAACTCCCCCACCCCCGGAGGCAGTCGTGGTTCGCGCACGATCAGGAAGACCGGAGACCAGGCCGAAGGCCAGGCGGAGGACCAGGCCGAGGACCGGGCCGAGGACCGGACTGCCGGCGAGACTGCTGGCCGGACTCACCGCCGTGGTGCTGACCTCGGCCGGAATCGTCGGGACGGGCACCGCCCAGGCATCCGGGAATCACCCCCCGGCCTCCTCCGCCGCACCCACCTCACCCACCACACCCACCGCACCCACCAATCCCACCGCCGCCGTCCCCCGGCACGCCGTCACCGGCTACTGGCAGAACTTCGACAACGGCGCCACCGTGCAGAAACTCAAGGACGTCGACGACGCCTACGACATCATCGCGGTCTCGTTCGCCGACGCGACCGGACAGCCCGGCGCCGTCACCTTCCGCCTGGACCCGGCCGTCGGCTACGGCTCCACCGACGAGTTCAAGGCAGATATCAAGGCGAAGCAGGCGGCCGGCGCGTCCGTCGTCCTCTCCGTCGGCGGCGAGAAGGGCGCGGTGTCCGTCAACGACGCCGCCTCCGCGAAGAATTTCGCCGACTCCGTCAGCGGCCTGATGGACGAGTACGGCTTCAACGGCGTCGACATCGACCTGGAGAACGGCCTCAACGCGACCTATATGACGCAGGCGCTCCAGTCCGTGCACGACCGGCACGGCGATGTCGTGGTGACCATGGCCCCGCAGACCATCGACATGCAGTCACCGCAGAACGAGTACTTCAAGACGGCGCTCGGCATCAAGGGTTTCCTGACGGCCGTCAATATGCAGTACTACAACAGCGGTTCGATGAACGGCTGCGACGGCAAGGTCTACGCCCAGGGCACGGTCGACTTCCTGACCGCGCTCGCCTGTATCCAGCTGGCGGGCGGGCTCGATCCGTCCCAGGTCGGCATCGGGGTACCGGCCTCGGCCCGCGCGGCCGGCGGCGGCTACGTCGCCCCGTCCGTCGTCAACGCCGCCCTGGACTGCCTCACCCGCGGCAGCAACTGCGGCTCCTTCAAGCCGTCCCGGACCTATCCGGGGCTCCGCGGCGCGATGACCTGGTCCACCAACTGGGACGCGGCCAACGGCAACGCCTTCGCGAGCCAGGTGGGCGCGCACGTCCACGGGCTTCCGTAACGCCGCCTCGCCCGCGCCCTCCGGTGGCCCGGAGCCGCCCCCCGCCGCCAGGTCCCGCGCACCGCGCACGGGACCTGGCGTTCCGCTCCCCTTCGATGGGTGCCGCTAGCTCACCTGCGGGTGGCCGCCGGCTTCGGCAGCGCGCAGCCCTCGGCGCTCAGGTCCAGCTTGTTGCCGGTGCCGAAGCACTTCGGTATCCCGTAGGTCTCCTGCGCGTAGTTGATGCCCTTGTGCACCGTGACCTTGCCGTTCTCGTCCACCTCGCACGGGTTGTTGACGGTGCACTCCTCGCCGTCCTCGTTGCCCGTGTTGTTGATCGCGGCGACCTTGCCGGTCGTGGTGTCGACCACCGGCGATCCGGATGTCCCGCCGATCGTCTTGCACTGCGGGGTGTAGCGGACCGAGTCCTTCCAGGTCCAGTCGCCCTCCTTGAGGGTGGGCACGAACCCGTCGACGTTGCAGGAGTAGATCTTCTTCCAGTAGCCGGAGACGACACTGATCGCCGCGCCCTTGGCCGGATGCTCGGTGGCCAGCTCCAGCGGCTTGATCCCGTACTTCTGCGCGATCTGGGCGTAGGTCGAGCTGGTCTCGTAGATCGAGACATCGGTGTCGGTCATGGTGGCGTAGGCGATCTTGGTGGCCTTGATCGTGCCCAGGCGGCCGGCCGACTTGTCGAGCAGGGTGAAGCTGCGGCTGGACGGCTGGTCGACGACGACCTCGCCCGCACCGGGCATACCACTTTCCAGACAGTGGCCGTTGGACATCACCAGCGCCGGGTCGTTCTCCTGCGAACCGGGCATCCGGATGACCGAGCCGGAGCAGTTGCTCAGCGCGACACTGCCGGCGAAGTCCACCGCCTTGGTCTTGTGCTGCTTGGGGTGGTGTGCCCCGTCCTGCGGCGCCGCGTGGGCCGTACCGACGGTGCCCACGAGGGTTGCGGCTCCCAGCACTGCCGTGGCCAGGGTGCCGACGAGAGGTCGATTCATGTGGGGGTCCTCTCCGCTTATGTCACCGAAGTCCGTTCAGGTGCCTTCGGTTTTGTCGTGCGCATTGTTGGCGCCACAGCCCCGCCTGGCAATCAATTTCCCCGAAAAGATGGCAAGTTGCCGGGTTCCCCCGCGCCCGCGAAGCGTCCCGCGCCCTCGTATCTGGCCGTCCGACACCTTGACCCGCCCATGCCAACAGTCGAACACTGACGCCGTCGCTTCGCCTCACACCCCACAGGAGACCGCATGCGACCACGTATCCGCGGTGGACGCACCACTGTCCTCGCCGCACTCCTCTCCCTCACGCTCGCCGCCCCGATCGCCGCCGCCCAGGCCCAGGACGCCCCATCCCCCGGGCCCACCGCCGGCGCCGCACGGCAGGCCGAACTCCCCCACCAGTACGAGGTGACCGGCCCGGCCACCCGCGCCGAGCGCACCGCCCTCACCGCGACCGGCGTCAGCATCGACGAGGTCCACGCCCGCGCGGTCGTCATCACCGCGACCCGCGCCCAGGCCGCCGAGGTGCACGCACTCGGCTACTCGCTCCGCAAGTTGCCCGACCCGCCGAGCGCCGCCACCACGACCCCCCACAAGCCCCGCATCAAGGACTTCCCGGCCGGCTACACGAACTACCACACCTACGACGAGGCCACGAAGGAGATCGACGCCCTCGTCGCCAAGTACCCCGATCTCCTCAGCAAGCAGGTCATCGGCACCTCCCACGAGGGCCGCAACCTCCTCGCCCTCAAACTCAGCAAGAACGTCACCAAGGACGAGCAGGAGCCCGAGGTCCTCTTCACCGCCCACCAGCACGCCCGGGAACATCTCACGGTCGAGATGGCCCTCTACCTCCTCAACGACTTCACGTCGAAGTACGGCAGCGACTCCCGCGTCACCAAGATGCTCGACTCCCGCGAGATCTGGATCATCCCCGATCTGAACCCGGACGGCGGCGAGTACGACATCGCCTCCGGTGAATTCCAGAGCTGGCGCAAGAACCGCCAGCCCAACGCCGGGACCGACGAGGTCGGCACCGACCTCAACCGCAACTGGGACTTCAAGTGGGGCTGCTGCGACGGCTCTTCATCCAGCCCCTCCTCCGAGGTCTACCGGGGCTCCTCCGCCGCCTCCGCCCCCGAGGTCCAGGTCGTCTCGAAATTCGTCCACGGCCGCAAGGTCGGCGGCAAACAGCAGATCAAGGCCGCCATCGACTTCCACACCTACAGCGAACTCGTCCTCTGGCCCTTCGGCTTCACCAACGACGACACCGGCCCCGGTATGACCCAGGACGACCACGACGCCTTCGCCACCATCGGCAAAAACATGGCCGCCACCAACGGCTACACCCCCGAACAGTCCAGCGACCTCTACATCACCGACGGCGCCATCGACGACTGGCTGTGGGGGGACCAGAAGATCTTCGCCTACACCTTCGAGATGTACCCGTCCTCCACGGGCGACGGCGGCTTCTACCCGAAGGACTCGGTGATCCCGAAGGAGACGTCACGGAACCGGGAGGCGGTGCTGCAGTTCCTGGAAATCGCCGACTGCGTCTACCGGGCGATCGGGAAGGAAGAGCAGTACTGCAGCGGTAGTTGACCCACCGCATACGGGATGAGAGGCGGGCCCGCGCCTCGTCCTGGACGAGAGGCGGGCCCGCGTCACCGCGACGCGGGCCCGCCGGGTCCACGTCCTACGCCGACTTCCGATAGGCCCGGAAGGCCCGTGTGGCCAGGAGGCCCATCACGAGGACGGCCGCCGCGAGCACACCCAGACGGGCCCCGACCGTGCTCCAGTCGGTGTGTGCGGACATCGCCTGCCGCGCCGCGACGACCGCCCATTCCACGGGGTTGTACCCGGCGACGTTCCGAACCCAGTGCGGAGCGAGGTGGAGGTCCATCACGGCAGAGCTCAGGAACATCAGCGGCAGCGTGGTGAACTGGGAAATCGCGATCAGCGTCGCCTGCTGACGGGTCAGCAGGGCGACCGCGTTGGACAGTGCCGAAAAGATCAGTGTCAGCAGCACCGCGGCCAGAACGGTGATGCCGACCCCGGCAACGCCGCCGGGGAAGCGGGCACCGGCGATCAGCGCGATGCCCACGATGATCAGGCTCTGGATGACGGTCTGGATCGCCTGATGGACCATCGTCGCGCCCATCATGGCGCCCCGGCCGGCCGGAGAGGTCAGCAGCCGGTCCATCACTCCGCGGTCGATGTCCTGCAGGTAGGTCGTCCCTGCCCACGCGCTCGCGAACAGCGCGGTCATCATCACCACCCCGGGCGTGAGGAACGTCAGAAAACCGCCGCTGCCGTGCGCGAATCCGGGCAGGTTCACCACCGCGCGGAAAAGCTGCCCGAACAACAGCAGCCAGATCACCGGCTGCACGAGTCCGATGACGAGGAAGGTGGGCATCCGCCACAGCGTGCGCAGCAGGCGGCCGGTGAGGAACGCGGAGTGTGTGATCACGGTCCGGGGACGCGTGCCGACGTGCTCGATGTGTGGGGTGGTCACTTCGCCGCCTCCAGGGCCTTCGGGTCCTCGTCACCGGCGGCCTCAAGGCGGTGGCCGGTGTGCTGGAGGTAGACGTCATCGAGCGACGGACGGGCCAGCGTCGCCGAGGTCACGACGATTCCTGCGTCGTCGAGTGCGGCCAGCGCGGGCGGCAATGCCCGCGCGCCGTCGTCGGTGCGGCCACGGACCGTGCACCCGTCCATGGTGATCTCACGTAGTTCCGGAACCCGTTGCAGCACCGCGCGTGCTCTGCCGTCGGCCTCGGCCAGCTCGACCTGCACCGCGTCGCCGCACAGGTCGCTCTTGAGCTCCTCCGGGGTGCCCGCAGCCACCACTGTGCCGTGGTCGACGATCGCGAGCCGGTCGGCGAGGTGGTCGGCCTCGTCGAGGTAGTGCGTGGTGAGCAGCACCGTCATCTGCTCGTCCCCGGCCATCCTGGCGATCTCGTGCCACATCTCGCTCCGGGCCTGGGGGTCGAGTCCCGTCGTCGGCTCGTCGAGGAAGAGCACCTGCGGGCGGTGCATCAGCCCCAGCGCGACGTCCAGCTTGCGCGCCATACCGCCGGAGTACGTGCTCACCAGCCGGTTCGCGGCGTCGGCGAGGCCGAACCGGTCGATGAGCTCACGAGCCCGCGCCTTGGCGTCCCGGCGGGACATCCCGTGGAGGCGACCCGCGAGCATCAGGTTCTCGGTCGCGGTCCCCATCGGGTCCGTGCCGGGCTTCTGCGCCACGAACCCGATCGCCTGCCGCACCCGATCCGGCTTCGCCGTAACGTCGAGGCCGGCGACGCGTGCCGTTCCCGAGTCGGCGACGGAAAGCGTGGAGAGAATCTTCACCGTGGTGGACTTGCCTGCCCCGTTCGGGCCCAGCAGCCCGAAGACGGTCCCCTTCGCAGCGGAGAAGCTCAGTCCCCGCAACGCGGTGACCGGGGGTTTGTTCCTGCCTGCCGAGTAGGTCTTGACCAGATCAACGGCTTCCAAAGCCGTTTCTGCTCGCCGAACCACAACCATCGCCGCACACCCTTGTCAGAACCTGGTGTGACTCCCACCTTCCTGGTGTCACCGGACACAAGGAGGCTGAATGGCGAGGGCGGAACCCTACGGTGAGATGTCGCAGACGACGTTAACAAGTGCGCGCGAGCAGCCGCAATCAAAATCTCCGCGCGGAGCGGCCCCGACGGCCCCCGCCAACTCAGCGTCGACGCGCCCTAGAGCAGATGGTCGGCCTTGCCGGCCTTGATGTCGCGGATGAGCGTACGGAGGGCCTCACGGGTGTCCGTCACGTAGGTGTCCTCGGCGCCTGCTACGGCGATGTAGGCGTTGCCGTCTTCGTCGGTGCCTATGCGGAAGCAGGCCGAGCCCTCGGCGCAGTAGGGCTCTTCCCAGTTGATGTCAGGCATGGTGACCTTCCTGGAGCAGATGGTCGGCCTTCCCAGCCTTTATCTCGCGGATGAGCGTACGGAGGGCCTCACGGGTGTCGGTCACGTAGGCGTCCTCGGCACCTGCCACCGCGATATAGGCGTTTCCCTGACCGTCGGTACCTATGCGGAAGCAGTTGTTACCCTCCGCGCAAAAGGGATCTTCCCAAGAGATCTGAGCCATGTGGCCCTCCTCAGAGCTGACGGACGATGTGGTGAATGAAGTCCCGAGATTCGCGCACCCCGAGCGTACGGGCGTGCATCCAATCCATGTGCTCTCGGTACTTGGCGAGTTGCGCATCGGCATGAGTGAATTCGGGACCGTGAGCCGAGTCCAACTGGACGGTGTCCAATTGCGGCACAGGGCCTTCGGCGTACAGGACGGCATGCCCGGCGCCGGGGAATGCGCCTGCCTCAACAGGAAGCACCCGCACCTCAACGTTCACCAGCTCGGACACCTCGCAGAGATGCTGGAGTTGTTCCCGGGTCACAGCGCGCCCACCGAACTGCATGCGCAGGGCGGACTCATGAACGTATGCGACATAGTTGACGGGGTTGTCGCGTTCCAGAATCTGCTTGCGGTGCAGCCGGAGAACTACGCGTAGCTCCACCTCCGATTTGGACAGAGGGGGCAGCGCGGCGTCGAAGATGGCGCGTGCGTACGCACCCACTTGAAGCGGTCCGGGCAGGTGCACGGTCTGTTCGGACCGCAGCCGCGTAGCGTGCCACTCCAGCTCGGCAACGTCCAATAGCCCTTGAGGGAGGCTTCCCCTGAACTGTTCCCACCATCCGCGCTTGCGGGAGTTGGCCAGTTCGACCAGAGCGTCGACGTATTGCTGGTCTGAGCAGTCGTAGTTGCTGGCAAGTATCTGTACACGTTCAGGCGAAGTAGACCGGACGCCCAACTCCATGTTGGAGACCTTCGTTCGGTCCAAACCAAGCAACCCAGCCGCGTATTCGGTGGTTCGACCTCCCGCGACACGCATCTTGCGCAGCTCGGCACCCAGGCGCTTCTGGCGCTCTGTGGGCGTGGCCCTGGTGGGCATCGGCGCCCTCCCTCCCCACTCGGTGACGTCAGTTTGCCTGTCACACGTGGCGTCGGTCCAGTTCATGGGAGGCAATGCGCGCAAAGAGGTGGCACATGAGCCACCTACCCCTCTACAGTCAGTAACGCAACGCTTACGCTCCACGCAGTCGGAAGCGCATCGCGCGAGCCTGCCCGCGGCCTCCTCCCCTGGGAGAGGCGGGCCCGCGCCAGGGAGACAGGCCACCGGCTGCTGCGCCATCAACCACCCCTTCGCAACAGGGAGTTGCCATGCCCGCAACCGTGACCGTCTGCCCGCACCCCCTCGACACTCGTACACCGCGCGTGCCGGAAACCCTCGCCTACAGCCTCACTCTTCCCGCCGCGCTCGCCAGTCCGGCCGTCGCGCGCTCTGCCGCCCGTACGATCCTGGAAGCGCACGGCCTGTACGACGCGACCGCCGCCGCGATCCAGGTGATCGGCGAACTCGCCGCCTGTGCCTGCTTGTTCACGCCGTCCGACAGCGTCTACCTGTCGTTGCGCTATCGCGACGACGCGCTGCGCATCAGCCTTTACGACGGGCACCCACGCCATACCCACCGCCGTCTCGCGGCGGCCTGCGACGGCAGGCGGCGGACCCTGCTCCTGCTGCTGGCCTGTGTGATGCGGGCCTGCGACGGCGAGTGGGGATTCGGGGCGTCAGAGGAGCCCGGCGACGGGACGCGGATGTGGGCCGTACTGCCGCGCGAAGGGGCACGGGCGTACGGGCACGCGGCGTAATGCCGAGGGGGCGCCCGATGCCGGGCGCCCCATGGGCGTAGCGGGACGGGGTGCCGCCACCAGCGCCTACACCACCAGGCTCACCAGCGCCGCCACCGCGAACCCCGCCACCGACAGCACCGATTCCAGCACCGTCCAGGACTTCAGGGTGTCGCGTTCCGAGATGCCGAAGTACTTGGAGACCATCCAGAAGCCGCCGTCGTTCACGTGCGAAGCGAAGATCGACCCGGCCGAGATCGCCATGATGATCAGCGCCAGGTGGGCCGGTGACAGGCCCTGGCCCTCGACGAGGGGGACGACGATGCCGGCCGTGGTGACGATGGCGACCGTGGCCGAGCCCTGGGCGACGCGCAGGACGAGGGAGAGCAGGTAGGCGAGGACGATGACGGGGAGGCCGACATTGTGGAAGGTGTCGGAGAGGGCGGTGGCGACGCCGCTGCCCTTGAGGACGGCGCCGAAGACACCGCCGGCGCCGACGACCAGGATGATGTTGCCGACCGGCTTCAACGAGGCGGTGGATACGGTCTCCAGGGACGTGCGGGACCAGCCGCGGCGGACGCCCAGCAGGTAGTACGACATCAGCAGGGCGATCGTCAGGGCCACGAAGGGGTGGCCGAAGAACTCGATCACCGAGCGGCCGGGCGAGGGGGCCAGGGCGATGGAGGAGAAGGTCGCCAGGAGGATGAGGAGCAGCGGGGTGCCGATGATGGTGAGGACGGTGCCCAGGGAGACCGGCGCCTCGTGCGGCTTGACGCCGGCCGCGGCCTTTTCCGCGGTGACCGCGGCCCTGGCCTCCTCGGCAGCCTCGACCATGTCCTGCGGGACGCCGACGAAGAGGCGCTTGCCGATCCAGGCCGCGTAGCCCCAGGCGGCGAGCACCGCGGGGATGCCGCAGATGAGGCCCATGAGGATGATCCAGCCCAGGTCGACCTTGAAGAGGCCGGCGGCGGCCACCGGGCCGGGGTGCGGCGGCAGGAAGGCATGCGTCATGGAGAGGCCCGCGAGGAGCGGCATGCAGTAGAGGAGGATCGACTTGCCAGACCTCTTCGCCGCCGCGTAGACGATCGGGGCGAGGACGAAGATGCCGACGTCGAAGAAGACCGGTATGCCGAAGATGAGGCCGGTCAGGCCCATGGCGAGGGGTTCGCGCCGCTCGCCGAAGAGGCGGAGCAGCCGGGTGCTCAACACCTCGGCACCGCCGGAGACTTCGAGGATCGCACCGAGCATGGTGCCCAGGCCGATGATGATGGCGACATGCCCGAGGATGCCGCCCATGCCGGTCTCGATCAGCGAGACCGCGTCGGACTTCTGGACCGTCCCGAAGAGTTCGGTGACCGAGAGCCCGGCGGCCAGGCCCACCGCGAGGGAGACGGTCAGCAGCGCGACGAACGGCTGCAGCCGGACCTTGATGATCAGGACGAGGAGCAGGGCGATGCCCAGGGCGGCGACCGTCAGGAGCCCGGCGGTGCCCGGTATCAGGGCGAGCAGCCCACCGGTGTGGGGTGGTGGTGGCGAGGTGGCCGGGGTGGCCGGGGTGGCCGGGGTGGCGGTCGTGGCGGCCGAGGCGGTTGTGGCGGCGAGGAACATGGGGGAACTCCGGTGGCAGTCAGAGGATTTCCAGGTAGGGGGGACCGCGGCAGGGCGCCCCGTCGGTGCGGGGTGCCCTGCCGTGCGGCAGATGGTGCGGACGGACCAGCGGACGGACCAGCGGACGTACTGGACGCACTAGACGTACTAAAGGCACAGCGGATGGCTCACTAAGGCACTGCGGATGGCTCGCTGAGAGCTCTGCGGATGGCTCGCCGAGGGCTTTGCGGACGGCTCAGCTCAGGACGGCGAGGGCGTCGATCTCGATGAGGAGGCCCTTGGGCAGACCGACGTAGACGGTGGTGCGGGCGGCGGGGGCCTCCTTGAGGCCCTGCTCCTCGAAGTAGGAGTTGTAGATCTCGTTCATCTCGGCGAAGTGCGCCACGTCGGTGAGGTAGACGCGGATCATCATCGCGTCGTCCCAACTGGCGCCGCCCTCTTCGAGGATGGCCTTGACGTTGGCGAGGGTCTGCAGGGTCTGCTCGCGCAGGGTGGGGCCGGCCGGGGTGGGGGCCTGGCCCTCGACGGCGGGCAGGAAGCCGACCTGGCCCGCGACCTGGAGGAAGTTGCCCTTCTTGACGCCGTGGGAGAACTTCGCGGGCGGGGTGGTGTGGGTGGCCGGGGTGAGTGCGGTCTTCTCGGTCATGGTGTTCAGGCTTCCTGTGCGGGGCCGGTGGGTGGCTGGGGGACGGCGGTTCCGGAGTACTCCCGGCTGATGGCGTCGGCGGTGCGGCGGACCTGCGGGAGCAGTCTGAGGAGTTCCTCGGCGCTGACGACGACATTCGGTGCGGAGACCGACATGGCGGCGACCAGGCGCCCGTCCGCACCGCGGACGGGGGCCGAGACGCAGTTGATGGACTCCTCGTGGCCACCGAGGTCGGTGGCCCAGCCCTGTTCGCGGACCTTGGCCAGCTCGGCGAGGAACGCCGTGGCGTGGGGCGTCGAACGGGACGTGTAGAGGGGGTAGTCGAGCTTCTCCGCGAGAGCGCGGCGCTCGGGTTCGGGGAGGTCGGCGAGGAGCAGCTTGGCGACCGCGGCGACCGTGATCGCGACGGGTTTGCCGATCCGCGAGTACATCCGGACCGGGTAGCGGCTCTCCACCTTGTCGATGTAGAGAACCTCGTTCTCCTCATGGACCGCGAGGTGGACGGTGTGTCCGCATTTCTCGTTGAGTTCGACGAGGTGGGGGTGGGCGATCTCGCGTACGTCGAGGCTTTCGACGGCCTGCTGGGCGAGGGCGAAGAGCCGGGCGCCGAGGCGGTAGCGCTGGTCGGACTGGCGGTAGACGAAGCCGTGTTCATGGAGGGTGCGCAGCAGCCGGAGGGCGGTGGACTTGTGGACGCCGAGCCGGTCGGCGACCTGGCCCAGGTCGGCGGGCCCCTCGGCGAGCAGCGGCAGAATGCTCAGCGCGCGGTCGACGGTCTGGCTCATGCCGGCACCTCGCTTCGACCGGCCGCCCCGTCGTCGCCCGGGGCACACCTCTCGATGGTTCTCTCGCATCGCTCGTTCACAGCGTGGGTACCTCCTCGTCGGCCCTGCGGCCGGATGCGTCGGCGTCGGCGTCGGTCCAGCCGGGACCGAGGTGCAGTCTCTCCCAGGCCGTGTCGTCGAGGGCGGCCCAGCGGTCGGCGTGCGGCCGGGCCGGCGGGGTGGCGAGATCCCCGGGGACGGTGAGGGCGGCGGCGGCCCACAGATGGCCGTGGCGGAGGCGGGCGCGGTCGGGGAGGCCGCGCAGGGTGGCGGAGAGGAAGCCGGCGGCGAAGGCGTCTCCGGCGCCGGTGGCTGCCACGAGGTCGACGTCCAGGGCGGGGACGAAGGTGGCGGTGCCGGTGACGTCGTCGTCGGCGGTGCCGGTGACGACGTCGCGGCGTCCGCCCGGCTCTCCCGTACGCCGGAACACGGTGGCGCCGGCCTTTCCCTGCTTGACGACCAGGACGTCCGGTTCCGGCAGCGCCTGGCTGATGGCCCGGGGGCCGTGCAGGCCCCAGGCGTCCCGGGCCTCGTCGTCGCCCACGAACACGAGGTCCGCGCCGCGCGCGAGGTCGAGCAGTACCCGTGCCTGCGCGGCGTCCCGCCACAGTCCCGGCCGGTAGTTGACGTCGAAGGAGAGGAGCGGGCGCCCGGGGCGGCGGGTGGTCAGCTCCTGCAGCAGGCCGAGGCAGTCCGCGGACAGCGCCGCCGTGATGCCGGACAGATGCAGGATCCGGCCGGTGTGGAGGGCGGCCGGGTCCAGGTCGGCCGCCGTCATGGCGGAGGCGGCCGAACCGGCGCGGTAGTAGGCGACTTCGTGGGTGTCGGTGGCACGGTCGCCGGCGGTGCGGAAGTAGATGCCGGTGGGGCGCAGCGGGTCGCGCCGGACATGGCCGACGTCGACGCCGCAGTCGGCGATGGCGGTCAGGAGGTGGTCGCCGAAGCCGTCGGTGCCGACCCGGGAGATCCAGCGGGTGGCGTGGCCGGTGCGGGCGAGGGTGCAGGCGACATTGGATTCGGCGCCGCCGATGGCGCGGTCGAAGGTGGGGACGTCGGCGAGCCGCCCGGGGAGACGGGGAAGGAAGGTGACCATGGACTCGCCGAGGCAGACGACATCGACGTCCGGGACGGGTGCGCCGTCCGGGCCGGTGGTGCCGCTGACGTCCGGGGGCTGGATCACGATCGGTTCCGCTCCTTCGCTGCGGTGCTTGCCGGGCCGGGAGCCGCGCGGTGTTCCGGCCGTTTCCGGCCGTGTTTCCCACCGTGTTTCCCACCATTGACCGGGCAATGGCGAGGATGTTAGACAGCGGTAAGCGATATGCGCAATGAGCGTTGCAGATGGTGCAACATGATCTTTTGAGGAGGCCCCATGGCCGGCGAACGGCTCGCGCAGGGACTCAAGGGACTCGCGGACGAACGGGTCGATCACCGCTTCAAGGGACTCCCCCCGGACGCCGACGGCAGGACCGTCGGCGAGCTGGCCGCCGAGCGCCGCAACCTCTTCGGTGACGGTTTCACCACCCCCGTCCTCGCCCTCTCCGCCGAGTCGGTCGAGCACAACCTGGCCCTCATGGAGACCTACTCCACCCGGCACGGCCTGGCCTTCGCCCCGCACGGCAAGACCTGCATGGCCCCGCAGCTCTTCGCCCGCCAACTGGAGCACGGCGCCTGGGGCATCACCGCCGCCGTCCCCCACCAGGCCCGCGTCTACCGCAGCTTCGGTATCGAGCGGATCTTCCTGGCGAACCAGGTGGTGGACGCGGCCGCGCTGCGTTGGCTCGCCGCCGAGCTGGCCGCCGACCCCGACTTCCGCTTCCTCTGCTACGTCGACTCGCTGCGCGGTATCGAGCTGATGGACACCGCGCTGCGCGAGGCCGGTGCCGTCCGCCCCGTGGATGTGGTCGTCGAGCTCGGCGCCGGGGAGGGCGCCCGTACCGGGGTCCGTACCGAGGCCGAGTGCCTCGAACTCGCCGACGCCATCGCGGGCGTGGACACCCTCCGCCTGGTCGGCGTGGCCGGCTACGAGGGCGAGGTCCCCGACGCCACCGAAGAGCGGGTGGCCGCCTGGATGCGCCGACTGGTCGCGCTGGCCGCGGAGTTCGACAAGGCGGGCCGGTTCACCGACCTCGACCAGATCGTCATCAGCGCCGGCGGCAGCGCCTGGTTCGACACGGTCGCCGAGGTCTTCGCCGAGATCCCGAAACTGTCCGCCCCGGTCCTCAAGCTGCTGCGCTCGGGCGCCTATGTCTCGCACGACGACGGGCACTACCGCCGGCTGACCCCCTTCAACCGCGTCCCGGAGGAGGGCGCCCTGCAGCCCGCCTTCCGCCTCTGGGCACAGGTCGTCTCCCGCCCCACGCCCGAGCAGGCGTTCCTCAACGCGGGCAAGCGCGATGCGGCGTACGACCTGGATCTGCCGCAGGCCCGGGTCGTACGGTCCGGCCGGGACGGCACCCTGCGCCCGGCGGACGGGCTCACCGTCACCAAGCTGTCCGACCAGCACGCCTGGGTCACCACCGAGCGGGCCGGCGACCTGGAGGTCGGCGACTGGGTCGGGCTGGGCCTGTCGCACCCCTGCACGTCCTTCGACAAGTGGCCGCTGATTCCGCTGGTCGAAGCGGACGGCACGGTCACGGACTTCATCCGCACCTTCTTCTAGGACCTGCCCGGCGGGGCCGCCCATGGCCCCGCCGGCTCCCCCGGGCCGGAGCTCCGCGCCCGCCCCCGGACGCGGGGGGGGGGGGGGCCGGCCCCCGCCCCGGCGCCTGCTGGGGGGCGCCGGGGGGGTGGGCCGGCGGGGCGGGGGGGGGCAGGGGGGCCGGGGCGGGCGGGGGGGGGGGGGAGTCGGGGCGCCGGTCCCCGCC
>NZ_JBEZHQ010000018.1:0-154109 GCF_040650675.1 Streptomyces sp. NPDC048637
GCCTGTGTTGTGGACGTAAAGCGAAGCAGTCCACAACACAGGCCCCGGAGGCCCGCCACCGGCACCCACCACAGCCAACAAGCGGCCCCCGCCCAACCCCCCACCCCGCCGACAGGCGAAAGAGAAGAGGCACGGCGGGGCCATCCGACAACGTGGGAAGCGGGCTACAAGCCCTCAGCTGTGGCCGAGCTCCTCGGCCGGCCCGGTCTCCTCGACCGACCCCCCATTCCGCTCGGGACGCAGCGACAACGGCTCGACCACGGTCTCGTCCACAACCGGCGCGGCCGGCCGCGGCGGTTTCGGCATGACGGCGGCCTCGGAGTGCGCACCGCACCCGTACGCGAGGGACACCACCCGCCCGTCCGCCGGGGAGAACTCATTGGCGCAGACACCGAACGCCTGGCCCAGGGAGCCGGGCAGCTGGGTGAGGAAGCCGCAGGTCACGCAGGTGGCGGGGGCCGCCTGGGCCATGGCGCTCTTGGCGCCGTACGCGTCTTCCCAGCGGTCGGCGGCGGTGTGCAGGCCGTAGCGGGACAGCACCCGGGCCCGGCGCATGCCGAGCTCCTCGGCGACCGCCGCGATACTGCCGCGCTCGGGGGCGGGCTGGACCGCGGGCGAGCCCGGGACGACGTCCGCCTCCTCGGAGTCGGCGACCTCGGCGGCCATGCCCTCGGCGACCGGGGAGTTCGGCGGCGGGACGTCCTCGCCGGTGAAACCGGGCTCCAGGCGCAGGTCGTCGGCCTCGGTGGGCAGCAGATCGCCGGGGCCCATGTCGCCGGGGCGGAGCCGCTCGCTCCACGGCACCCATTCCGGTGCGAGGAGGGCGTCGGGGCCGGGCAGCAGCGCCACCTCGTCGAGCGTGACGATCTTGGCGCGGGAGGCCCTGGCGACCGTGGCGGCCCAGCGCCAGCCGCGGTAGCCGGGCTCGTTGCAGGCGAAGAGATGGGTGACGACCCGGTCTCCGTCAGCAACGACCTCGATGTGCTCGCCGACCATGCCGGGCAGTGCGGCTTCCTCCGCCGCCTCCCGGGCAAGGTCGACCGCCTCGGCGCACAGGCGGTCAGGGGTACGGCTTCGCATCGCAGCACTCACAAGAATCGATTCTCTCTTCTACGCCGTCTCACGAGTGCGCCAGCCGGAGCTGTCCTTGTCCTGTCCGGACGACCGGCGGTGCCGGGGCGGGCGGAGCGGACCAGGGGACCGCGTCGACGTCCGCGCCCGGTCGTTTCGGTCGAGCGCACCTCTTACGTCCCATTCTGCGGGATCGCGCTAAGGCACGCGGCCAAAAACGACCGCCGGTGGCGCGCTACACACGCTACCCCTTCAACGGTGGACGACCCCTCGGTGGGAGCGGCAAATGTCCACGGCCGCGACCGCGGGCCTGGACGCCCCGCGCGGCAGGGAGGAGAAAGTGCCCTCTCCTGGGCGAGTTGGGGCACTATGACCGGGTGGCTGCCGCACGGGCGTCGAAGGTGTCGAAGGTGTCGAAGACATCAGGGAAGTCGTCGCAGGTCTCGCGCGCATCGACGCGAGGCGGGGACGGGTACAACCGGGCCGGCCGGGCGGGCCGGGCCGTCGGGCGTGCGCTGCACCGGCCGTTCACGGGCGCGGCGCGCGGGGTGCGGCGCGCCACGCATGCGCACGGCGCCGGGGAATCGGGCCTGGGCAAGCTGATCGAGCTGCATGCGGTGAACTCCGCCGGCGACATGATGATCACCGTCGCGCTGGCGTCCACGGTGTTCTTCTCAGTGCCGACGGATGAGGCGCGGGGCCGGGTGGCGCTGTATCTGGCGGTCACGATGGCGCCGTTCGCCCTGCTCGCGCCGGTGGTCGGGCCGCTGCTGGACCGGGTGCCGCACGGCCGCCGGGCGGCGATGGCGGGCGCGATGCTGGCCCGGGCGCTGCTGGCGCTGACCATGTCCGGCGCGGTCGCCACCGGGGGGCTGGAGCTGTATCCGGCGGCGCTCGGTGTGCTGGTGTCGTCGAAGGCGTACGGGGTGGTCCGCAGCGCGGTGGTGCCGCGGCTGCTGCCACCGCGGATTTCGCTGGTCAAGGCCAATTCCCGGGTGACGCTCGCCGGGCTGCTGGCGACGGGGCTGGCGGCCCCCGCGGGGGCCGGGCTGCATCTGATCGGGCCGAGCTGGCCGCTGTACGGGGCGTGCGTGGTGTTCGCGGCCGGTACGTTCCTGTCGTTCTCGCTGCCGCACAAGGTCGACTCGGCGAAGGGCGAGGCCCGGGCCCGGCTGACGTCCCGGGACGCGGCGGCGCGCTCGGCGGACGCCGGGCGGAAGCCCGGACTGCGTACGGTCGGCCCGTCGGTGCTGCACGGTCTGCAGGCCAATGCCTGCCTGCGGGCGCTCTCCGGATTCCTGACGTTCTTCCTGGCCTTCCTGCTGCGGGAGCATCCGCTGGGCGGGCTGGGCCCGGCGGCCTCGCTCGGGCTGGTGGTGGTGGCGGCCGGTGTCGGCAATGCGCTGGGGACGGCGGTCGGCGCCTGGCTGAAGGCCCGCGGGCCGGAGCGGATCGTCGCGGCGATGCTGGGTCTGGCGCTCTGCGCGACGGTGCTCGCAGCGGTGTTCTACCAGGTGGTGGCGGTGGTCGTGGTGACCGCCGCGGCGGCCGCCGCGGGGCTGTGCCAGGCACTGGCGAAGCTGTCGCTGGACGCGATGATCCAGCGCGATGTGCCGGAGGAGGTGCGTACCTCCGCGTTCGCCCGGTCCGAGACGGCGCTGCAGATGTCGTGGGTGGTGGGCGGCGCGATCGGGATTTCGCTGCCGCTGATCGGCACCATGGGGATGGCGGTGGCCGCGGGGCTGGTGGCGCTGGGCGTGCTGCTGGCCGCACGGGGACTGCTGAGCGCGGCCCGGCGGGGCGGTACGCGGAGCGCTCGGGTGGCCTGACCCGCGACGGGCAACGCGGCACGCCGCACCCGGGCGTGGCGTGAGCTGAGGCGCCAGATAGCCTGCCCGTATGACCGCTGCGTTGATCTCCTGGGGCAAGGGCCGCCGCGCCGCTGCCGCCATCGGTGCCGTGTCCCTGGGTCTCATCACCCTCTCCGCCTGCGAGAAGCCGACCGCGCTCGCGACCGTGACCGTCGGTTCGTCGACGGTGACGGCCGAGGCCACCCCCGGCTGCGACGGTGACGGCAAGGTCCTCTCCAAGAAGGCCGTCTCGGGCTGCCTGACCAAGAAGGGCGGCAAGACGATCACCGTCCACCCCGGTGAGAAGGTGCGCGTCGGCGTCGAGCCGGACATCGCCAAGTCCGGCTGGATCGTCATCGGTGCCGGCCCCGTCATGCGCGAGCCCAGCAAGCAGACGTACCGCAGCTTCGACGCGGAGACGCTCTTCATGCAGCAGAACCCGCAGACCGGCCAGACCACGTACTCCAAGGACGTCACCCTCCAGGTCGCCGAGCTGGGCACGGGCGGCGGCCCCAAGGCCATGTGGCACTTCACGCTGAAGCAGGAGAACTAGGGCGCGCGGGCCGCATGATGCGGGTGCTGGTCGTCACGGCGGTGGCCGCCGAGCGTGACGCGGTGTGTGCCGCGGCAGACCACTGCGACGGGACGGCGCTGCCCGGTGGCCTTGAGCTGCGGCGGGCGGCGGGCCTTCCGGTGGCGCTCGATGTGCTGGCCGCCGGTGTGGGCCCGGCCGCCGCGGCCGCCGGCACGGCCACCGCGCTGACCGCCGCCGCACTCGCCGAGGAGCCGTACGACCTGGTGTTCTCGGCCGGTATCGGCGGCGGCTTCGCCCCCGGGCACGGGGGTTCCCCCTCCGGTGCGCCGCTGGGGTCGGTGGTGGTCGCGGACGCGATCGTCGCGGCCGACCTCGGCGCCGAGACCCCCGACGGCTTCGTCCCGGTCACCGAACTCGGCTTCGGGACGGTCGCGCACCGCCCCGACCCGGCGCTGGTCCAGGCCGTCGCCGCGGCGGCCGGTGCGGCATCCGGCACCGTCGTCACCGTCTCGACGGTCACCGGTAGCGCGGCCCGCGCCGCCGAGCTGGCGGAACGTCATCCGGGGGTGCTGGCCGAGGCGATGGAGGGTTTCGGGGTCGCCGAGGCGGCCGCCGCCCACGGGGTGCCGGTGCTGGAGATCCGTACGGTCTCCAATGCCGTCGGCCCCCGCGACCGCGCCGCCTGGCGCATCGGTGCCGCCCTCGCCGCCCTGACCGGCGCCTTCCGTACGCTTCCCGGAGCCCTGGCGGCCACCGCCGGACCGGCGCCGGAACCTCCCCCACGCTCGGCTTCGCGCACGCGGGGGGACCCCACATCCTTGAGGAGGACGCCGTGACCCGGCCGCTGAACATCGCGTACTCGCCGTGCCCGAACGACACCTTCGTCTTCGATGCGCTGGCGCACGGCCGCGTCCCGGGCGCGCCGGAGCTGGCGGTCACCTTCGCCGATATCGACCTCACCAACGGCATGGCCGAGCGCGGTGAGTTCGATGTGCTGAAGGTGTCGTACGCGGTGCTGCCGTGGGTGCTTCAGGACTATGCGCTGCTGCCCTGCGGCGGGGCGCTGGGGCGTGGCTGCGGGCCGCTGGTGCTGACCCGGGAGCAGGGCGCGGCCGCGGATCTGGCGGGCAGAACGGTCGCGGTGCCCAGTGAGCGGTCCACCGCGTATCTGCTGTTCCGGCTGTGGGCGGCGGCCGAGGTGCCGGGCGGGGTCGGGGAGATCGTGGTGCTGCCGTTCCACGAGATCATGCCGGCCGTGCGCGACGGCAAGGTCGATGCGGGCCTGGTCATTCACGAGGCGCGCTTCACGTACCAGAACTACGGCCTGTTCTGCCTGGCCGACATGGGCGAGCACTGGGAGCACACCACCGGTCTGCCGATCCCGCTCGGCGCGATCATCGCCAAGCGGTCGCTGGGCGAGCCGGTGTTGCGCGGCCTCGCGGCGGCGATCCGCAGCTCGGTCCTGATGGCCTGGGACGATCCGGAGGCCTCCCGGCCGTATGTCCTGGAGCACGCCCAGGAGATGGACCCGAAGGTCGCCGACCAGCACATCGGCCTGTACGTCAATGAGTTCACCGCCGACCTCGGCGAGGACGGCTATGCCGCGGTGCGCGGGCTGCTCACCCGCGCCGCGGCCGAGGGGCTGGTTCCGCCCCTCGGCCGCGATGCGTTGAACTTTGTGTGAGATGTGCCGGGTGTGACGGCCGGGGCCGCGGGTGACGGCTGAGTGCGACGGCCCGCGGCCGGCTCGTCAGACGTCCAACTGGTCGGCGACGGCGCGCAGCATGCCGGCGATCTTGGCGCCGTGGACCTTGTCCGGGTAACGGCCGCGTTCGAGCTGCTGGGTGACGTTCTCCAGGAGCGTGGTGAGGTCCTGGACGATCGAGGCGAGTTCATCGGGCTTGCGGCGCTGCGCCGCGGCCACCGAGGGGGCGGGGTCGAGCAGTGTCACGGTCAGCGCCTGATCGCCGCGCTGGCCCGCGACGACGCCGAATTCGACGCGCTGGCCAGGCTTGAGTGCGGCTACGCCGTCGGGCAGCACCGACGAGTGCACGAAGACGTCACCGCCGTCATCGCGGGAGAGAAAGCCGAAGCCCTTCTCACTGTTGAACCACTTGACCTTGCCGGTAGGCACGTCTGTCCTCGTCCTCGTACTCGTTGGAAAAAACTGGGCCGGGTCTACTGCGGAATCTGCGGGATGGACTCCCCTCCGCCCGGCGAAGCCGGGAGGGGGAGAGGTCTGGAGAGCAATACAGCGGGCCGCAGGGCCCGCCACCCCAAGGCTAATGGTCCCAAGGCCGGTGACAAGACGCCGCCGGGTGGATCCTCCGTGCTTCTGGCCCGGACTTACCCTGGTCAGGTGTCTGACGAAACGCCCCTTGCCGGGGATCTGCTGGTCCGAATCGGCGCGATCATGTTCCTAGTTGGCGCAGCGGCCACTCTCGCCACGGTGGCCCCGCTGTTCCTCGGGACCGATCCGCTGCCGTCCGTCTTCTACGCGGTGTGCATGCTGATGGGCGCCGGTTTTCTCGTCGCGGCGGCCGGAGTGATCCGTTCCGCGGTCGCCCAGCGCCGTCAGGTGGCGGCGGCTTCGCCCCCGTCGGCCTCCTCCGCCACATAGCGCGCCAGCCAGGACGGAAACTCCGTCAGGTCGTCGAGCACCACCTCGGCGCCGGCCACGCGCAGCTCCGTGGCGTCGCACGGGCCGGTGGCGACCGCGACGGACAGTGCGCCGGCGGTGTGCGCCCCGACGACGTCGCCGATGTGGTCGCCGACGTAGACCTGTGCGTCGTGCTTGCGCAGCGCCTCGGCCTTGCCCTCCGCCCACAGGGAGCCAAAGAGGGCGTCCACGTCGAGGCCGAGGTGTGCCAGGTGCAGCTTGGCGTTGGGCTCGTATTTGGCGGTCACCACGATCGCCTGGCCGCCCGCCGCGCGGACCGCGTCGAGGGCCTCCCGGGCGCCGGGCAGGGCGGTCGTCGCCGTGACCGCGTGCGCCGGATACAGCGCACGGTAGAGGTCGGCGGTCTCCGCCACCCGCTCCTCGGGGAACCACCGGCTGATCTCCTCCTCCAACGGGGGCCCCAGCCTGCTCACGGCGAGGTCGGCGTCGACGAAGGTGCCGGTCCGGGCGGACAGCTCGTGATAGGCGGCCCTGATGCCGGGGCGGGAGTCGATCAGCGTCATATCGAGGTCGAAGCCGACCGTCAGGGAGTGTGCAGCCATGCCTGCCATTGTGCCTGCGGTACCGCCCCCGGTCCGGGCCGGTGCAGGGCACTGCCCTATGGGGCGTCCGGGCGGGCCGGACGGGCTGGCCGGACGGGCTGGGCGGGCTGGGCGGACCAGCCGGACCGGCGGACCGGGCGGACCGGGCGGACGGCGTCGGGTGCGGGGCGCGGCCACGGGCTCGCCGTCGGCGGGGCCGGGTGAGCCGTTGTGCGCCCGGCGCAGCTCACCATGCCCGTCTCACCATGCCCCTCTCACTGCGCCCCTCTCACCGCGCCCGTCTCACTGCGGTGTCCGCCGCATCCGCCACACCAGGAACAGCGCCGAGGCGACGGCCGCCACCCGCACCACCCCCGGCAGCGCGTCCAACATTTCCTGCCCCAGCCGGCCCTGCGCGAGGGGCTCACCCCACCGCCCGTCGAACCGGCCCCACAGCCACACCAGCAGACCGCCGACGACGGTGCCCGGCACGCCGAGCGCCGCGAACTTGGCCTCGGCGCGGCTCAGCCGCCGCGAGACATAGGTGAGCCCCCAGCCGCCCGCCAGCGCAAGCCACGTCCCCAGTGCCGCACCGGCCACCAGGAGGAGCACCGCCAGCGTCAGAACCGGGCTGAGCGGCGCCCGTGCCGGGCCCGCCACGACCTCTTCCCCGGCCTCGGGCCCGGCCGGGGGCGCGGTGGCCGCGCTCCGGCGGCCGAGCGCGCGCCGCAGCATCCGGGGCAGCGGACGTTCCGCCGCGGTGTCCTCGTCCGCGTCCTGCTCGGCGCCCCCGTCGTCGCCGTCGTCGCCGTCCTTCTTCAGTGACAGCGGGCGCTCGTCCTCGGGCCGGTCCCACATCTCCGGGATCTCGATCCCACCGACGAAACCGGGCACGGTCTCCCCGGGTCCAAACGGCGCCGGCTCCACCCGCCACCAGTCCGGTGCGTCCCCGCCGTCGCCCAGCTCGTCGGCGCCGGCCAGATGCGGGGGCAGGCCGACCGCCGGCGCCGGGTCCGGCGCCTCGTCGCGCGGGGCGGGGACCGTACCGTTCGTGGCCGCCTTGCCGCCGCCCGCCGCCTTGCCGCCGCCCGCCGCCTTGCCGCTCCCGGCCGCCTTGCCGTTCCCGGACGCCTTTCCCGCCAGTCCCGTCAGTCCCGTCAGTCCGCTGCGCGCGGCCAGGCCGGTGAGCTTGTCGCGCGCGCCGGTCCACCGCCACGGCGGTTCGGCGGGCCGCGACGGCGGTGCGGGCCGCGGGCCGGGCGGTACGGCGGGCCCGGCGTCCGCGGCGGCCCCGGCGCCCGGGTCCGGCCGAGTCCCCGGGCCGCTCCAGGCCGCCCCCGGCACCCGGTCGTCCGCGCTCCCCGCGGCCGCGACCACCGCCTCCGGCGTCCCCAGCCGGGCCAGCATCCGCTTCACACCGGACACCGAATCGGCCTGCTGGCCGTCGATCTCGGCGCGGAGCCCGGTCACCAGCCGCATCCGTGCGGCGGAGGGCAGCCCCCGCTGCTGGGCCAGGTCGCCCACCCGGCTCAGATAGTCAAAGACGAGCTGATCGCTCTCGATCCCCACGAAATCCCCTGCGGCGTCCGCTGGTTGATTCCTCGACGGTACCCCTTCGACCGGCGGCCGGGCCGGAGGCGGCCGGGGCGGGGTCAGGGGGTGTCTTCCGGATCGGCGCGGATCGGGGCGCCGCCGTGCGGCCACCCGCTCCCCTGCTCTCCCCCGCCCCGCTAACGTAGGACGAATGACCGGTACACCCCGCACCCTCGCCGAGGAGCTCAGGACCCGCACCGACCGCGGGCTCGTCGGGCTGCTGCGGACACGGCCCGACCTGCTCAATCCGGTGCCGGGCGATGTCACGCAGCTGGCGACCCGGGCCGGGACGCGGGCGTCGGTGGTCCGCGCCGTGGAGCGGCTCGACCGCTTCGTGCTGCAGACCGCCGAGGCGCTGGCGGTGGCGCCCGACCCGTGCCCGTACGACACGCTGGGCGCGCTGATGGGCGGCGACGCCGAGGACGCCGGGGTCGCCGCCGAGCTGCCCCGGGCGGTGGCGGAGCTGCGGGCGCAGGCGCTGGTGTGGGGCCCGGACGACCGGCTGCGGCTGGTGCGGACGGCCCGTGAGCTGCTCACGCCGAGCGCCGCGCACCCGTCGCCGACCGGCCTGGGTCCGACCGTCGCCGAGGCCATGGCCGGTATGTCGCCGGGGCGGCTGCAGGAGATCATCGCCGCGGCCGGGCTGCCCACCACTCACGACCCGGTCACCGCGGCCGCCGCGCTCACCGCGCTGTTCGCCGACCGCGCCGGGATGGCGGCGCTGCTCGACACCGCGCCCGCCCAGTCCGTCGCCGTCCTCGACAAGCTGCTGTGGGGCCCGCCCTACGGCGGGGTCACCGACCGCCCGGCCCCGCATCTGCAATGGCTGCTGGACCGGGGGCTGCTGATCCCGGCGGGCGCCCGGAACGTCGTGCTGCCGCGGGAGGCGGCGCTGCATCTGCGGGGCGGTCGCGCCCATCACACCCCCGAGCCGGTCCCGCCCGCGCTCTCCCCCGCCACCGCACGCGATCCACAGCTTGTGGACAACGCCGCCGCGAGCCAGGCGTTCACCGCGCTCGCGACCGTCGGGGAACTGCTCAAGGAGTGGGACCTGGGCGGGCCGGCCGTCCTGCGCGCCGGCGGTATGAGCGTCCGCGACCTCAAGCGGACCGCCACCGCCCTGGACACCACCGAGCAGCTCGCCGCCTTCTGGCTCGAACTCGCCCACGCGGCCGGGCTGATCGCCTCCGACGGCGAGGCCGACGAGCGGTTCGCGGCCACCCCGGCCGCCGAGGAGTGGCTGCAGCTGCCCGACCACGAGCGCTGGGCGGCGCTGGCGGCCGGCTGGCTCGCCGCGACCCGCGCCCCCGGCATCGTCGGCACCGCCGATGCGAAGGGCCGCGCGCTCGCCGCCCTCGGCCCGCACCTCGACCGCTCCCCCGCCCCCGAGGTCCGCCGCCGCGCCCTCGCCCTGCTCGCCGCGCTGCCGCCGGGCACCGCCGTCCCGGCGACGGCCGTGCTGGCCCGGCTGCGGTGGGAGCGGCCGCTGCGCAGCGGCGCACCGGCCGTGGGCCAGGCGCCGGCCGCCGGCGACCGCGCCACCGCCGCGCCCGGCACCGACCCCGCCGACGACCTCCGCTCACGCCTGGCCCAATGGACCCTCACCGAGGCCGAGTTGCTCGGCGTGACCGGACGCGGTGCGCTCGCCACCCACGGCCGCACCCTGATCGACCTCCCGTCGGACAGCGCCGCTCCCACCCCCGCCGAATCCCTGGCCGCCGCGGCCCGCGCCGCCGCCCTGCTCGCCCCGCTGCTGCCCGAACCCGTCGACCACGTCCTCCTCCAGGCGGACCTGACCGCCGTCGCGCCCGGCCCGCTGCGCCGCCCGCTCGCCGAGGCGCTCGGCGTCCTCGCCGACATCGAGTCCAAGGGCGGCGCGACGGTCTACCGCTTCACCCCCGGCTCCGTGCGCCGCGCCCTGGACGCCGGCCGCTCCGCCGCCGAACTGCAGGAGTTCCTCGCCACCCACTCCCGCACCCCGGTCCCCCAGCCGCTCGCCTACCTCATCGACGATGTGGCCCGTAAGCACGGGCAGCTGCGGATCGGCGCGGCCGCCGCCTATGTCCGCTGTGACGACGACGCGCTGCTCTCCGAGATCCTCGCGGACCGCCGGGCCGCCACCCTCCGGCTGCGCCGGCTCGCCCCGACCGTGCTCGCCGCCCAGACCTCCCCCGACCAACTCCTCGACGGCCTCCGGGCGATGGGCTACGCCCCGGCCGCCGAGTCCGCCGCCGGTGACGTACTCATCGCCCGCGCCGACTCCTACCGGACCCCGCCGCGCACCGCCCCCACCCCGGTCCCCGACGGCCCGCCGTCCCCCGACCCTGCCCTGCTCGCGGCGGCGGTACGCGCCATCCGCGCCGGCGACCTCGCGGCCACCGCGGAACGCAAGCCGGTCCAGGCGCCCGCGTCGGCCCCCGGCGCCCTCCCCCGCACCACCTCCGCCGAGACCCTCGCCACCATGCAGGCCGCGGTGCTGACCAACTCCGCGCTCTGGATCGGCTATGTCAACGCCGACGGCGCCGCCAGCCAGCGCGTCATCGCGCCCGTACGGGTCGAGGGCGGCTTTGTGACGGCCTACGACCACACCTCCGACGAGGTCCGTACGTACCCGCTCCACCGCATCACGGGTGTGGCGGAGCTGGCGGACGACTCGGTCTGAGCGGCCGGGCGGCCTCCATACGGTGCTGCGCGCACCGGCCGCCGACCTTCCCCGGGCCCGCGCCCTGGCCGAGGCGGCGGCCGCCGCACCGTCCCGTAAAGCACCCCGCCCGGCCGACGCCGCCCCGGCGGACGGTCCCCGGGCCACGGCCGCCGGCCCCCAGGCTCCGGCCACCGGACCGCAGTCCCTCGTCCCCGTCGCCGTGCCTTCCCCCGCTCCGGTCCCGACGGTGCCCCGGGACGCCGCCGTGGTGGTGGCGCCCGTGCCCCGCCGCACGGCCCCCCTCCGCGCCGCCCTCGCCTTCCTGGCCGTCCTCGCCCTCGGCGGCGGTATCGGCCTCGGCTGGAGCGCGTTCGCCCACCGCACCGGGCAGGACGGTGCGTCGGCCGCCGCCGCGGAAGCCTCGCCGGGCCTCGCGGGCGCCCGCTGGCCGCTGGTCCGCAAGGGCGATCTGCTGTGGAAGGCCCGCACCGTCCAGTACCTGCTCCAGGCCCACGGCCATGCCGTCGAGGCCGACGGCGACTTCGGTGCGGCGACGGCGGCCGCCGTGAAGGAGTTCCAGACCGCCCACGGTCTGCTCGCCGACGGCAAGGTCGGCGAGCAGACCTGGTCGCACCTGATCATCCGGATCGATTCCCACAACGACCCGAAGCCGGCGGTCGTGGCCCTCCAGTACCTGCTCGGCAACGCCGGCACCGCCACTGACATCACCGGGATCTTCACCCCCTCCACCGCCCGCGCCCTCGGCACCTTCCAGCGCGACCGGGCCCTCCCGGTGACCGGCGTCGCCGACCCCGCCACGTGGCGGGCCCTGCTCGCCTCGCAGGGGCCGGCCATCCATCGCTGACGGTCCGGTTCCCTGTCCCGCACTGTCGGCGTCCGCCCTGTCACGAACGGCGGCTTCCTCGACTTTCCGCAACGCTGAGTGCGTCCGCCAACGCCTCAGCGAGCCGACAAGCCACGTATCGCAGTTGATCTGCCGTCACCGCACTGTCGGCGAGCAGCGCGTCGGCATGCTCCAGAAGCTCCGCTCCCATGCCCAGTTGAACGCGCTCCACCTCGCTCGCGACATGCGACAGCAAACCACCGTCGTTGTCCGTGATCAGTAAGCATCGTTTGCCTTCCGGCGACCGCCATGGCAGCAGTCGCGCGATGGTCACCTCGGTAGTCTGCTCAACCTCTTCCATGCAACCGAGCTTCCGTCCGTCACCCAGGACGATGGAACCACCGCCAAACGACACTTCGGGACGTCCCGCTTCCATTAGAAAGTCCCTGGCAACGTCCCCTCAGACAGGAAGAGACTGCATGCCCAACGAAAGGCTCCGAGCCGCTATGACGTCAGGCGGATGGACCCATGCCGCCCTGGCCGAAGCAACGGAAGTGGATACCAAATCCGTGGAACGCTGGGTCAATCTCGGCCGCACTCCGCGCCGTACGACCGCGTTTCGAGCAGCCGAGAAGTTAGGGGAAGACGTGCACGCACTCTGGCCATCCTTGCGCCAACCACGGGCGGGCCGGGCCGTCAGCCCGGAGCTGGTCGCCCTCTACGGCAAGCGGGCCGACTTGCCGGTCTCGGCCTTCGTGGACCTCCTCACACAAGCCCGAGAGCGTATCGACATCCTCGTCTACGCAGCCGTCTTCCTACATGAGGCGTATCCCCACCTCACCGACCTTTTGCGGGAACGCACCTCCGAAGGCTGCGCCATCAGGATTGCCATCGGGGACGCCGACAGCCCCCACGTCCAGCAACGAGGCCAGGAAGAGAAGTTCGGCCATGGAATCGAATCACGTTGCCGTCTGGCCCTGATGCACTACAAGCCGCTCGCCGACGTTCCCGGCATTGAGCTGCGCACGCACGCCACAACGCTTTACAACAGCATCTACCTCGCCGACGACCAGGTCTTGGTGAACAGCCATCTCTGGGGCGTCAACGCCTACGCAGCGCCCGTCTGGCACCTGCGGCGCAGCGTCGAGGGCGGGATGTTCGACACGTACGCATCCAGCTTCGACGCCGTGTGGGCAACAGCGATGCCCGTGCAGGGGGACTGAACCATGGCTCGGACTGAGTACTTCGACGACCCCGAAGCCCCTGAGCCCAACAGCCTGG
The DNA here is from genome assembly GCF_040650675.1 of Streptomyces sp. NPDC048637. Classification (NCBI taxonomy): domain Bacteria; kingdom Bacillati; phylum Actinomycetota; class Actinomycetes; order Kitasatosporales; family Streptomycetaceae; genus Streptomyces; species Streptomyces sp. NPDC048637. The sequence goes on from NZ_JBEZHQ010000018.1 coordinate 13,020, forward strand.
TCGTCGCCGCGTCTGCTGTCGTGACGAATACCGGCGGAGAGGTGCTGCTCCAACGGCGGCGGGACAGCGGGCTATGGGCCCTGCCGGGCGGCGGCATGGAGATGACCGATTCACTGCCGGGTGCCGCCGTACGGGAAGTCAAGGAGGAGACCGGCCTCGACGTGGAGATCACAGGTCTCGTCGGCACGTATACGGACCCCCGGCATGTGATTGCCTACTCGGACGGCGAGGTACGGCGGCAGTTCAATATCTGCTTCACCGCCCGGATCACCGGCGGCTCTCTGGCTATCTCGGACGAGTCCACGGATCTCCGTTTCGTGTCTCCGGCCGAGTTCGACGCCCTGCCCATGCACCACACTCAACGACTACGGCTGGCGCACTACTTGCGGCACCGCGAGCACTACGCGCCGCCCTACCTTGGCTGAATGCCATGCACTGGTTTCCCCGTGGAGTGCTTTTCATCGGCCTGTTCGGCAAAGACAGCGAGCACCACCTCACCCCCGAGCACGTCCTCGCTTCGTTGCTGCGCGCTGAGCAGCCGCTGCCGGGCAGGTCGGTACGCTCGCTGCCATGTGCGCACTCCGGAGGCTGCCGCGTCAGCACTTGGCGCCGGCGACTGAGCAGTTCTGGTCCATTCGCGGTGCTCAACTCTGCCTTGACGACGTCGAGAGCGTGCATCACTTGCTGAAGGAGCGTGCTGGGAGCGTCACCATCCGGGTAGGCGTCGATGGCGTAGCCGATGATGCCGAGGACCTACGGGATGCTGAGCCAGCTGACTTGGATTACGTCCGGTTCAGCACGGAAGAGCCACGCGTCGAAGTGCAGCTTGGGGTGGTGCCCTACATCTCCGCGAGTGACAGCCAGGAGGCCCGTGAGCTGGCACGTGACGTACACAGCTTGGTGAGCGTACGTAAACGACCAAAGTGGCAGAGCTTCACCGCGATCGCTGCTGTAAGGGCTCTTGGTTTCGGTCCTGCCGCGACGTTCCTTGCCATCCTCCTCGCTGACGGGCTTGGATTGATCTCGCCTTCTGATCGCACACGCGAAGTGCTCGGATATGTGACGTTCCCAGCTTTGACTCTTGGTCTCCTCGCCACGGCAATGGCTTACAAGCAGTGGCTCAAGGTGGACTACGCGACCCCCGTTCTTCCAGAGCGTCAACGGGAAATCCGGAGTCGCACTGCACAGGGCAGGAGCGGCACGAAGTGGGGCATTATGTCCGGAATCATACTGGCCCTTATCGGCGTTCTCCTCACAGTGCTCTCCGCCTGGCTCACTGACTTCTTCGGCCTCAAGCAGTAGGCAAACCCCGGCAAGCCAACGCATTACCCAGACCGCTATGACAGAGCGAAACAGCGCAGGAATGACAAACACCGGCGAATCTTTTGCGAGCTACCTGCAAAAAGGGCGCATCAGAATCGTTCCCCATCTCAGTCCGCAACCAGCGTGAGCGCGCCTCGCCCCAGACGTGGCGAGTAGGGCAGACTGGACGATTGGCCGTACGGAAAGGGTGCCTCGCGTGAACGGACCTCTCATCGTCCAGAGCGACAAAACGCTGCTGCTGGAGGTGGACCATGAGCTGGCGGACGCCTGCCGGCGGGCCATCGCGCCCTTTGCCGAGCTGGAGCGGGCGCCGGAGCACATCCATACGTACCGGGTGACGCCGCTCGGGCTGTGGAACGCGCGGGCGGCCGGGCACGACGCCGAGCAGGTCGTCGACGCGCTGGTGCAGTTCTCGCGGTATCCGGTGCCGCACGCGCTGCTCGTCGACATCGCCGAGACGATGTCCCGCTACGGACGCCTCACGCTCACCAAGCACCCCGCGCACGGCCTGGTGCTGACGACCACCGACCGCCCGGTGCTGGAGGAGATCCTCCGGTCGAAGAAGGTGCAGCCGCTGGTCGGGGCGCGGCTGGACCCGGACAACGTGGTCGTGCACCCCTCCGAGCGCGGGCAGATCAAGCAGACGCTGCTCAAGCTGGGCTGGCCGGCCGAGGACCTGGCCGGTTACGTCGACGGTGAGGCGCACCCGATCGAGCTGGACGAGAACGGCTGGGCGCTGCGGCCGTATCAGCAGCAGGCGGTCGAGGGCTTCTGGCACGGCGGCTCGGGTGTGGTCGTGCTGCCCTGCGGCGCGGGCAAGACGCTGGTCGGGGCGGGCGCGATGGCACAGGCCAAGGCGACCACGCTGATCCTGGTGACGAACACCGTCTCGGCCCGGCAGTGGAAGCACGAGCTGGTGAAGCGGACCTCGCTGACCGAGGACGAGATCGGTGAGTACAGCGGGACGCGGAAGGAGATCCGGCCGGTCACCATCGCCACGTACCAGGTGCTGACGACCAAGCGGAAGGGCGTCTACCCGCACCTGGAGCTGTTCGACTCCCGGGACTGGGGCCTGGTCATCTATGACGAGGTGCATCTGCTGCCCGCACCGGTCTTCAAGTTCACCGCCGATCTTCAGGCGCGGCGGCGGCTGGGGCTCACCGCGACGCTGGTGCGCGAGGACGGCCGGGAGTCGGATGTCTTCTCGCTCATCGGGCCGAAGCGCTTCGACGCCCCCTGGAAGGAGATCGAGGCGCAGGGGTACATCGCCCCCGCGGACTGTGTCGAGGTACGGGTCAATCTGACCGAATCGGAGCGGCTGGCGTATGCGACGGCCGAGACCGAGGAGAAATACCGCTTCTGTGCGACCACCGCCAGCAAGCAGTACGTGACCGAGGCGCTGGTGCGCCGGCACCAGGGCGAGCAGACGCTGGTCATCGGGCAGTACATCGACCAGCTGGACGAGCTGGGCGAGCATCTGGACGCACCGGTGATCAAGGGCGAGACCACCAACGCGCAGCGCGAGAAGCTCTTCGACGCCTTCCGGCGGGGCGAGCTCTCGGTGCTCGTGGTCTCCAAGGTCGCGAACTTCTCCGTCGACCTTCCGGAGGCGACGGTCGCGATCCAGGTGTCCGGCACCTTCGGCTCCCGCCAGGAGGAGGCCCAGCGGCTGGGCCGGGTGCTGCGGCCGAAGGCGGACGGGCACGAGGCGCGGTTCTATTCGGTCGTCGCGCGCGACACCATCGACCAGGACTTCGCGGCACACCGCCAGCGCTTCCTGGCCGAGCAGGGGTACGCGTACCGGATCGTGGATGCGGACGAGCTGCTGGCTGCGGACGAGGACGCCTGACGGTGCCGCCGGGCTCAGGCCGCCCGGGACGGGCTGGCCGGCTCCCGTGCGGCGCGCGGCGACGGGAGGCCGCCGCCCGGAACCACGGGCGGCTGCCGGGTCCACCAGACCACCGTCGCCAGCAGGGCCAGACCGAGCAGGGGATACGGCGCCGCGAACGGCTGCTGCCACCAGGCGACCCGCAGATCGAGGTCGCCGGTGTGCGGGACGATCCACATCGTGCGGGCGGCGAAGGCGAGGGTGACGGCGGCCAGCAGCGCCCTGCGCCATGGGCTGCGCCGGGTGTGGGCGGCGAGGGCGACGAGCAGCGGCACACACCAGACCCAGTGGTGGGACCAGCTGATCGGCGAGACCAGCAGCGCCGTGACGGACGTACACAGCACGCCCCAGCTGTCCAGGCCGCGGCGCAGAAAGACGCGGCGGGCGGCCCAGAGCCCGGTCGCCGCGGTCAGCAGCGCGGGCACCGCCCAGAGCAGGCCGGGCTCGGGCTGGTGCAGTACCCGGGTGATCAGGCCCTGCAGGGACTGGTTGTCGACGATCCAGACCTTGCCGACCCGCCCGGTCTCGAACATCCGCCGGGTCCAGAACTCGATGCTGGCGTCGGGCAGGACCAGCCAGCCCAGCAGCACGGAGACCAGGAACCCGGCGAGCGCGGTGCAGGCGGCCTTCACCCGGCCGGTGACGAGAAGGTAGACGGCGAAGATCGCGGGGGTGAGTTTGATGCCGGCCGCGAGGCCGGTGGCGAACCCCTTGAGGCGGGCGCCGTCCGGACGGGAGAGATCCCACAGGACCAGGCAGGCCAGCGCGAGGTTGACCTGCCCGAAGACGAAGGTCTGGAAGACCGGCTCCAGCCAGAGGCCGAGCGCGGTGGCGGCCAGGAGGAAGGGCGCGGTGTGGGCGGCCTTGCGCAGGCCGGCGGCCTTGCACGAGAGATGGATCAGCAGCGCGAGGAGCACCGCATTGACGAGTACGCAGACGACCTTGAGCGTGCTGAGCGAGAGCCAGGTGGTCGGTATGAAGAGCAGGGCGGCGAAGGGCGGGTAGGTGGCCGGAAGTGCCCACTTGGTGACCGTGAAGCCGTAGAGATCGCCGCCCGTGGAGGCTGCTTCACCCTCGGCCCGGTAGACCGCTATGTCGGACATCGGCAGCGGCTGGACCTGGTAGAGCACCCAGAGTCCGGCGAATGACGCCAGGAGCAGCGCCGTGGCGAGCGCCAGCCGGCCGGGACGGGCGATGCTCTGCGCCCAGGTCCGTCTCCATGTCCACGTCCCCTCGACGGCAGACACCCGCTGACCCCTCCCCGTTGCCCTGAGCGCGCCCGTTGCGGCGACGCTAGTGGATCGAGGCCGACCGTCCGTAACGGTTTCCGGTCATCCGGATGTCGACGCGGGGTCGGCTTCTGGCACCTGCTCGCGCCGCATGGTGTGCGTGATCTGTACGTGCATGGCCGGTACACACCTGATGCGGCTTCCTGCCCCGTATTGTGCGCGGTGTGCGCGGACAGGGGCGGCCAGGGCACGCGCTCAGCTGCATACCGCGATGCCGCGTTCGCGGAATCACTCGTCCGCGGAATCAGTCGTTCGCGGAATCAGTCATCCGCGGAATCAGTCATCCGCGGGATCAGTCGTTCGCGGATCAGTCGTCCGCGTACTCGCCCATGACGGCGACGCTGAAGGCGGCCACGGCGAAGACCTTGATCGCGTGGAGGGCGTTGCCCACGACATGACGGTGCTCATGGGCGGCCGCCGCATCGCGCTTGGTGTCGAGGCCGAGGGCGGTGGCGCCCTTGGCCGGGTGGCGGGAGACGGGGTGGACAGAACCTGGGGGAATCGCTGCGCTGCTCATGACTCCATGATGAAATTCACGCGATTGCAGCACATCGGTCCATAGGTCCATCCCTGAGGGCCGGACGTCCGTCTTCGGACCCATCCCGTCCCCTACGGGAGGTCTACGGCAGCCGGGCGCCGAGGAAGCCGCCGCGGCCCGTCGTAAATCCGTTGGCGCCCTCTTGCGCCGCTGACTACAATCGCGCGTCTGCCTGCCTCCCGTCGAGGAGTGCCGCCGTCCGGTCGGAAACCGGTCGGCTCTTCGCTTCACGCCGCTGACCGCACACCGCATGACCCGCGCTGTGCACCGACACCGGCCCGCCGCGCCCGCGCTCCTCGGCGCGCGCCCGCCGACGTACCCGCCACGGAGGCAACGCCGTGCCCTCGCACGCCCACCACCCGACCACGGAGCCGCGCACCGAGAGCTCCGGCCCCCGGCCGGCATCCGACGACCCGCTCCACCGCGAAAAGTCCCACCTCGCCGCCTCCCGCACCGCCCTGCGCGCGATGCGGGCGGACGCCGAGGCGCTGAACATCGCCGATGTCACCGCGAACTGGGTCAACGCCGAGGTCCTCCAGGGCGAGATCGACGCCCGGATCAAGGCACTCGCCGACCTCTCCCACACCCCGCTCTTCTTCGGCCGCCTCGACTATCTCCATGCGCCCGGCCTCGACCTCGCCGAGGGCGCCGCGGGAGAGAACTTCTACATCGGCCGGCGGCACGTCCACGACGCCGACGGCGACCCCATGGTCATCGACTGGCGCGCGCCCGTCTCCCAGCCGTTCTACCGGGCCTCCAAGAAGGACCCGATGGACCTCAAACTGCGCCGCCGTTTCGGCTACACGGGCGGTGAGCTGACCGCGTACGAGGACGAGCACCTCACCGACCCGACCGAGGCCGCCCGGACCAGCGCCCTGCTCCAGTCCGAGATCGAGCGTCCGCGCGTCGGCCCCATGCGGGACATCGTTGCCACCATCCAGCCGGAGCAGGACGAGATCGTGCGCGCCGGCATCGGCGGCTCGGTCTGCGTCCAGGGCGCGCCGGGCACCGGAAAGACGGCGGTCGGTCTGCACCGGGTGGCATATCTGCTCTATGCGCACCGCGAGCGGCTGGCCCGCTCCGGCACCCTCGTCATCGGCCCGAACCGCTCCTTCCTGCACTACATCGAGCAGGTGCTGCCGGCCCTCGGCGAACTGGAGGTCAAACAGGCCACGGTCGACGACCTGGTCGGGCATGTGGAGGTGCGCGGTACGGACGAGACGGCCGCCGCGATGGTCAAGGGCGACGCGCGGATGGCGGAGGTGCTGCGGCGGGCGGTCCGCTCGCACATCACGATGCCGCAGGAGCCCTGTGTGGTCGTCCGCGGCTCCCGCCGCTGGCGCGTACCGGCCTATGAACTGGAAGAGATCGTCGGGGAGTTGCGGGACCGGGAGATCCGCTACGGCGCGGCCCGTGAGGCGCTGCCGCAGCGGATCGCCCATGCCGTGCTGGTCCGGATGGAACAGGCGGGCGAGGCCCCGGACGACCGGGTGCAGGACGCGGTGGCCCGTAACGCCGCCGTGAAGGCCGCGGTCAAGGCGGTCTGGCCGCCGGTCGACCCGGCGAAGCTGGTGCTGCGGCTGCTGGGCGATGCGGAGTTCCTCGCCGAGCAGGCCGAGGGGATCCTGACCCCCGAGGAGCAGAAGGCGATCCTGTGGACGCAGCCCGGATCGGGAAAGCGGGCGGCCCGCAGCGTGAAGAGCGCCAAGTGGTCCGCCGCGGACGCGGTGTTGATCGACGAGGCGATGGATCTGGTCGCGCGCACCCCGTCGCTCGGCCATGTGGTCCTCGACGAGGCCCAGGACCTCTCCCCCATGCAGTACCGCGCGGTCGGCCGCCGGTGCACGACCGGCTCCGCGACCATCCTCGGCGATATCGCCCAGGGCACCACCCCCTGGGCCACCAACACCTGGGAGGAGGCGCTGACCCACCTGGGGAAGCCCGGTTCGGCCGTCGAGGAACTCACGCAGGGCTTCCGCGTACCGCGCGAGGTCATCGCCTATGCGTCCCGGCTGCTGCCCGCCATCGCCCCCGATCTGACGGAGGCCACCTCGATCCGTGAGTCGGCGGGCGACTTCGAGATCCGTACCGTCGAAGCGGCGGACCTGACCGCCGCCACCCTCACCGCCTGCGACGACGCGCTGACGAAGGAGGGCTCGATCGGACTGATCGCCGCGGCGGCCCGGATTCCGGCGCTGCGCACCGCCCTGGAGGCGGCGGGCGTGAGCTGTCTGGCCCCCGGCGAGGAGACTTCGGCCGAGGCCCGGCTGACGCTGGTACCCGCCACTCTCGCCAAGGGCCTGGAGTACGACTACGTGGTCCTGGACGAGCCGGCCGCGATCGTCGACGGCGAACCGGACGAACGGACCGGGCTGCGCCGCCTGTACGTCTGTCTGACCCGGCCGGTGTCCGGGCTGACGGTGGTCCATGCGGCGGCGCTGCCGGATCAGCTGACCGGCCGCTGAGGGACCGGGGGTGTGCGGGGACCAGCCGGGGGCACGCCGGGGGCACGGCGCCTGACGCGACGGCGTCAGGCGACCTTGGCGCAGATCATGGTCCTGCCGTCGTAGACGTTCCAGGAGTAGCGGTAGCGGCCCGGCTCCCCCGGGCAGGCGCCGGTGCCCGCCGACGCCCGCAGGACGGCCGTGACCTGCATGATGTAGCTGAATTCCCGGGGCACCCGGTCGGCGCTGCAGTTCCAGGCGGTGAGCAGGTTCGCCGGGCCGGGCCGGCCGCCCCGGGCCTTGGCCAGGAAGCACTGGCCGTTGCGGAACTGCCGCTCCACACACAGGTTCGTGGACGAGGAGCCCACACCGCTGTGCCACCAGCCGCCCCGTCCGCCCCCGGACGGACAGCTCCCGGCCCCGGTCACCCGCAGCACCCGCAGATACGCACTGGCGGCCCCACAGCCGACCCGCACCGGCGCCGGACGGCTCCAGTTGCCGTAGCCGTCCTGGTAGGCGTCGAGGCAGTCACCGGCCCGTACGGCGGCGAAGGCCGCATCGACCGGGCTCGGGGTCCGGGACACGGCGGCCGTCGGCCGGGAACCGATCCCTCCGCCGGTGGACGTACCGCTCGACGCCCCCGAACTCGACCCGCCGCTCGTGGACGTACCGGCCGACACCCCGGAACCGGTCCCGCCACTTGAGTACGTGCCACTCGACGCCCCCGAACTCGCCCCGCCACTTGAGTACGTACCGCTGGACGTACCGCTGGACGCACTGCTGGACGTGCCGCTGGATGTACCGCTCGACGAGCCGGAGGTGTCCTCGGCGTTCCAGGGCTTCCAGAGGAAGACCACGAACGCGATGCACAGGAGCACCCCCCAGAAGCAGCCGCCGCCGGACGAGGAGTTGGCGGGCTGCGGGGCGGGCTGCGGGGCGGGCGACGTCTTGGCCGAGGCGCGCGGGGCGGTCTGCGCCGAGGCCGCCCGTACCCGCTGTTCCCGCAGCGCGTCTTCGGTGCGCTTCTGCCGCTCCCGCTCGGCGCGTTCGCGCCGCTGTTTCTCCGCAGCCTGCGCGGTCGCCCGCGCCCTGGCCTGCGCCTGCTCACGGCCCTCCGCCTCCTCGCGCTCCCGGGCCTTGCGCGCCTCGCGCTCCCGCTCGGCGCGGGCCCGCTCCTCCTGCTTCTGACGCGCGGCTTGTTCCTCCTGCTTCCGGCGCGCGGCCCGCTCTTCCTGCCTCTGACGCGCGGCCCGTTCCTGGGTGTAGACGCGGGTGGGCTCCGGCGGCGGGACCTGTTGCGTGCGCGCGTCGGCCGTAGGGGGCGGCGCGCCCCCGGCCTTCCGTAAGGACCGCCCGTACGCCTCGTACTCCCCGATCAGTGCGGTCCACCGCGGCGGCAGCCAGCGCTCGCCGCGCCGCGAGGTCGGCATCCGGTCGAGTTCTTCCAGGAACTGCCGCAGCAGATCGGCGGGTTCGGGCCGCTCGTCCGGACCGGCGGCCAGGCACGGGCGGATCAGCGGGGCCAGTTCCCGGGGCAGCCCGGTCAGATCGAGGGCGCCGCGCTGGACGAGCGTCAGCAGCCGGATCGTGTCATCGGTTTCGGGGTACGGCGGGCGGCCGACGGCGAGATAAAACAGCGTCGCACCCAGCGAGTACACATCGGACGCCGTGGTGGACGCCTCGGCGCGGGCCTGCTCCGGCGAGGTGAAGGCGACGGTGCCCAGCGTCAGCGACGTCCGCGTGATGTCGTTGGCGTGCGAGATGCCGAAGTCGATGAGCCGGGGCCCGGCCAGCGGCAGCAGGATGTTCTGGGGTTTGACGTCCCGGTGGACGATGCCCTCGTCGTGCAGGATCACCAGGGCCTGCGCGGTACCCGCCGCGATCCAGCGCACCGCGGAGCCGGGCAGCCGTCCCGCGCTGCGGACGAGCTCGGACAGTGCGGGCGCCGGTATGTACTCGATGGCCATCCAGGGCAGTTCGGCGTCCGGGTCGGCGTCGCGCACCCGTGCCGTGTGGACGCTGTCGATCCGCCGGGCCAGCGTCACCTCACGCGCGAACCGCCGCCGGTCCGTCTCGCTGACGACCCCCTCGGCGAGCAGCGTCTTGACCGCGGCCAGCGACCCGTCGACCGTGGACCGCGCCAGATAGATCCGCCCCATGCCACCCGAGCCGAGCCGCCCCAGCATCCGGTAGACGCCGAGCCGCTGCGGGTCATCACCGCCGAGCGGCTTGACTCCCCTACCTGTCATGCCGTGTCACCCTCCCCCTGGTCCCCCCACCGTGACACTCGTCAAACAGTGCCATGGCAAAGGGAGTTGAGGAAGCGGGTCGGGCGGGGCGCCCGAGGGCACAACAGCCTCCACTCCCCCTCGGGGACCGGCCCCCGCAGACCCCTGAGCCCCTCAGACCTCACCCCCCTCAGATCCCTCAGATCCCTCAGACCCTCAGACCCTCAGACCCTCAGGCCCTCAGGCCTCAGGCCTCAGACCCGCTGAGCGACGGGCTGATCCAGCGCCTCCCGCCACTCCCGTACCGCGGCCGCCTCCACCGGCGCCGACCAGCCGGCGGGCCGGGCCGCGCCCCCGATGTGGAACGCGTCGAGACCGGCTGCCCGCAACGCCGGCAGATGGCCGAGCCCGAGTCCACCGCCGACCAGGATCCGCGGCGCATACCCGGGCTCGCCCGCCGCCGTACGCGCCTGCTCGGCCAGCAGCGTCGGCAGCCCCCCGTCGACCCCCTGCGCGGACCCAGCCGTCAGATAGGTGTCGAGCCCCGCGGCGCCGGCCGCCCCGGCCAGCTCCTTGCGCAGCGCGTCCCGGTCGGCCGCCCGGTCGATGGCCCGGTGGAAGGTCCACCGGCAGCCGTCGATCACCTCGGCCAGCGCCGTCACCGCAGCAAGATCCGGCCGCCCGTCCGGCGTGAGAAATCCGAGGACGAACTCCTCGGCACCCTCCGCCCGCAGCGCCGCGGCCTCCTCGCACAGCGCCGCCACGTCACCGGCCGCAAAGCCGTCGGCGGCCCGCAGCATCACCCGCAGCGGAAGGCCGACAGCCGCCCGGATCGCCGCGAACGTGGCCCGGGGCGGGGTGAGCCCGTCCGCCGCCATGTCCGTCACCAGCTCCAGACGATCGGCCCCGCCGGCCTCGGCGGCGACCGCGTCCTGCGGGCCGAGCGCGATCACCTCCAGCAGCGCGCGCTTGCTCATATGACCCAATCCTTCGATGACGACCTGACGAGACGGACCTCAGACCCCACAACAGGTCTAGTCCAATATCCCAGGGTAAGGGCCGCCCGCCCTTCCGGACACCGGACACCACCGGCACGCCCGGAATCCGCCCATACGCCTCCGGCATTCGCGCAGGTTTACCGAACACCTCCCCCAGGCCGCTGGGACGGTCGCCACCCTCTCCTGCCGCGACGACCCGCAAACCTGACCGGACCTCACGCTCCGCCCCGGAATGCGCGGGGGTGCGAGGCACAATGGCTGGTATGAACCCCGTGCCCCGTACGGCAGACACCACCGACCCGGCGCCGGAGCTGCGGCAGCGCTGGGCCAACACCGTCACCGCGGCCCGCGGCACCAAGAACCCCACGGCCCCCGACCCCGCCCCGTACGCGGACAACCTCCTGTCCCGCTGGCGCGAACCACAACGCCGCTACCACACCGTCGACCATCTGGCCGCGGTCCTGTATCGCATCGACGAACTGGCCAAACACACCGACGACTTGCCCACCGTCCAGTTGGCAGCCTGGTTCCACGACGCCGTGTACCGCCCGGACCGCTCCGAGAACGAGGAGCGCAGCGCGGCCCTCGCCGAACGCGCACTGCCCGAGCTGGGCATCGGCGCGGCCCGCACGGCCGAGGTTGCCCGCCTGGTGCGGCTCACCGTCACCCACGACCCGGCGCCCGACGACCCCGACGGCGAGGTGCTGTGCGACGCGGACCTCGCGGTGCTCGCCGGCTCCCCCGACCAGTACGCCGCCTACGCCGCCGCGGTCCGCGACGAGTACGCCTTCGTCCCCGACCCCGATTTCACCGCCGGCCGCTCCGCCGTCCTGGCCCAACTCCTCTCCCTGCCACGCCTCTTCCGCACCCCCCGCGGCTACGACCTCTGGGAACACACCGCCCGCCGCAACCTCACCACGGAACTGGATCTGCTGCGGGGGGCGTAGGGGGGAGGCTGGGGCTTGGGGGTCTCGTGCGTTCTGCGGGGTCCGGTGGGGGCTTGTGTTGTGCGTACCCGCCGTCCGGCTTCGTGGGAGCTGACGGTTTTGCGGGTCTCGTGTGTGCCGTGAGGGTCGGTGGGGGCTTGTGTTGTGCATACCCGCCGTCCGGCTTCGTGGGGGCTGGGGTTTGCGGGTCTCGTGTGTTCCGCTCGGGTCGGTGGGGGCTGGGGTGTTGCGGGGTTTGTGGTTGCCGCGGGGGCTGGAGGGGACGCACCGGTACCCTCCCCCAGCCTTCGGCCGGGAGGTGCCCCCACGGCGCGGGCGACGCGGCTCCGTGCGATTGAGTACCCCGGCGTTCGCTCCAGTCCTGCGGGCGGGCACCGGTACATCCCCTCCAACCGTCCAACGTTGCCGACTGCCGCCCGGTGACACCGCCCGTCACCGCCCCACCTCGCCCGCCGCCCAAGGTGCGGGTGGCCCGGCCAGGCCCCTGCCAAGAGGTGCCGCGCATGGTCGTGACGGTGATCGGTACGGCGGGACAGCCGCCCACGTACGGAGGTCGGAGGGGATGTCCGGTGAGCCGCCCGCAGGACCCGGAGCGAACAACGGGGCGAGGAACCTCAGGGACCAGGGCCGCCCGCGCCGAGGACGGCTTACCGGGCGTCCCCTCCGACCCACCACCCACAACCCGTAGGCGCACCGGCGCAAGCCCACGGCAACCCGCACCGGCCCCAGCCCACAGCAACCCGCACCCGCACCCGCACCCAGCCCACGGCAAACCCGCACCCACCCCACACGCGGAGCCGCAGAATTCAGCCGAGCCGGGAATGTAAGCAGTCCTATCGCTGTTAGTAGCTGTCATGCCAGCACAGTCCGACCGCCCCCGCCTGCCCATCGCCGTATACGTCCTCGGCCTGTCCGTCTTTGCTCTGGGCACGTCCGAGTTCATGCTCTCCGGCATCCTCCAGCCGCTCGCCCGCGACCTGGACGTCTCCATCCCGCAGGCCGGGCTGCTGGTGTCGGCCTTCGCGATCGGCATGGTGATCGGCGCCCCCGTACTCGCCGCCGCAACGCTCCGGCTCCCGCGGCGCACGACACTGATCGCACTGCTCGCGGTCTTCGGCCTCGGCCAGGTGGCGGGCGCGCTGGCCCCCTCCTACGGCGTGCTGTTCGCCTCGCGCATCGTGAGCGCACTGGCCTGCGCCGGGTTCTGGGCGGTCGGCGCGGCGGTCGCCGTCTCACTGGTGCCGGTGACCGCGCGGGCCCGCGCCATGGCCGTGATGGTCGGCGGCCTGAGCATCGCCAACATCGCGGGCGTCCCGGCCGGCGCACTGCTCGGCCAGCACGCCGGCTGGCGCGCCGCCTTCTGGGCCGTGGCGGGGCTGGCCGCGATCGGCCTGATAGGCGTGATCGCGCTGGTGCCGCGTACGGCCGTACCCACCGGCGAGGACCGCCCGCAGCTGCGCCGTGAGCTGACCATCTACAAGGACAAGCAGGTCTGGCTGGCCCTGACCGCCACGGCCCTGAACGGCGCCGCGGTCTTCGCGCTCTTCTCGTACCTCTCGCCGCTGCTGACCGACACCGCCGGCCTCGCCGAGAGCTGGGTACCGACGGTCCTCGCACTCTTCGGCGTCGGCGCGCTGACGGGTACCTTCATCGGCGGCCGGATCGCCGACGCACACCTCTTCGGGACGCTCTTCGGCGGTATCGCCGCATCCACCGTCGTGCTGGCCGTCCTGGCGCTGACCGCGCACAGCCCGGTCGCCGCCGTCGCGCTCTCGCTGATGCTCGGGGTGACCGCGTTCACCACGGCCCCGGCCCTCAACGCCCGGATGTTCAACGTCGCGAACGCCGCGCCGACGCTGGCCGGTGCGACCACCACCGCCGCGTTCAACATCGGCAACACCCTGGGCCCCTGGCTCGGCGGGCTGGCCATCGGCGCGGGCTGGGGCTACCCGTCCGTGGCGTGGACCGGCGCCGCGCTGGCGGCGGGGGCCGTGGTCACCACTGCCCTCGCGTTCCGGCTGCACCGGGCGACGCACCACTCCCGGCTGATCGCCTCCTCCGCCACCGCCACCGCCACCGCCACCCCCGCCGCGGAGGCCACGGCGACGGCGCAGCTGGCGAAGACCGCGGAGGCGACGGGGACGGGACGGCACCACTGAGCCCCGCGGGGGCGCCGCGCGCCCCCGCCGTTCACCCGCCGCCGTCGAACGTCCACCGTGTCTGGCTGTAGGTCTCGCCCCGCCCGAACCCGAAGGCCGTGACCGGCTCGACCCGGAAGACCACGGCCCGGTTGCCCTCCCCGTGGAACGCACCGTCGCGGACGTCGAAGTGCCAGTCGCTGCCGTACTTTTCGACGTAGAGATCGGCCAGCCGGCGCAGCGTGGGCTCGTCGTGCACCCGCACCGCGTCGCCCTCGACGACCACATCGAGCCCCGCGTGCAGGTCGTTGCCGCCGGCCGTCGAGGTCGTCAGCACACAGTGCGCGTTGGATTCGAGGTTCTTGGCCTTGCGCTCGCCGGGGCCGGTGCAGAAGTGCAGCGCACCGTCCGACCAGACGGCGAGCAGCGGGGTGACATGCGGGCGGCCGTCGGGCCGGACGGTGGTGAGCCAGAAGATCTCGGCCTCGGTCATCCCGCCGACGGCCGCGGGCCATGCGGTCGCCGTGGCGTCCGCACTGCTGTAGTCCGGGTCGAGGTCGGTGGCCGGTGGTCCGCCCTGTTCGCTGGCTGACATGACTGTCCCCTTTCGGTGCGGCGCACGGTCAGGCCCATCGTGCGGGGACCCGCCGCCGCGCCGCCGCTACGACGCGCCGCGACGGGCCGTACGGGGCGCCGGCCGGTTCTTGGGGCGACGCAGCCCGGCGGCGGTCAGCCGGCGCAGCAGCTCCTTGCAGCCGACTTCCACGGCCCCGGCGCGCACCGCATCGCCGTACCGCTCCGCCGGCAGGTCGTAGTGGTCACGCTCGAATGCCCGCCGGGGCGCGCCGAGCCGCGCCGCGAAGGCGTGCAGTTCGTCGAAGGAGTGGTCGCTGACCAGATGCGACCACATCCGGCCGTGCCCCGGCCAGGTGGGCGGATCGATGTAGATCGCCACGTCAGCGCTCCGGCCGGATCGCGATGTCGGTCCGCCGCACCATCAACCACCTCAGCCTTCCGTCGGGGCGCCGAGCCGGCCGACTCGGGCCACCGCGACGGCTGTCTTGGGGCAGACCCAGTGCGGATCGGTCCCCAACTCCGGTTCGACATCGAGTGCATGGGGATCCCCCGACTCCGTGCACACGGGGCACAGCGGCCAGCGGCCGTACCGGTCCAGGAGGGCGTCCTGGACGTCCTGCGCTATCAGTCCGGCGACGAATTCCGCTCCTTCAGGCCATTGCTCCACCCACCACCGGCGGTGGACGACCGCATCCTCCACGAGCGAGACGATGTCGGCGTCGGCCACCTCGTCCGCCATCAGGTCGGCGAGCACCAGCGCCCGCGCGGCGTGCAATGCCTGTTCCATCTCCATGCCCCCCATTGTCTCCCGGCCGCCGGCCGCCGAGCGGAGTTGTCCACAGCCCGCCGCGGGATCATGCGCTCTGTCCACAGCACTCACAGAGGGTATTGACGCCGAGCCGTCGATGAAATTACTTTTCAAGCGTGAGCAGCAGCGTGAAGGAAACTTTCAAGGACGCGCCCGTCGAGACCCGACCGGCCCCGGCCCCACCCGCCCCCGCGGCGCTGGCCGCCAAGGTCCGCACCCTCGCGCCGACGATGACCCGCTCCATGCAGCGGGTCGCGGAGACCGTCGCGAGCGACCCGGCCGGCTGCGCCGCCCTCACCGTCACCGGCCTCGCGGAGCGCACGGGCACCAGCGAGGCCACCGTCGTACGGACGTCCCGGCTGCTCGGCTACCCGGGCTACCGCGACCTGCGCCTCGCCCTCGCCGCGCTCGCCGCCCAGCAGGCGGCCGGCGGCGCGCCCGCGGTGACCGCGGACATAGCGGTCGACGACTCCCTCGTCGATGTCGTCGCGAAGCTGGCGCAGGAGGAGCAGCAGTGCCTGGCCGACACCGCCGCCGCACTGGACGTCACCCAGCTCGAAGCCGCCGTCACCGCGCTCGCCGGGGCCCGCCGTATTGATGTGTACGGCATCGGGGCCTCCAATCTCGTCGGCCAGGACCTCGTCCAGAAGCTGCTGCGCATCGGCCTGATCGCGCATGCGCACGCGGACCCGCATCTGGCCGTGACGAACGCCGTACAGATGCGCACCGGCGATGTCGCCCTCGCCATAACCCACTCCGGGCGGACCACCGACGTCATAGAGCCCCTGCGGGTGGCCTTCGACCACGGCGCGACGACGATCGCCATCACCGGCCGCCCGGACGGCGAGATCGCCGCGTACGCGGACCACATCCTGACCACGTCCACGGCCCGCGAGAGCGAGCTGCGACCGGCCGCCATGTCGTCCCGCACGAGTCAGCTGCTGGTCGTGGACTGCCTGTTCATAGGCGTCGCGCAGCGTACGTACGAGACCGCGGCCCCCGCGCTGTCCGCCTCCTACGAGGCCCTCGCCCACCGCCACTCGCCGCGCAACAACCAGCGCTGACCCGCACCGCCCCGCCGTTGTGGGCATCCATGCCGCCGGGGCGGCACGGGTGGGCACGACGGCACCCGGCGGCGGGCAGCCGAAATGCCACGGCCCCCACGCGCCCGACCCGAAGAGAGCCGCCACGCCATGACCTCCACCACCGACCACGACCCTCTGCGCGCCCAGTTGGACACCCTCACCACCGAGGCGTTCCGGCCCGAGCTCGCCGAGATCGACCGCCGCTCCACCCTGGAGATCGCCCGGACGATGAACGACGAGGACGCCACGGTCCCCGCCGCCGTCGCCCGGCGGCTCCCGGAGATCGCCGCCGCCATCGACGCCACCGCCGCTCGGATGGCCCGCGGCGGCCGGCTGATCTACGCCGGCGCCGGCACGGCCGGCCGCCTCGGGGTGCTGGACGCCAGCGAGTGCCCCCCGACCTTCAACACCGACCCGTCCGAGGTGCTCGGGCTGATCGCGGGCGGCCCGTCCGCGATGGTCAACGCGGTCGAGGGCGCCGAGGACAGCACGAAGTTCGCGGTCGAGGATCTGACCGCGATCGGCCTGACCGACCTGGACACCGTCGTCGGCATCTCGGCCTCCGGCCGTACGCCCTATGCGGTCGGGGCCGTCGAGCATGCCCGCGCCCTGGGCGCACTGACCATCGGCCTGTCCTGCAATGCCGATTCGGCGCTGGCCGAGGCCGCCGAGCACGGTATCGAGATCGTGGCCGGCCCCGAGCTGCTGACCGGCTCCACGCGGCTCAAGGCGGGCACCGCCCAGAAGCTGGTGCTCAATATGCTCTCGACCATCACCATGATCCGGCTGGGCAAGACCTACGGGAATCTGATGGTCGACGTCCGCGCCTCCAACGAGAAGCTGCGGGCCCGCTCGCGCCGTATCGTCGCGCTCGCCACCGGCGCTTCCGACCAGGAGATCGAGAAGGCCCTGCGCCGCACGGACGGCGAGGTGAAGAACGCCATCCTCACCATCCTCGGCGAAGTCGACGCCCCCACTGCCGCCCGCCTCCTCGACGCTGCCGACGGCCATCTCCGCGCAGCCCTCCAGTCCACCAAGGACCACTGAGTCCCACGGCTCCCCGCCCACCCCACCCCGTACGCCCCCGCCCCCGACCCCCGCCCCTGGTCTGTCCGCACAGCAAGGCACCGCATATGCCCGAAGACAAGAACCGCGCCACCGCTGCCGCGATCCTCCCTCTCGTCGGCGGCGCCGGAAACCTCACCTCCATCGCCCACTGCATGACCCGGCTCCGCCTCGGCATCCAGGACCGCTCCCTGGTCCAGGACGAGGCCCTCAAGGCACTGCCGGCAGTCATGGGCGTGGTCGAGGACGACACGTACCAGATCGTGCTGGGCCCCGGGACGGTCGCCCGGGTCACCCCCGAATTCGAGCGCCTGGTGGCGCAGGCCCGCGCCTCGGCCCCCACCGGCGAGCCGGAACCCGCCGGACCGCCCCTCGCCCCCAAGGCCACCACCCCGGAATCCGAACCGCCCCCCACGCCACCAACCCCCAGGCCACCAACCGCCACCCAGCAACCGCCCACCCCACCCACCACCACCGCCGAGGAGCTGGCCGCCCAGGGCGCCGCCCTCAAGGCCCGGCAGAAGTCCAGGAACGCCACCCCGGTGAAGCTGTTCCTCCGCCGGATCGCCAATATCTTCGTCCCGCTGATCCCGGCCCTGATCGGCTGCGGCATCATCGCCGGCATCAACGGCCTGCTGACCAACCTCGGATGGCTGCCCTCGGTCGTCCCCGCCCTCGCCGCCATGGCCTCCGGCTTCATGTCCCTCATCGCCGTCTTCGTCGGCTACAACACCGCCAAGGAATTCGGGGGCACCCCCATCCTCGGCGGCGCGGTCGCCGCGGTCATCGTCTTCCCCGGCATCACCCACATCACGGCCTTCGGCCAGCCGCTCTCCCCCGGCCAGGGCGGCGTACTCGGCGCACTGGCCGCGGCGCTGCTCGCCGTCCAGGTGGAGAAGCGGTGCCGCAAGGCAGTCCCCGAGGCGCTGGACGTCCTCGTCACCCCGACCCTTACGGTCCTGGTCACGGGCCTGGCCACCCTCTTCGGCCTGATGTACGTCGCAGGCGAGGCCGCCACCGCCATCGGCACCTGCGCCAACTGGCTGCTGACCCACGGCGGCGCCTTCGCCGGCTTCGTCCTGGGCGGCCTCTTCCTCCCCCTCGTCATGCTGGGCCTCCACCAGGCGCTCATCCCCCTGCACACCACCCTCATCGAGCAGCAGGGCTACACGGTCCTGCTCCCGATCCTCGCCATGGCCGGAGCGGGCCAGGTCGGCGCCGCGATCGCCGTCTACCTCCGCCTCCCCCGCAACCGCTCGATCCGCAGAACCATCAAGTCCGCCCTGCCCGCAGGCTTCCTGGGCGTCGGCGAACCCCTGATCTACGGCGTCTCGCTCCCTCTGGGCCGCCCCTTCATCACCGCCTGCCTGGGCGGCGCATTCGGCGGCGCCTTCGTCGGCCTCTTCAACCAACTCGGCGACGCCGTCGGCTCCACCGCCATCGGCCCCTCCGGCTGGGCCCTGTTCCCCCTGGTCAAGGGCAACCACACCCTGACCACCACCCTCACCGTCTACGCCCTGGGCCTGGCCGTCGGCTACCTCGTCGGCTTCCTCGCCACCTACTTCTTCGGCTTCAGCAAACAGATGCGGGCAGAGCTGGACGCCGACCCTGACAGCGCCCCCACCCCCGCAGCCGCAGAGCCCGACCCGACAACCACAGGAAGCCCCACCCCACTCGGAACACCGGCCGGCCTGGGAACACCGTGAATTGAGCGGAACTCACGAGCCGCCCCAAAATGCCAGATATTGCCTGGCCGACGCGCTAATGCCCACCCCTCCATGGCATCCAACCATCGGCCGCATTGCCCCATTCCATCACTCTCCGCTTCACTCCTTGCGCAACCAGTGACCGCAGGCGAGAGTCGCTGACGATACGTCAACAGTTGAAGGGGAGCTGGAAGAAAACCCGATGACGAGATCACCGATATCCGACAGCTCTCCCATGGCGATATCGCGACGATCGGACGCACCTCCCCACCGAGTACCGCTCACGCCTCCCCGAGAGCGCCCGCATTTCCAAGGGCGAACGACTCCCACCGGACGCCTACTGGCAGGGGCTTTCGGCAGGGCTACCGGCAGGGCCACTGACAGGACTACCGCCAACAGCAGCGGGCCCCCGCGGAGCGGTACCCCCCTCCCCGGAATTCCCCTCCCAGCCGAATAGGCATTCGGAGCGGCCGACCCACGAGATCAGCGCGAGGTCGATACACCTGCTTCGGGAACCCAGAACACCCCGAACAAAATTGTTCACCGCGATGGGGGAAGGGAGGATCCGACGCCAGTTCTCCCTCGCAAAATCCTGGACCCGCCCAAAGACCCGCCCAAAGACCCGCTCAAAGACCCACCCAAAGCAGATCCCGCAGAATGCGAAATTGACATAGCCCGTTACGCGAAAGCCTTCACCAAAGCACCTCCGGCCCCCGCCTCTTCACCCCTCACCCCTCACCCCTCACCCTTCACCCTTCACCCTTCACCCCACCACAATGCTGCCGAACTCCGGGGCGCCCGCGGTGGAGATGCCGGCTGCGGGCGGGGAGATGAAGCGGGAGCCGGTGGTGGTGAGGCGGGTGCCGTCGGAGGGCAGGGTGGTGAGGGCGCCGTTGCCGCCGTCCTCGTAGACGGCGCCCACGGTCAGGTCAGCCTTCTTGTCACCGTTGAGGTCGGAGAGGAAGACCTCACCGCCGAAGAGGTCGTCCTTCTCGTTGGCGCCGGGGACGCCCGGGGAGTTCTGGTGGAAGTACTGGATGTGGTGCGCGGTGTCGATGCCGGAGGGGGAGCCGCGCAGCACGGTCACCGCACCGGCCTTGCTCGCGCCGTCGAGGGTCTCGTACGCGGCGCCGATGGCCAGATCCTGCAGGCCGTCGCCGTTGATGTCGCCGAGGGTCACCTCGAAGCCGAAGTTGTCGCCCTTCTCGGAGCTGCCGGGTATCGCGCCGGACTCCTGGGTGATGGTGTCGGTCAGCTCCACACGCGGACCGCCCGCCGAGCCGTGGATGACAGTGACCTTGCCGCCCTTGGTGCTGCCGGGGATCCGGTCGTCGAAGGTCATGCCGGTGACGAGGTCGCCGAAGCCGTCGCCGTTGACATCGCCGATGGCGGTGATGAAGCCGCCGGGCAGGCGCTTCACGCGACTGCCGGAGAGGCCGGCCGGGGTGCCGGGCAGGTAGTAATTGGTGCTGAAGTGGGGCGCTTCCCTGTCGTAGGCGCTGACCACCAGATCGGAGTAGCCCTGGCCGGTGACCTCGCCGGAGGTCAGCTGGAGGATGCCGTTGGTGGCCTCGCCGACGATGGGCAGGGCGAGGGCCGTGTGGGCGCCGGGCTTCGCGGCCTTGCTGATACCGCCCTTGAAGAGATGCAGCGTGGCGGAGGAGGCGCCAACCGCCAGATCGACTTTGCCGTCGCGGTCGAAGTCGCCGGCGGCCAGCGCGGCGCCGAAACGGTCGTGCAGGGTGGGGGCGGGGTCGGCGAGAGTGGCGCTGCCCTTTCCGGAGAGGCCGCCGGACGCGCCCCACAGAATCTGCAGGGTGCCGCCGTCGGCGTCGGCCGCGACATCCTCGTGCGGGGCGGCGACGGCGAGGTCGGCGAAGCCGTCGGAGTTGAAGTCGCCGGCGGCGAGGCTTCCGCCGAAGAAGTCGTCGGCCTCGGCCGCGCCGGGCACGCCCGGGGAGTTCTGGCTCAACGTGGTGTGCCGGGAGGCGTCCACGCCGTGCGCCGAACCGTAGAACACGGTGACGGCACCGGCCGCCTTCTTTCCGTCGACGGTCGCGGCGGGCGCGGCCACGGCGAGATCGCGGTAGCCGTCGCCGTTGAAGTCGCCCTGGCGGCCGTTGGCGGCCGACGCGGCGCGGTCCGCGGCGGAGGCGGTGCCGGTGGCGGCCGTCAGCAGGCCGGCCGCCAGCGCGGTGGCGGCCGCGGTGGCCAGGGTCATACGGAGGTGCTTGGGCATGCGGGGCTCTCCTGCTGCCTGCGGGATGCGCGGGGCATCCACTGCTGAATGGTGGGCCGGACGGCCGTGGGCAGCAGAAGGCGTTCTTCCCATGCCCGTACGGCAGTTGGCGCACAGGAGACCCATGAGGGGCGGGGAGGGTTGTGGTGGAGTAGTGAAGACGGCGTGAAGTAGAGGTGTGGGTGGCGGGGTAGGTCCGGGCCGGGGTCCGTACCGGCGGGGCACAGTAGGCTCGGCGCATGGGGATCCGGTTACGCCGCCCGTGGCGCGCCAGGCTGATCGTGGCGGGCACCGCTCTCGTCCTCGCCGTCGGCGGCGTGACAATGCTGCTCTGGAGCGAGATGCCACCGCCGTACGTGCCGCCGCCACAACTGCCCGGTGCGCACGGCATCAGGGTGGTCCAGGCCTACGAGAGCACGCTGGACCTGGATCTCGACACCCCGCCGGAACCGGCCACCGTGGGCGGCGCCGTCCTGCTGGCGGTGAGCGGGGGCCTGTGCGTCGGGGGCTGCTTCATCCGGCGCAAGGAGCAGGCACGGCGCCCCTGATCGCGCCCCTTCCCACAGCAGACCGCCCGCCGGAAACCCCACAGGCCCCCCGCAAACCCCGCAGCCCGCCCCGAAGAACGCCGTCGGGGCGGCACCCCCCAAGAGGAGGGTGCCGCCCCGACGTACGTGTGGACGTGTGATCCAGAGGATCAGCGTTCTGATCCAGAGGATCAGAAGTCCATGTCACCGCCCGGCATGCCGCCCGGAGCGCCCGCCGCGGCGGCCTTCTCCGGCTTGTCGGCGATGACGGCCTCGGTGGTGAGGAAGAGCGCCGCGATGGAGGCGGCGTTCTGCAGCGCGGAGCGCGTGACCTTCGCCGGGTCGATGATGCCCTCGGCGATCATGTCGACGTACTCACCGGTCGCGGCGTTCAGACCGTGACCGACGGCCAGGTTGCGCACCTTCTCCACCACGACGCCGCCCTCAAGGCCGCCGTTGACGGAGATCTGCTTGAGCGGGGCCTCCAGGGCGAGCTTCACGGCGTTGGCGCCGGTCGCCTCGTCACCGTCGAGGTCCAGCTTCTCGAAGACCGAGGAAGCCTGGAGCAGGGCGACGCCACCGCCGGCGACGATGCCCTCCTCGACGGCCGCCTTCGCGTTGCGAACGGCGTCCTCGATGCGGTGCTTGCGCTCCTTGAGCTCGACCTCGGTGGCGGCACCGGCCTTGATGACGGCCACGCCGCCGGCCAGCTTCGCCAGACGCTCCTGGAGCTTCTCGCGGTCGTAGTCCGAGTCGCTGTTCTCGATCTCGGCACGGATCTGGTTGACGCGGCCCTGGACCTGCTCGCTGTCGCCGGCACCGTCGACGATGGTGGTCTCGTCCTTGGTGATGACGACCTTGCGGGCGCGGCCGAGCAGTTCGAGACCGGCGTTCTCCAGCTTGAGGCCGACCTCCTCGGAGATGACGGTGCCACCGGTGAGGATGGCGATGTCGCCGAGCATGGCCTTGCGGCGGTCACCGAAGCCCGGGGCCTTGACGGCGACGGACTTGAAGGTGCCACGGATCTTGTTGACGACCAGGGTCGACAGGGCCTCGCCCTCGACGTCCTCGGCGATGATCAGCAGCGGCTTGCCGGACTGCATGACCTTCTCCAGGAGCGGCAGCAGGTCCTTCACGCTGCCGATCTTGGAGTTGACGATGAGGATGTACGGGTCGTCGAGCGACGCCTCCATACGCTCCATGTCGGTGGCGAAGTACGCCGAGATGTAGCCCTTGTCGAAGCGCATACCCTCGGTGAGCTCCAGCTCCAGACCGAAGGTCTGGGACTCCTCGACGGTGATGACGCCTTCCTTGCCGACCTTGTCCATGGCCTCGGCGATCAGCTCGCCGATCTGGGTGTCAGCGGCGGAGATGGAGGCCGTCGAAGCGATCTGCTCCTTGGTCTCCACGTCCTTGGCCTGCTCCAGCAGGGCGGCGGAGACGGCCTCGACGGCACGCTCGATACCACGCTTGAGGGCCATCGGGTTGGCGCCGGCGGCGACGTTGCGCAGGCCCTCGCGGACCAGGGCCTGGGCCAGGACGGTCGCGGTCGTCGTGCCGTCACCGGCGACGTCGTCCGTCTTCTTCGCGACCTCCTTGACCAGCTCGGCGCCGATCTTCTCGTACGGGTCCTCGAGCTCGATCTCCTTGGCGATGGAAACACCATCGTTGGTGATCGTGGGGGCGCCCCACTTCTTCTCGAGGACGACGTTACGGCCCTTGGGGCCGAGGGTGACCTTGACGGCGTCGGCGAGCTGGTTCATCCCGCGCTCGAGACCGCGCCGTGCCTCCTCGTCGAACGCGATGATCTTGGCCATGTGAAGTGGTCCTCCCGGACTAATGGGGTCTCCCCTGCTCGAACGCAGTTGAGAGCTTGGGGAAGGATTGCTCCGGACCGCGCTGGCGCCCGCGACGGACGGCCTGCAGACCTGTGTGGTTCCTTGCCCCACGCGGCCTACGGGCCTCACCGACCCGGTCCTTCTTTGTCACTCTCACTGGGAGAGTGCTAACGCCAATGATTAGCACTCGTGGGGTGCGAGTGCAAGCGCCCGGATGGCGTCCCGCCCACCCGGCTGACGGCGGAGGGCGGCCGACCGGGGGCACACAGCCGAAGGCCCGTACCCCCCTCAGGGGTACGGGCCTTCCTCACGCAGCAGTTGGTCGGCGCCTCAGCCGGCCACCCGGACCATGTCCGCCTGCGGCCCCTTCTGGCCCTGCGAGATCTCGAACTCGACCCGCTGACCCTCCTCAAGGGTGCGGTAGCCGTCCATCTGGATCGCGCTGTAGTGGACGAAAACATCCGCACCACCGTCGACCGCGATGAAGCCGTACCCCTTCTCCGCGTTGAACCACTTGACGGTGCCCTGAGCCATGCCTAACTCCCCTATTACTGGCCCTTGCGCAGGACCGCACTCCGCGGACCCGGGTCAGACCTCACCCCGCGAAAGGCCCGTGGGGTGTGCGCCGGAACGCGTCGACCGCCGCTGAATGTATCTGCACAGATGCCCAGAGCAACAGGTCAATCGGACGAGAAATCTGGCGCCGGAGAATCGGCAATATGCGGCGAAATCCCGGTTCTCCAGGGCAAGTCGGGCCGGGCATAGCGCACCTAGGCGACAAATACCGCCCACACTTTGGACACAACTGGTCGCGAACACATATGCGTTCGGCACGCTCACGGTGATATCCGGAGGGGGATCACCCCAATGGTATCTCCTTTCACAACACGGAATTGCCCCGTCCGCTTTCTGGCGGACGGGGCAATTCCGGTCATGCAGGAGAAGAGTTGGCGCAAATCAGCAGCCGCCGGCCACCGCCGGAATGATCGAGATGCCGGCGCCGTCCGGGGTCGGCGTCTCCAGGCCCTGCTCGAAGCGCACATCGTCGTCGTTGACGTACACGTTCACGAAGCGGCGCAGCTTGCCGGCGTCGTCCAGCACACGGGCCGCGATGCCCTGGTGGTTCTGCTCCAGGTCGGCGATCACCTCGGAGAGGGTCGCGCCCTCGGCGGGGACCTCGGCCTGGCCACCGGTGTACGTGCGGAGGATGGTGGGGATGCGGACCTTGACGCTCATGGTTCTGCCTTCCAGGGATACGGAGTACGAGTTCGGGGGGCTGTGGCGCGGCCTCGTCCACCGGACGGGCCGGCGGCCTCAGCCGAGGCCGGCCGCGCGGAACGCGTCCAGGTTCGGACGGATCGTGGCCGTGGGCCCGGAGGTCGGGGCGACCGCGTCAAGTGTCTTGAGGCCGTCACCCGTGTTGAGTACGACGGTGGTCAGGGACGGGTCGAGCAGACCCTCCTCGATCAGCTTCTTGGTCACGCCGACGGTCACGCCGCCCGCGGTCTCCGCGAAGATCCCTTCCGTCCTGGCCAGCAGCTTGATGGCGTCCACGACCTGCTCGTCGTTGACATCCTCCACGGCACCGCCCGTACGGCGCGCGATGTCGAGCACATACGGACCGTCGGCCGGGTTGCCGATCGCCAGCGACTTGGCGATGGTGTTCGGCTTCTGCGGGCGCACGACGTCCTGCCCGGCCTTGAAGGCCGTGGACACCGGCGAGCAGCCCTCCGCCTGGGCACCGAAGATCTTGTACGGCTTGTCCTCGACCAGGCCGAGGGCGATCAGCTCCTTGAGCCCCTTGTCGATCTTCGTGAGCTGTGAGCCGGACGCGATCGGGATGACGATCTGGTCCGGGAGCTGCCAGCCCAGCTGCTCGCAGATCTCGTACGCGAGGGTCTTGGAACCCTCGCCGTAGTACGGCCGCAGATTGACGTTGACGAAGCCCCAGCCCTCGCCCAGCGGGTCCCCGATGAGCTCCGAGCAGAAGCGGTTGACGTCGTCGTAGTTGCCCTCGATGCCCACCAGGTCACCGCCGTAGACCGCGGCCATGACGACCTTGCCGGCCTCCAGGTCGTGCGGGATGAAGACGCAGGACTGGAAACCGGCCCGGCTGGCCGCAGCGCCGACCGCACCGGCGAGGTTGCCGGTGGAGGAGCAGGAGAGAGTGGTGAAGCCGAAGGCGCGGGCGGCCTCGACGGCGATCGCCACGACGCGGTCCTTGAAGGAGTGCGTCGGGTTGCCGGAGTCGTCCTTGACGTACAGACCGCCGGTGACGCCCAGCTCGGCGGCGAGCCGGTCGGCCTTGACCAGGTTGGTGAAGCCGGGGTTCAGGTTCGGCTTCTCGGCCACGTCGGTGGGGACGGGCAGCAGCGGGGCGTAGCGCCAGATGCTGTTCGGGCCGGCCTCGATCTGCTTCCGCAGGCTCTCGGGGTCGCCGCTCGGCAGGTCGTACGCGACTTCGAGCGGCCCGAAACATTCCTGGCACGCGAAGATCGGGCCGAGCGGGAAGCGCTGTCCGCACTCGCGGCAGGACAGGGCTGCGGCGGGACCCAGAGCGACGGCGGGGGTGTTTTCGGTGACTTGCACAGCCATGGAGGCGAGGCCCTTTCTCCTCATCTTCCTCGCGGCGCATCTCGTCGCGAGACGGATTTGGCACCTTCCCTAGCCGGGAGCCTCACGCGCGCGGGACGTCAGCGTCCTGGCGGCAAGACCGGCTGGAGGGTTGCCGGGGCTTCAACGGGCCGTATCCCTCTGCCCCTCTGGATGAGCGGTATGGCGCTGGGCCGAAACCCAGGCGTTTGTGGCGCGGACCCCGACATGCGACGGCCATCCGCGTTGTTCAAGACTGTAACCGAAGGCACTGACAGTTGAGATAGTCGTCCGAACCGCGAGATGGATCACACAGGCCGCCGATCGGGCGGCGACCGAGGAGTCGTAGACGTGCTGGAAGAGGTGGAGGGCTGGCTGAGCAGCCACTCCTGGTCCGCCGCGGACCGCCCGCTGGGGCAGCTGCTGGAGGCGAAGCGCCAGACGGGCCGTACGGTCAGTGTCGTGCTGCCCGCGCTCGACGAGGAAGCCACGGTCGGGGCGATCGTCGCGGTGATCCGTGCCGAGCTGATGACCGAGGCGGTCCCGCTCGTCGATGAGCTGGTGGTGCTGGACTCCGGCTCCACCGACCGCACCGCCGAGGTCGCGGCGGCGGCCGGCGCCCGGGTCGTACCCCGCGACAGCGTCCTGCCACGGCTGCCCGCGCTGCCCGGCAAGGGAGAGGTGCTCTGGCGCTCCCTGCTGGCCACGACCGGCGACATCATCTGCTTCATCGACGCCGACCTGCGCGACTTCTCCCCCGCCTTCGTCTCCGGGATCATCGGCCCGCTGCTGACGGATCCGGACATCCAGTTCGTGAAGGCGATGTACGACCGCCCGCTGGAGACCGGCGGCGAAGGCGCCGGGGCCGGCCAGGGCGGCCGGGTGACGGAGCTGGTCGCCCGCCCCCTCCTCAATCTCCACTGGCCGCAGCTGGCCGGCTTCGTCCAGCCCCTGGGCGGCGAGTACGCGGCCCGCCGCTCCCTGCTGGAGCTGCTGCCCTTCCCGGTCGGCTACGGCGTGGAGCTCGGCCTGCTCGTCGACGCCCTGCACACCGTCGGCCTCGACGCCCTCGCCCAGGTGGACGTCGGCGTACGCAGACACCGCCACCAGGACGGCCAGGCCCTGGGCCGGATGGCCGCCGCGATCTACCGCACCGCCCAACTACGCCTGACCCGCGGCCACTTGGTCCGCCCCCGGCTCACCCAGTTCGACCGCGGCGACGAGGGCTTCGTCCCCCGCACGACGGACGTGGACACCGAGGAACGCCCCCCGATGGCCGAAATCCCGGAGTACGCGGCACGACGGGCGGCGTGAGCCGCGCTCCGTACGTTTGCGCGGATCTGTGGCGGGTTACTTTCGCGACATGGTCTCCGAGCGCAGTGCGGTGCAAGCAGGTGCTGAGGTTCTTGTCGCGTCCAATCGCGGGCCGGTGTCGTACGGCCTGGGGGAGGACGGGACGCTGACCGCCAAGCGGGGTGGTGGTGGGCTGGTGTCCGGGCTGTCGGCGATCGGGCCCGAGACGGATGCGGTGTGGGTGTGTGCCGCGCTCGGTGACGGCGACCGGGAGGCCGTGCGGCGGACGGGTGGTGTGCTGGAGCCGGGCGATACGGGTGGACAGCGCGTCCGGATGCTGGACATTCCGGCCGAGGTGCATGCCGCCGCCTACAACGGCATCGCGAATTCGGTGCTGTGGTTCGTTCACCACATGCTCTATCAGACCCCGCTGGAACCGGTCTTCGATGCGGAGTTCCGGGCGCAGTGGGCGGCCTACGAGACGTACAACGCGGCCTTCGCCGATGCGCTGGCCGAGGGTGCGGCGCCCGGCGCGGCCGTCCTCGTGCAGGACTATCACCTGGCGCTGGTGCCCGGCATGCTCCGCGAGCGCCGTCCCGATCTGCGCATCGCGCACTTCTCCCACACCCCGTGGGCCCCCGCCGAGTACTTCGCGATGCTGCCCGACGACATCCAGCGGAAGCTGGCGCTGGGCATCCTCGGTGCCGACCGGGCGAACTTCCTCACCCGGCGGTGGGCCGAGAACTTCGTGGCCTGCGCCGAGACCGGGCTCGGCGGGCAGTGCGAGCGCGTCCGGCCGGAGGACGGGGCGCCCGGCATCGTGGCGCTCGTGCCGGAGCGCAAGGCGCGCACGACCTGGATCGGTGTGCACGGCCTCGGTGCCGACGCCGATTTCCTGCGCGAGCGCGCGCACCGCCCCGACGTCGAGGAGCGGATGGCGGCGCTGCGTACCGAGATCGGCGGGCCGGGGCGCCGGACCATCGTCCGTGTGGACCGCACCGAACTCTCCAAGAACATCGTGCGCGGCCTGCTCGCCTACCGGCAGCTGCTCGCCGACCACCCCGAGTGGCGCGAGCGAGTGGTGCACCTCGCCTTCGCCTATCCCTCGCGCCAGGATCTCGCCGTCTACCGCGACTACACCGCCGAGGTCCAGCGGGTGGCCGAGGCCATCAACGCCGAATACGGGACGGCGGGTTGGCAGCCGGTCCTGCTGCACGTCAAGGACGATTTCGCCCGCTCGCTGGCCGCCTACCGGCTCGCGGACGTGGCACTCGTCAACCCGATCAGGGACGGTATGAACCTGGTCGCCAAGGAGATCCCGGTGGTGTCGGACGCCGGCTGCGTGCTGGTGCTGTCGCGGGAGGCGGGCGCGCACGAGGAACTCGGCGCGCATGCCCTCACCGTCAATCCGTACGACGTCGTCGGCACCGCCGAGGCGCTGCACGAGGCGCTGTCGATGGACGACGGCGAGCGCGCGGCGCGCACCGAGCGGCTGGCCGCGGCGGCCACCGCGCTGCCGCCCGCCCGGTGGTTCCTGGACCAGCTGCGGGAGCTGCGGGGGGAGGACGCTCAGGAGGGTTCGCCGCCCGCCTGAGGCGCGTCCCCGCCTACGCCCCGTGCGCCCCGCTTTCGTCCAGCCGGGTCGCCAGGGCGCCGAGCAGGCCGACGACCCCGGCCGGGCCGTCGACGACCAGGTCGGCGCGTTCGGCGAGTTCGGTGACCTCGTTGCTGCCGCTGCAGACCAGGACGCCCGTGAGGCCGTCGGAGCGGAGCTTTTCGACGGCGGCGAAGGCGGCCAGGTCGCCGAGGTCGTCGCCGGCGTAGAGGACGGTGGCGGCGCCGGTCTCGCGGACCCATTCGGCGAGGGCGACGCCCTTGTCCATACCGGGCGGGCGGAGTTCCAGGACGAGGCGGCCCGGTTCGACGATCAGGCCATGGCGTTCGGCGAGCGCGGTGAGCGGGCCGCGCAGCTGGTCGAAGGCGTCCTGGGGGTCGGTGGCGCGGCGGGTGTGCACGGCGAGGGCGCGGCCGCCCTTGCGCTCGATGGCGGTCTCGATCCAGGTGCCGTGCCAGACACCGGAGGCGTCCAGGACGCCGGGGAGTTCGGCCTGTATGGCGGCGACACCGGGGTGCGGGGCGGGTGCGTGGAGGGTGCCGGTGGCCGCCTCCCAGCGTTCGGCACCGTAGTGGCCGAGGACGGTGAGGTGGTCCAGGCCGGGTACCTCCGCGAAGCCGCCGAGGCGGACCGCGACGGTGGCCGGGCGGCCGGTGAGCACCGCGGCGGCGCGCAGCTGGGGCACCAGACGGCCGAGGGCGGCGACGGCGCCGGCATGGGCGCGGGCCTTTTCCGGGTCGGGGACGATATCGGCGAGGGTGCCGTCGAAGTCGAGGGCGAGGACGGCGCGTTCGGGGTGGGCCAGCAGTGCGGCGAGGCCGTCGCGGCCGGCGGGGGTGTGCGGGACCGGCACGGAGCCGGGTGTCGGCTGGGACTGCGGCGCGGCGTTCGGGTGGCTGCCCATGGCGCCGACCCTACCGGCGGGCGGCGGGCGCCGGGGGTACCTCCGGCGGCAGCCGGGGGGGTGTACGGGCGCATCGGGGCGGCGGCCGGGGCGCCCGGTCAGCGGCGGGCGCGGCGGGCGTCCCGTATGCGGCGCAGGCGGTTGACGGTGACGGGGTCGTGGGCGAGCGCGCGGGGGTCGTCCAGCAGGGCGTTGAGGAGTTGGTAGTAGCGGGTCGGGGAGATGCCGAGCTGTTCGCGGATGGCGCGCTCCTTGGGGCCGGGGCCCGGCCAGGAGCGGCGCTCGACGGCGAGCACCGCCTCGTCCCGGGCGGAGAGCCCCGAGGCGCGCTCGGCGGCCCCGAGCTCGCCGCCCGGACCGCCCGCACCCGCCGTACCGCCCGTCATCACGCTTCCACGATAAGCGCACGGTCGGACAAGGCCCGGCCCGTCGCCCCGGCCGCGCCGCGCCGGGGCGCCTGCCCGCGCCCCCGCCCGCACCGCGTCATTCGGCGGTCTGGTCCGTCGTGTCCGCGGTGTTCTGGATGTCCGTGAGCACGCCGGACGGGTTGCCCCTCGGGCCGACCGCGGCGCCCATCTTCGCCTTGACGGTCTTGGAGACCAGCGGCCAGGAGGTCTTGTTCGCCGGGTAGAACTCGGCGTTGACGAGCTGCTTGAGGAAGCCGTGGAACTTGGCGTACTTGTCGTCGGCCAGCATCGCCTGAGAGCCGGAGGTGGTGACCGGCAGCAGGCCGTATGAACCGGAGAACTTCTCGACGTTCTCCTTGCTGTAGACGAAGTCGAGGAACTTGCCGACCTGGGTGCGGTGGCCCCCCTGCTTGAAGGCCATCATCCAGTCGGCGACGCCCATGGTGGCCTTGGCCTTGCCGTGGGAGCCGGGCAGCTCGACCGTGCCGTAGTCGATGCCCTTGGCCGCGGCCTGCTTCATCAGGGTGGGGTGGCCGTTGAGCATGCCGACCTTGCCCTCGGTGAAGCCCTCGAAGGCGTCCTCGCGGTTGAGCTTGGCGGGGTCGGTGCCGGTCAGGCCCTTGCCGACGAGGTTCTCCTTCAGCCAGTTGAAGGTCCTGACGTTCTCCGGCGAGTCGATCGTGTACTTGCCGATGCTGTCGGTGTAGCCGCCACCACCGCTGAGCATCCACTGCAGCGTCTCGGCCTGGGTCTCCTCCGGGCCGAGCGGCAGCGCGAAGGGCATCTTGACGCCCCGTGCCTTCAGCAGCTGGGCGTCGTGGGCGATGTCGTCCCAGTTCTGCGGCGGGGAGGTGATGCCGGCCTCGGCGAACAGCTTCTTGTTGTAGAAGAGCCGCCGGGTGCTGGCGCCGAACGGCATGCCGTACTGGACCCGCTTGTATTCGCCGGCCTCCGCGAGGGAGGGGGTGAAGTCGGCCTGGGTGGTGACGGTGACCAGCTTGTCGACGCTGTAGAGCTGGCCCTTGGCCGCGTAGTCGGCGTAGGCGCCGATCTGGGCGAGGTCCGGGGCGTGGCCGTCCTTGACCAGGTCCTCGACCTTCTTGTCGACATCGGTCCAGCTGTAGACGTCGACATCGATCTTGATGCCGGGGTTCTTCTTCTCGAAGGCGCGGGAGAGCTCGTCCCAGTAGTGCTGGGAGCCGTTGGACCGGCTGTCGCCGTAGTCCGCCGCGATCAGTTTGAGAGTGACGTCGTCGTCGCTACCGGCGCCGGTGCCGCAACCGGTAAGAGTCAGTGTCATGGTGGTGGCGATTGCCGCCGCCAGGCTCAAGTACCGCCGCTGCACTGCTGTTACCGCCCTTTGTCCTGAAATTCCGTGCTTGGTGGGTATTACCCCGGCCGCCTCAGGGATCGCCCTCCAACGGCATGAACAGCGAGTCTCCCCCGCGCTCTTTACAAGGTCTACACCACCCCCCGTTTCGCTCCGGCAGCGGCCTTCCGGTCACCCGTCCGACCCGATCGCCCCGGTGAGTGGACTAGACCTTTCAGGCCGGATCGCGCAAAACTGTTCCCGTGAGACACGTCATCGCCCTGGATGTGGGCGGCACCGGGATGAAGGCCGCCCTCGTGGGGGTGGACACCGCGTCCTCCGGGGGCACACCGCCCGTGCTCCTGTACGAGGCGCGGCGCCCCACCGGCCGCGAGCACGGCCCCGACGCGGTGGTCGAGGCCATCCTCGGCTTCGCCGCCGAGCTCCGCGACCTCGGCACGGCCCGCTACGGCGCCCCCGCCGCGGCGGCCGGCGTCGCGGTCCCCGGCATCGTCGACGAGCGCTCCGGCACCGCCGTCTACGCCGCGAACCTCGGCTGGCGGGACGTACCGATGCGGACGCTGCTCTCCGAACGGCTGGGCGGAGTGCCGGTCGCCCTCGGCCACGACGTCCGCACCGGCGGCCTGGCCGAGGGC
Organism: Streptomyces sp. NPDC048637; assembly: GCF_040650675.1. Lineage (NCBI taxonomy): Bacteria > Bacillati > Actinomycetota > Actinomycetes > Kitasatosporales > Streptomycetaceae > Streptomyces > Streptomyces sp. NPDC048637. Next base: position 45,433 of record NZ_JBEZHQ010000018.1, read on the forward strand.
CGGATCGGCGCGGGCCGGGACGCCGACCGGTTCCTGTTCGTCCCCCTGGGCACCGGGATCGCGGGCGCCATCGGCATCGGCGGCCGGATCGAGGCCGGTGCGCACGGCAGCGCGGGCGAAATCGGCCACATCGTCGTACGGCCCGGCGGGCGCGAGTGCGGTTGCGGGCAGCGCGGCTGCCTGGAGACGCTGGCCTCGGCCGCCGCGGTCGGCCGTGACTGGGCGGCGGCCTGCGGCGATCCACAGGCCAACGCGGCGGATGCGGCCAAGGCCGTGGCGTCCGGCGACGCGCGGGCGCACACCGTGTGGCAGCGCGCCGTGGACGCCCTCGCCGACGGTCTGGTCACCGGCCTCACCCTGCTCGACCCGCAGACGCTGATCATCGGCGGCGGGCTCGCCGAAGCGGGCGACACGCTCTTCACACCTCTACGGGAAGCGGTCCGCCGGCGCGTTACGTTCCAGCGGCTCCCCTCGATCGTTCCGGCGGCCCTCGGGGACGCCGCCGGGTGCCTGGGCGCAGGACTGCTCGCCCGGGATCTTCTCTCCACGGAGGTAACCGCCTGATGGCACAGCAACAGTCCGCGCAGCGGCCCTCGGACCCCCGGCGCACCATCCTGGCCGGCGCCCGGATCGCCCGGCCGTCCGGCCTGGTCGAGCACGGCCGGATCACCGTCGAGGGCGGGCTCATCGGCGATGTCCACAGCCGGGACCTCGACCTGGCCGACGGGGTGTCCGGCAGCATCATGGACCTCTCAGGCCACCTCATCGTCCCCGGCTTCATCGATATCCATGTCCATGGCGGAGGCGGTGGCTCGTTCTCGTCCGCCGACCCCGAAGAGTGCATGACGGTGGTCGACACCCACCGCAGACACGGCACCACCTCGATGCTCGCCTCCACCGTCACCGGTGAGCTGCCCGACCTCGCCCGGCAGGCCGCGGTGCTCGCCGAACTGGTGCAGCAGGGCGAGCTGGCCGGTATCCACTTCGAGGGCCCGTTCATCTCCCCGCACCGCTGCGGCGCCCACCAGCCGGAACTGCTGCGCGACCCGGACCCGGCCGACGTCCGCAAGCTCCTCGACGCCGCGCACGGCACCGCGTCGATGATGACCGTCGCCCCCGAACTGCCCGGCGGCCTGGAGTCCGTACGGCTGCTCGCCGACGCGGGCGTGATCGCCGCCGTCGGCCACACCAACTCCTCCTACGACGCCACCCGCGAGGCGATCGACGCGGGCGCCACCGTCGCCACCCACCTCTTCAACGCGATGCCGGCGCTGGGCCACCGTGCGCCCGGCCCGGTCGCCGCGCTCCTGGAGGACGAGCGGATCACCGTCGAGCTCATCAACGACGGCACCCATCTGCACGCCGCGGTCCTGCAGCTGGCGGTCCGTGAGGCGGGCGCCGAGCGGGTCGCGTTCATCACCGATGCGATGGGCGCGGCCGGTATGAACGACGGGATGTATCCGCTCGGCCCGATGCAGGTCGAGGTCAGGGAGGGCGTCGCGCGCATCAGCGAAGGCCCCACGGCCGGTTCGATCGCCGGCTCCACCCTCACCCTGGACCGCGCCTTCAAACGCGCCGTCACCCTCGACGGCCTGACGGTCGACCAGGCCGTACAGGCGCTTTCGGCCAATCCTGCCCGCCTCCTGGGCATCGACGGCCGCACCGGTTCCCTGCAGACCGGCAAGGACGCCGACCTGGTGGTGCTGGACGCGGCATACGACGTGGTGGGGGTCATGCGCCGGGGCGAGTGGCTGGTGCGCCCGCGGGGTGCCTGAGGGCTCCGCCCGCGCACCGGGCAGGTGGGCGGCCGCCCCTCCAGCAGGCCGTGGACCCTACGGCGGCGGAACCGGGTCTGGGCCAACCACCACCGACGATGGCATGATCGCTCGCGCACTTGTCCGCATGCCACCGCCGAACGCGGTTGCCCGACGCCCGGCCGCCCGGCCATGACTGCCCGGAGGGGCGACCATGATCCTTACGGTCACGCTGAACGCCGCCCTGGACATCACCTACCGCGTCCCCCGGCTCCACCCGCACACCACGAACCGGATCACCGAGGTGTCCGAACGCCCCGGCGGCAAGGGCCTGAACGTCGCCCGGGTACTGGCCGCGCTCGGCCACCGTACGGTCGCCACCGGCTTCGCGGGCGGCGGCACCGGCGAGGCGCTGCGCGCACTGCTCGCGGAGACCGAGGTCACCGATGCGCTGGTCCCGGTCATCGGCGCCACCCGCCGCACGGTCGCCGTCGCCGACGCGGCCACCGGAGACACCACCCAGCTCAACGAGCCCGGCCCGGTCGTCTCCCCCGCCGAGTGGGACACCTTCCTGGGCACCTACCGCGAACTGCTCGGCGAGGCACGGGCGGTGGCCCTGTGCGGCAGCCTGCCGCCGGGCGTGCCGGTCGATGTCTACGCCCGGCTGACCCGGGCCGCGCGCAGCGCCGGCGTCCCGGTCCTCCTCGACACCAGCGGTGAACCGCTGCGCCGCGGGCTGGCCGCCCGCCCCGACCTCGCCAAGCCCAACGCCGATGAACTCGCCGCGCTCACCGGCAGCACCGAACCGCTGCGCGCCGCCCGCGACGCCCGCCGCCGCGGCGCCCATGCGGTGGCCGCCTCGCTGGGCCCCGACGGCATGCTCGCGGTGACCGCCGACGGCGCCTGGCAGGCCGCCCCGCCGCAGCGGATCGCCGGCAATCCGACCGGCGCCGGCGATTCAGCGGTGGCCGGCCTGCTGTCGGGCCTGGTGGACGAGCTGCCGTGGCCGGACCGCCTGACCCGCGCGGTGGCCCTGTCCGCGGCGACCGTACGGGCCCCGGCAGCGGGCGAGTTCGATGCGGCGACGTATGAAGAGCTGCTGCGCACAGTCAAGGTGGCAGCGCCTTCGCCGGAGACGCGCAGGGTGAAGTGACTCCGGCGTCAGGCGACCGGCCGGGCCGTTCACCGCAGAGCAGGCCTGGTGCCCTCGCCGGGCACACCGTGGCCGGCGAAGAGTTGTTCCCCGTCGTGGGGATACCGACCGTCCACGTGACACGCCTCCGTTGTTGAGCGGAAGGACGTCCGGGACGTCCCTCGGGGGCGCGCCGTCAGTTGCTCAGCTCCTGGCCAGCCAGACCTTGTCGAGGTTCACGTCGCACTGGTTCCCGCTCTCGCAGGACAGCTTGACGGTGTTGGTGCCCTTGTTGAGCTGCACATACGACCAGGTCTCGGTCCAGCCCTTGTCCCAGGCGCCCTCCGGGGCGTGGGCGAAGTTCTCCATGTTGATCGGCCGGCCGTCCGCCGTGCCGTTCACGTTCAGCGTGAGGTTGGCGTCCTTGCCGGGAACGCCGTAACCGACGTAGAGCTTGTACTTGCCGGGAACATCGACATCGACCGACCAAGTGGCTGCTGCGCCCGGGGTGTTCATGCCCCCCACATACGTCCCGCCGGAAGAGCGCGCGCCCGGTACGTCCTTGGCCGTGGTCGCACCGCCGTCGAGCCGCAGACCGCCCGCGTCCCCCTTGGGCAGCTTGCCGGGAGCGGGCTTCTTGGTGGGCTTGTCATCGGGGGCCACCGTGTCACCGGCCGTCGGGCCCGGCTTGCCCGCGGTGTCGTCCTTGGAGTCCTTGCCGTTGGTGAGCATCGCGACGCCGATGCCTATGCAGACCACCGCGACCACGGCGACGGCACCGATCAGCAGACCGTTACGGCCGCGGCGCGGCTCCGGGCCGCCGTTGCCCGGCACCGGGGCGGAACGCGTGCGGTCACCGCCGGGCAGAGTCTCCGGTGCGGCGTAGTGGGCGTTCTGCTGCCCGTACGTCACCTGCTGCGGGGCCTGCTGGCCGTACTGGCGCTGGCCGACCGCGCGCACCTGGTTGTAGGACGTCCGCGGAACCCCCGGCTGCCGCGCCGCCGCACCGTCGCCCGCCGAGCCCTGGGCGCCGCCCTCGCCGCCCTCGGAGCGGTAGAGATAGGCGAACGGGTCGTCGTTCTCCGGCGTGTCCGCGCCGTTATTGCCGGCCGTCATTCCGTGTCACTCCCAAGCGATCTGTGCGCGTCTGTACGCGTCTCTACGCGTCCGCAGGCTTCATTGCGCGAACTGTCTTTCGGGCCCCCGGCGGCGCCGCGCCGCACCGGCGCAGCCTACCCCCTCAAGCCCCGCGCACACCGTGCCCGAACAGCCACAAGATCGCTACGGAACGGTGAACTGCTGGTGCGGGGCCCGGAGCGCGGCCGGTGTGAGATACGCGGCATCGCGCGCGGACGTCGCGGCGGACGCCGGCCGCTCAGCCCGCCGCCCGCCGGTTCGCCTTCGAGCGGGAGCGCTTCTCGACGTACATCCGCTGATCGGCGGACTCCAGCACTTCCTCGGCCGACATCCCGCAGCTCGCCCAGCCGATACCGAAGCTGGCGCCCACCCGGACCGCGCGGCCCTCCACCCGGATCGGCGGGATGATCGCGTTCCGCAGCCGGACCGCCAGATCCTGGGCGTCGGCGGTACCGAGGCCGTCGGCGAGCACCACGAACTCGTCGCCGCCGAGCCGGGCGACCGTATCGCCGTCCCGGACGCCGCTGGTCAGCCGGCGGGCGACCTCGATCAGCACCGCATCGCCGGTGTTGTGCCCGAAGCGGTCGTTGATCGACTTGAAGCCGTCGAGGTCGCAGAAGAGGACCGCGAGCCCCTTGGAGCCGTCGTCGGCCGGCCCGTCCGCGGGGGCGACGAGATGGACATGGTGGTCGAACGGGGGCGGCGGCCCGCCCTCGAAGCCGTCGAGCCCGTCGAAGGGCTCGTTCCCGTCCGGCCGGAAGCCGTGCGGATCACGGGGATCGACGCTGAGGGTGCCCGAGGAGGCGTAGGCGTCCGCCATCGAGCCGGGCGGGCGCGAGCACAGCCGGGCGCCGAGCCGGGCCCGCAGCTCGGCGCTGTTGGGCAGCCCGGTCAGCGAATCGTGGCTGGCGCGGTGGGCGAGCTGCAGCTCGTGCCGCTTGCGCTCCTCGATGTCCTCGACGTGGGTGAGCAGGAAGCGGGGACCGTCGGTGGTGTCGGCGACGACGGAGTTGCGCAGCGAGACCCACACATAGGTGCCGTCCCGGCGGGCCAGCCGCAGCTCGGCGCGGCCGCCCTCGGCGGAGGTGCGCAGCAGGGTGCCGATGTCCTCGGGGTGGACGAGGTCGGAGAAGGAGTAGCGGCGCATCCCGGAGGCCGGGCGGCCCAGCAGCCGGCACAGCGCGTCGTTGGTGCGGAGCAGCCGTCCGTGCTGGTCACCGCCCATTTCGGCGACGGCCATCCCGCTCGGCGCATACTCGAACGCCTGCCGGAAGCTCTCCTCGCTGGCGCGCAGCGCCTGCTGCTCGCGCTCCAGCCGGACCAGTGCGCGCTGCATATTGGCCCGGAGCCGGGCGTTGCTGATCGCGATGGCGGACTGGAAGGCGTACATCTGCAGGGCTTCCTGGCCCCAGGGTCCGGGCCGCCGGCCGTTGCGCGGCCGGTCGACGGAGATCACCCCGAGCAGCTCGCCGCCGCCGTTGGCCGCGGTGTACATGGGCGCGAAGAGGCGGTCCATGGGGTGCCACTCGTCGGGAAACCGGGGCGCGGGTCCGGCCGTGTGCCACTGCGGTACATCGTCGTCATCGAGCACCCAGCCCTCGGTATGCGAGATGAAGCACAGGTCGCCCCAGCGCTCGCCCATGGACAGCCGGCGCTCCCAGGAGGCGCGGGAGCCGACCCGTCCGGCCATGAGAGCCTCGGCGCCCGCGCTGCCGGCGACCGCGGCGACGACGAGATCGCCGTCGGGACGGACGAGATTGACCGCGGACAGCTCATAGCCGAGCCCGGTGATCACACCGTCGGCGACCGTCTGCAACGTGTCCGCAAGGCTGCGTGCGGTATTCAGCTCGGCGACCACTTGGTGCAGCTGCCGCAGGGTCGCAAGACGGACGTATGGCTCCGACTCGGTCTCCATCGCTCGCTCTCCCTGAGACCTCGACAGCAAACTCCACGATTTCTTGTCGTCCGATTCCCCGCTCACTGAATCACAGTGAGCTGTTCACTCGGTACACAGGGTCAACAATTAGCGCCTGCTGTGACTCAAGTCACAATCCAGAAAGGACGGTTGGCGATCTTCCATAAAACCGCCACGGGAGCGCGCCTTCACTCTTTCTACACTTCCTGAACGCAAATTCCGAGCGCGTCGGTCCTCCGTCGTCAGACCTAGGACGCGAGTGGTCCCCGGGCCTGATGCGAGCCGCGGTCGGCCGAAGTTAGCGTTTATGGCGTGTTCACGAAGACTCCTGCCGATGCGGCGGCCTCCGGGCCCGTCGCCCACCCCGTACCCGCCGTCGCCCTCACTTCCGTGCCGGGCGGCGCGCCGATCCCGCATTCTGTTGGGGTGAGTGACGACGAGTTCCGTGCCGCCCTGTCCCGCCTAGCCGCCGGCGTGGTGCTGATCACTGCCCACGACCCGGACGGCGGCCCGCACGGCGAGGACGTCGGGATGACCGCCACGGCCTTCCTGTCGGTATCGCTCGACCCGCCGCTGGTGATGGTGAGCGTTCGCAATGACTCACGGATGGACGACCTGCTGGAGCTGCAGCCCGACTGGGCCGTCTCGGTGCTGTCGGGACATCAGCGGCAGATCGCCGGACGATTCGCCATGAAGGGCCGCATCAGCGACCGGCTGCTCTTCGAGGACATTCCGCATGTACGGGGCGAAGTGTCCGGTGCTCCCCTCATCGGGGGCGCGCTGGCGACCCTGGAGTGCCGTACCGAGCAGCGGGTCGTGGCCGGCGATCACACCCTGGTCATCGCCCGCGTACTGGCCACGTCGGTCCCGAACGAGGACGACGGGCCGCTGACGTACTTCCGGGGGAAGTACCGGCAGTTGGCGTGAGGCCGGGGCCGGTGGCGGTCAGCCCCAGTCGCGGCCCGAGCGGCCGCGCTTGGTATCGCCACGCTGCTTCTTCTCACGCAGCCGCCGCTCGTTGATGCCCCGTGGGATCCGCGATTTACGGCGCGGCTTGGGCGGCGGGGCGGTGGCCTCGGCGAGCAGCGCGGCCAGCCGGACGGCGGCGGTCTCGCGGTTACGCCACTGCGAACGGTGCTCGGAGGCCCGTACGGACAGCACTCCGTCGATCAGCCGGCCCGCCAGCCGCTCCAGGGCGCGCTCCTTCCACACCGGCGGCAGCGCCTGCGTCTTGTCGAGGTCGAAGCGCAGCTCTACCTGGCTGTCGCTGGTGTTGACGTGCTGGCCGCCCGGACCTGAGGAGCGCGAGAAACGCCAGACGAGCTCGGCCTCTGGAAGGACGACCGAACCGCGGATGACATAGGGCCCGGACATGCGTCCTATGATCCCGCGTCGCGCGCTGCCCCGTCACCCGCTTTTCGGGGTCCTCTCAGAGCGTTCACATCAGAATTCGGCAAAGAGAGTAAAGACTGCAGGAACCTGACGGTCCCCTCATGGCGTTGTGGTGGGTGACGGTAGCTTCGTGCGCAGTACGGAGCCCGACGCTTCGACGAGTCGACAAGGAAAGGGACATCCCATGGCTGTAAGCCTGTCCAAGGGCGGCAACGTCTCCCTCACCAAGGAGGCACCGGGCCTGACCGCCGTCACGGTGGGCCTCGGCTGGGACGTCCGCACGACCACCGGCACGGACTTCGACCTCGACGCGAGCGCGATCGCGGTGAACCCGAGCGGCAAGGTCTACTCCGACCAGCACTTCGTCTTCTTCAACAACAAGGCGACGCCGGACCAGTCGATCGTGCACACCGGTGACAACGTCACCGGCCAGGGCGAGGGCGACGACGAGCAGATCAACATCAACCTGGCGGCGCTGCCGGCGGACATCGACAAGATCGTCTTCCCGGTCTCGATCTACGACGCCGAGAACCGCAGCCAGAACTTCGGCCAGGTGCGGAACGCCTTCATCCGCATCATCAACCAGGCCGGCGGCACCGAGATCGCCCGCTACGACCTCAGCGAGGACGCCGCCACCGAGACCGCCATGGTCTTCGGTGAGCTGTACCGCAACGGCGCGGAGTGGAAGTTCCGCGCGGTCGGCCAGGGCTACGCCTCGGGCCTCGTCGGCATCGCGCAGGACTTCGGCGTCAACGTCTGAGCCAGAGCAGGGCTTCGGCGTCAGCGTCTGAGCCGGAGCAGGACTTCGGCGTCAATAGCTGAGCCAGATCTGCGTCCTGGCGCAGTCAGCGCAACGGAGGGCCGGTTCCCCGCATGGGGGGCCGGCCCTCGGCGTATTTGGGGGCGACCCTCGGCGCGTATGTGGGGGCCTACGCGCGGATGGGGCGGGCGTGGTGGCGGGGGGCGCGGTGGTGCGGGGCGCGGTGGTGGCGGGCGCGGTGATGGGGGCGCTGGCGCGGGTGACGTGCCGGGTGACGGCGGGGGCTGCCCGGCGGGGAGTATGTGCCGCTTGGCGGTGGGCGTTGCGCCACCCTGCGGTGGGTGGGCCGCGTGATGGCGGGGCCGCCCGGCGGTGAATGGTGCCACCTATGTGTGGCACCCGGCGGGGGTGTGCGCCGCCCGGGGGTGGGTGCTGCGCCGCTCGGCGATCGGGGGTGCGCCGTGCGGCCCGTTCAGGCGACCGCGTCCACGGCTGCTTCGGGGGGCGTGGCCAGCGCCGCCACCCCGTCCAGCGACAGCCCGAGCGCCCCGGCCAGCGCGGCGATCGTGAAGAACGCCGGTGTCGGCGCCCGGCCGGTCTCGATCTTCCGCAGCGTCTCGGCGGACAGCCCTGCCGCCGCCGCGACCTCGACCATGCTCCGCTCGCCGCGCGCCGTCCGCAGCAGCGCGCCAAGTCGCTCGCCGCGTTCACGTTCCCGAGGGGTCAGAGGAGTTCGCACCATGCCTGTGATACTAATACCGGTAAACAAATACCGGTAAATAAATACCGCCTGCTGCCGCCGGACGCGGCGCGGGCGGCGGTGAGCGGGAGGTCAGGCACATGGTGGAGATCAAGACGGACGCGGCACTGGACGCGATGAGGGTGGCCGGCCGGGTCGTCGCCGACGCGCTGGAGGCGGCGCGTGCGGCGGCCGCGCCGGGCGTGCGGCTGCTGGACCTGGACGAGGTCGCCCATACGGTCCTGCGCGAGGCCGGCGCCGACTCACCGTTCCTCGGCTACCGCCCGAACTTCGCCCCCACCCCGTTCCCCGCCGTCCTCTGCGTCTCCGTCAATGACGCGATCGTGCACGGTGTCCCGGACGGGACCCGGCTGCGCGACGGCGACCTGGTGAGCATCGACTGCGGCGCCCTCGTGGACGGCTGGGCCGGCGACGCGGCCCTCAGCTTCACGGTCGGCACCGCCCGCCCCGAGGACCAGCGGCTCATGGACACCACCCGGCGGGCGCTGGAGGGGTGGTCGTGCGGGGGGATGCCGGTCTGCGCGAACGGCTCGGTGAGCGCACCATGGAAGCGGCGCCGGGCCGGGGGTGGCACCGTCCCGTCCGCCGCCGTCCTTCTGGAGCGCAACCATGAGCCCATCCGCCGCGGAACCCGCGCACACCCCCATCAGCGTGCTGCTCTGCGACGACCATGCCGTCGAACGCGCCGGGCTGCTCGCCCTGCTCAGCAACGCCCCCGGCATCGAGGTCATCGGCGAGGCCAGGAACGGCGAGGAGGCCGTGGCCCTGGCCGCTGCGCTCCGCCCCGACGTCGTCCTGATGGACCTCCAGCTCGGCTCCGGTAGCGACGGCGTGCAGGCCACCCGGCGTATCACCCGCCCCGATGGCCCCGGCTCCCCCCATGGCCCCTACTCCCCCCATGTCCTCGTGCTGACCACCTACGACACCGACGCCGACATCGCCCGTGCCCTCGAGGCCGGCGCCGCCGGACATCTGCTCAAGGCCGAGCCGCCGGAGGAGCTGTTCGCCGCGATCCGGGCCGCGGCAGAGGGCCGCAGCACGCTCGCCGCGCCGGTCGCCCATCGCGTCCTCGCCCAGATGCGCAGCCCGCGCCCCACCCTCACCGACCAGGAGCTCGACATCCTCCACCGGCTCGCCCGCGGGCTGAGCATCCGCGAGATCGCCCGTGCGCTGTCCGCCAGCGAGGCCACGGTCAGAACGCACCTGGACCGGATCTACGACCAGCTCGGCGTGAACTCCCGGACCGCCGCGGTCTCCGTCGCCAGGGAGCAGCGGCTCCTGCCCTGACCGGACCGCACCGGACCGCACCGGACCGCACCGGACGGCGGCTTCACACCGCGTGACACCATCAGGGTGTGATCGACCTCGGCTACTCCCTCTCCCGCCGCTTCCCGGATCCGCCGCAGACGGACTACCGGACCGCGGACGTGCGCACGCTGCGCCATGACCTCTTCTGCGGCGACGTCTATCTCGCCGACACGAAGACGGACCGCGAGCTGTCCACGGCCTGGGGCTGGGTGCCGGTCCTCGACTTCGCCTGGGCGCTGTGCGACATCGTCGAGCAGCTCGACACCGACCCCCGGGGCAATCGCTCCGCCCGCCCGGTCCACGCCGAGCTGGACTTCACCGAATCCGCCGACCGGATCTTCTTTGAGCGCCGGTTCGGGTGGGTGGACGTCGACGCCGACTGGATGCCGGCCGACGAGGCCCCGCTCACCTTCAACCACTCCGCGCTGCGCCGCGAGGCCCGCGACTTTCTGCACGACCTGCTCGCCGACCTCACCGATATGCACGACGGCCTCGGCGACAACCCCACCATCTGGGACCTCCAGGCCCGCTTCCCCCGCGTCTGAACCCCGGCAAGACACCCCCGTTCCAGCCCTGCGCCGGGCGGCACCCCACCCCCACCCCTACGCCGGGCCGGGCCTTACGCGCCGCCCCCGCCGTGCACCGGCTCGGGTTCCACGCCGTCCCCCATACGACGGCCCGGGTCCCACGCCATAGCCGCCGCACACCGGCTCAGGCTCCATGCCGTCCCCCCGTGCGACAGCCCGGGTCCCAAGCCGTGGCCGCCGTAAACCGGCTCAGGCTCCACGCCGCCCCCGTGCGACGGCCCGGGGCCCAAGCCATGGCCGCGTACCGGCTCAGGCTCCACGCCGCCCCCATACGAACGGGCCCGAGTATCGAGCCGTCCCGCCGCACGCCGGCTGCGCTCCACGCCGCCGCCCCGGCGCCCGGGCCCACGCCCGACCCGGACTTCCGGTCGACAGGCCGCCACCTCACTCCACCCGCACTCCTATATGGGCCGCGAACGCCGGGGCCAGATCCAGTAGTTGGGCAGGGCTGATCACCGCGCCCGACAGCCGGTCGATCCCCCGGGCGATGTCCAGTGCGGCCACGCCCCGCAGATCGACGTCCTTCATCCGCGCCTCGGAGAAATCCACCCGCGCCAGAGTGCAGTCGTCGAACGTCACCCGCTCCAGTACCGCCCCCGCGAAGTCCGCTTCGACCAGCACACAGCCCTCGAAGGCGACATCCCGCAGCTTCGCGCGCCGCAGATTCGGGAAGTCGATCTTCCCTCCACGCACCACGACCCGCTCCAGCACCGCCCCGTGCAGCTGCGTCCCGCCGAGCCGGGCGTCCGACACCTCCACATCGCGCAGTGACGCCTGGGACAGATCCGTGCCGACCCCGCGGACACCACTCAGCACGCTGTCGATGATCCGCGCCCGGCCGAGCACGGTCTCGTCCAGCGCGCACCGCCGCACCGCGCAGTCCATGAAGCGTGCGCCGCGCGCCGACTGCCCGGCCCAGTCGCCGTCCGCGAACTCCAGCCCCTCGTAGTCCCCTTCGACCTCCAGCTCCCCGCCGTCGTACACCGTCAGCGCCGGAAGCCGCACCTCCGGCCGCCGCACCGCCCGCACCGTCTCCTTGCCGCGCCCTGCCACGCGATCACCGCCTTCCGTACCGTCCGTGACCCACCCGCGCCTGCACACCCCATCGTGAACCACACCACTGACAGCGCGCCCTGACCTGCGAAAACATCCGCATTCCCGGTCGCTCGGGAGCTCCCACCGCGCCCCGCGCGGGTCCCGGCCGGGCGCCGCGCGCCCACTCCCCGTCACAGGAGGCCAGGCGGCCAGGCGGGGAGGCGGCAAGGAGGGCAGGAGGACAGCAGGGCAGGAGGACAGCAGGGCAGCAGGGCAGCAGGCACGATGTGCCGCGCCGCACGAACCGCCTTGACCTCAACCAGGCTTGAGGTAACAGAGTGGCGGGCGGTCGCCCACCCACCGTGGCCCCCCACCGAGGCCCACCCCCCAAGGAGACACCGCCATGCACGCGATACGGCTGCACGCCTTCGGCCCCGCGGAGAACCTCCGTTACGAGACGGTCGAGGACCCGCGCCCGGGGCCCGGAGAGGTCCGTATCGCGGTGGCGGCGGCCGGTGTCCACCTCCTGGACACCGCCCTGCGTGAGGGCAGACCGGGCGGGCCGGCGCCGCTCCCCGAGCTGCCGACTGTGCCCGGACGGGAGGTCGCCGGCACGGTCGAGGCGCTCGGCGAGGGCACCGACCCCGACTGGCTCGGCCGACGCGTCGTCGCCCACCTCGGCATGGTTCCCGGCGGCTACGCCGAACGCGCCGTCGTCGCCGCCGAGCGGCTGCACGTGATCCCCGAGAACCTGGACGCGGGCCAGGCCGTCGCCATGATCGGCACCGGTCGCACCACCATGGGCATCCTGCTCTTCGCCGACCTCACCGCCGACGACATCGCGCTCGTCCCCGCGGCCGCCGGCGGCATCGGCTCCCTGCTCGTCCAGCACGCCAAGAACACCGGTGCCACGGTCATCGGCCTGGCCGGCGGCACCGCCAAGGTGACACGCGTCCGCGAACTGGGCGCCGACCTCGCCGTCGACTACACCCGCGACGGCTGGCCGTCCCTGGTCCGGGCCTTCCTCGACGGCCGGGACGCGGCCGGCGCCACCCTCGTCTTCGACTCGGTCGGCGGTGCCCCCGGGCGCGCGGCCGTGGATCTGCTCGCCAAGGGGGGCCGTCATCTGGTCTTCGGCTGGTCCTCCGGAGGTCTCCTCACCGGCGGTCCACTGGAGTTCGCGGAGGGCGAGCTGACGGCCCGCGGGATCACGTCGGAGCAGGTCCTCGGCCCGCCGATGCTGGCCAGGGCCGGCGGCGGCAACCCGCTCCGCACGCTGGAGACCGCGGCCCTGGCGGAGGCCGCGGCGGGCCGGCTGGTACCGGCGGTCCAGCACTTCCCCCTGGCGGAGGCCGCGGCCGCGCACCAGGCGCTGGAGTCCCGCGCCACGATGGGCAAGGTCGTCCTGGTGCCGTAGGGCGTAACTCCTCAGGGGCGGGGCGGGGCGAGGTTGGACGCCATACGGGGCGGGGCGGTCGGCTCCGCCCCAATCCCGCTTACCCGCCCAACCACCCAACCGTCCGACGTCCGACCGGCTGACGTCCGGCCGACGACCAACCGCCCCGCCCTACCGCACCACCGCCATCTCCCGCGCCGTCTGGTTCAGTCGCCGACCGCCGGACTCGGTGCACGTCACGATGTCCTCGATCCGCACCCCGAACCGGCCCGGCAGATAGATCCCCGGCTCGATCGAGAAGCACATCCCGGGCACCAACGGCAGATGCTCGCCCTCGACCAGATACGGCGGCTCATGCGTGGTCACCCCGATGCCGTGCCCGGTCCGGTGGATGAAGTACTCGCCGTACCCCGCGGCCTTGATCACCTGCCGGGCCACCCGGTCGACGTCCTGGCACGCGATGCCCGGCCGCACCGCCTCGAACGCCGCCTGCTGCGCCTCCCGCACGATGTCGTGTACCTTGCGCTCCTCGGCGCCCGGCTCCCCGACGTGCACGGTCCGTGTCGTGTCCGACCCGTAGCCGTCCTTGAGGCCGCCGAAGTCGAGCACGACCATGTCCCCGTCCTCGATGACCCGCTCCCCGGGCTCGTGGTGCGGATTGGCGCCGTTGGGGCCCGACCCCACGATCGTGAAGTCCACCTGACTGTGCCCGTGCTCGGTCAGCAGCCGCACCAGATCGGCCGCCACCTCGGACTCCCGCCGCCCGCCGAAACGGACGGTCAGGATCTCCTCGTACGTCGCGTCGGCGGCGGCCCCGGCCGCGGCCAGCAGCTCCACCTCCTGGGCGTCCTTGACGGCGCGCAGCATCGGCAGCACCTCCGTCAGCGCGGCGTACGCACTGCCCGGCACCGACCGCTGGAGCCCCAGCAGATGCATCGCCCAGGTCGAGTCGGACATCCCGTAACGCCCCTGCGGGTCCATCCACTTGGCGACCTCGGCATACGGGTCCGAACCATCGGTCCACCCCGACACCTCCATCGCCCAGGCCCCTGGGGAGTACTCCGCATCCGGGTACTCCAGTACGGGCACCAGCAGCCGCGAGCGCCGCCCCGGCTCGATCACCAGGGCGGTCAGCCGCTCGGTGACCGCCGTCGGCCGGTAGCCGCACAGCCACGTCAGATCCGGCCCCGGCGTCACGATCAGTCCGGCCAGCCCGGCATCGGCGGCGGCCCGGCCCGCCCGCGTCATCCGCCGCTCGTAGTCCACCTGTGTCATCGAAGTCACCATGGCGGCGAACTTACGCCGATCCGGCCCCTTGGGCCCGCCGAATTCCCTCCCCCATGGGCCTCTTCACTCCTCCAGTTCACGCCTCCCGTTCTTCCCGGGCTCGTCCCCGCGAGGTCGTCCACCCATCCCCACGGGCTCATCCACCCGCCCCCACGGACTCATCCACCCATCCCCACGGTTACCGGCTCCCCAGCCAGCGGCCCTCGCGCCCATACCGAGCCACGCCGGTCCGACCGGACCGACCGGATCGACCGGACCGACGCCCTACCCGACCTTCACCGTGCCGCCCGTGCCAGCCGTGGCAGCCGAGCCAGCCGAGCCAGCCGAACCACCCAAGCCACCCGACCCGATAGAACCGCGGTACTCCCGCAGCGCGCGGGCGCTGTTCCAGCCGAGCGCGCCCACCACGCGGCCGTGGAGCCGGTAGAGCGCGACAAAGGTGCGTGCCCCTGGATCGCCGTCGACGCATTCCACCTGGGCGTCGGCGGGACACCGGCCATGGAACTGGATCTTGGCGTCGTACTGATCGGTCCAGCCGAACGGGACCGGTGTGTAGGGCACGGCGTCCCCGGGGGCGGCGAGGAGGTTCCTGGCGGCGGTGCGGGACTGTTCGGTGGCGTTCATGCGCTGTTCGAGACGGACGCGGCCGCCGGTGGCCGGGTCCGGCCAGTTGGCCACGTCTCCTGCCGCGTACACCCCGGGCGCCGCCCGGCAGTGGCTGTCGCAGCGCACCCCGTCCTCCAGGGGGAGGCCGGAGCCGGCCAGCCAGCCGACGGCCGGCACCGAGCCGATCGCGACCACGACCACGTCGGCGGGGAGCCGGGTGCCGTCGTCGAGCGTCACGGTGGTCACCCGGCCGCGCGCGCCGGTCACGCCGGTGACACCGCGCCCCGTGTACAGCCGGACCCCGTGGTCCCGGTGCAGGTCCGCCACCAGCCCGCCCACCCAGGTGCCGACCTGGCGGGCCAGCGGGGTGGGCTCGGTGTCGACGAGCGCGACGTCCAGGCCGAGGCCCCGCGCGGTGGCGGCGATCTCGCTGCCGAGGAAGCCGGCACCGATCACCACGACCCGGGGGCCGGCCCCCAACTGCGCCCGCAGCGTCAGGGCGTCGTCGAGCGTGCGCAGCACATGCACACCGGCCAGGTCATGGCCGAAGGGCAGCCGGCGGGGCCGCAGCCCGGTGGCGAGGAGCACACCGTCGTAGCGCAGCCGGTCCCCGTCGGCCAGGGTGACGGTGCGCGCCGCCGGGTCCAGCCCGGTCGCCCGGCAGCCCAGCCGGAGATCCAGCTTCAGGCGCCGGAGGTCCGGCTCCTGGCGCAGCACGGTCCGCTCCGGCTCCCAGCCACCGGCCAGCACCTGCTTGGACAGCGGCGGCCGGTCGTACGGCGCCCACAGTTCGTCACCGACCAGGGTCAGCGACCCGGTGAAGCCTTCGCGCCGGAGGGCGTCGGCCGCGGTGAGCCCCGCGGCCGACGCGCCCACCAGGACGATCCGGTCCATGGCAGGCACTACGGCAGCACCTCGATGGCCAGCGCCGGGCAGCGGGCGGCGGCTTCCTCGACCGGGGCGCGCTGGGCGTCCGGCGGGACGGCGTCGAGCAGCACGACGATGCCGTCCTCGTCACGCTGGTCGAAGACCTCGGCGGCGGCCAGTACGCACTGCCCCGCGCCGACGCACTTGTCCTCGTCAATGATGACCTTCATCGGAATTCCCCTTCTCCTGTGGGCTTCGGTGACGTTCGGCAGCCGGGCCGGCTACCAGGTCACGGGCAGTTCGTGGACGCCGTAGATGAGCATGTCGTCGCGCATCGGCACCTGGTCGGCCGGTACCGCCAGCCGGAGGGAGGGGAACCGCGCGAAGAGGGCGGACAGCGCGGCCTTCATCTCCACCCGGGCCAACTGCTGCCCGATGCACTGGTGGACGCCGTGCCCGAACGCGAGGTGCGGGCTGTAGGGCCGGTGTACGTCCAACGCGTCGGGGTCGCCGGAGAACTGCGTCGCGTCCCGGTTCCCCGAGGACAGGGAGGCGAGCACCGTGGCGCCGGCCTCGATGCGATGGCCGTCCATTTCCACGTCCTCCAAGGCGACCCGGCGCAGCCCGTACTGGATGATCGTCAGGTACCGCAGCAGCTCCTCGACGGCGCTGTCCATGAGGGCGGGGTCGGCGCGCAGCGCCGCCAGCTGCTGGGGGTGGCCCAGCAGGCACATGGTCCCGAGCGCGATCATGTTCGCGGTGGTCTCGTGCCCGGCGATCAGCAGCAACGAGCCGACACCGGCCAGCTCTTCGTCGGTGAGACGTCCGGACTGCACCAGCCCACTGAGGATGTCGTCGGTGGGGTGGGCGCGTTTGGCGGCGGCCAGTCGGTGGATGTACTGGTTCATCGCCATGTGGGCCTGCTGGACTTCTTCGTGGCTCGCGTCGAGCCGGAGCAGCATGGCGGAGTTCTCCTGGAATTCCTCCCGGTCCGCGTACGGCACCCCCAGCAGCTCACAGATCACCAGCGACGGGATGGGCAGGGCGAAGGCCTGGAGGAGGTCGACCTGGCCCTCGGCGCCCGCCATCGCTTCCAGCTGCTCGGCGACGATCCGCTCGACCGCCGGAGCCAGCTTCTGCATCCGGCGCACCGTGAACTGGCCGGTGAGCAGCCGCCGGAACCGGGTGTGCTCAGGGGGGTCCATCATGATGAACATGCCCGGCGGGGGCGGCGGCGGCGGTGCGTCGGCCGGCGCGGGGTCACCGGGCCGGACCCGTCGGCGGTTGGCGCCGAACCGGGGGTCGGCAAGCACGGCCCGCACGTCCGCGTACCGGGAGACCAGCCAGCCCTTCGCACCGTCCGGGAAGGTCACCGGGGTGATCGGGTCCTCCTCCCGCAGCGTCCGGTATCCCTCCGGCGGACTGAAGGGGCAGGTCCGTTCCGTGGGCTGGGACCTGGTGGTGGGCTGTGTACCGGTCATCGAACGGTCCTTTCCAAGGGGTGTGACTGGTCGTCGCTCGTGGTGACGGGGGCGTGGCAGCGGTGGGTACCGACGGAGCGCCGGTAGACGCGCCACCCCACGAGTGCGCCGAGCGCGAAGACGACAGGTCCGAAGACATCGACCGAGCCGAGGGCGACGGCCTGTCCGGACAGGAACAACGGGAGCTGGACCGACAGCATCAGGAGATTGCCGGCGTAGAGGACCAGGCTGCCTTTGATGAAGGCCCGGCGGCGCACCGTGCAGCGGCGCCACGCGGTCCGCTCCCCCGTGGCCAGCCCCACCAGCACGCCCAGCGGCGGCCAGCCGAGCAACAGCAGCACCGGCGTCACCACGGCCATCACCCCGTGCACCACGAGGTGTGGAAGGAAGAAGTTGGTGGCCTCTCCGGTGCGCCCAGCCAATACGCCCTGGACGCAGACCAGGGCGAGCACGCCGAGCGCCTGCCGCACGGGCTCCTTGCGCACCAGCCGGTGGATAAAGACCCCGGCGCCGGTGGTGAGGGCGAGCGTCAGCGCGACGCCGAGCCGGTGGGTGAGGGCGAACGTCACGGTGAATCCGAAGACGGGCGTCACGTCGATCACGGTGCTGCGCAGCCGGTTCCGGACGGCGGCGGGGACGGCGTCCGCACCGCCGGCTTCATGGTGTGCGGCAGGGTCCACGGGGTCTCCAGACGTCTCGGCGGACGGTGGTCGTTCCGGTGTCGTGGCTCCAGACAATCGGGTGCCGTTGACCGGCCCCGGTCGGCAACCTGACCATTGCCTGACAGCCGGGGCCCGTGGACGCCTTCGCCGCTCATCCCGCCGGGGGAACCGGCGGACGGGCCGGCACGTTGTCGTCGCAGACTCCATGACGCGATTGGTGCCTGCCATGCATTCCGCCTCGCCCACGAGTGGCGCACCGCTGCCCCGAGGAAGCGGGCAGCGGCTGCTCGTCGTGGACGACGACCCGCGGATGGCGGAACTGCTGGAGACCACGCTGAGCCTCGCGGGGTACGAGGTCGCGACCGCCGGCTGCGGCGGCGAGGCCCTGCGCTCCTACGCGGAAGAGCCCCCGGATCTGCTGGTGCTGGACGTCCTGCTGCCCGACCTGGACGGGTTCACCGTCTGCCGGAGGCTGGTGGAGAGCGGGGCGCGGCTGCCGGTGCTGTTCCTGACCGCGCGGGACTCCGTCGAGGACCGGGTGACGGGCTTCGCGATGGGCGCGGACGACTACCTCACCAAGCCCTTCAGCCTTCCCGAACTCCTGGCCAGGGTGCACGCCCTGCTGCGGCGGGCCGGCCGGGCCGCGGAGCCCGGCCCGCTGCTGTGCTTCGCCGATCTGACCGTGGACGAGCGCAGCAGACGGGTCCGTCGCGGGGACCGGATGATCGCGCTGTCACCGACCGAGTACAAGCTGCTGCGCTACTTGCTGATCAACGCCGACCAGGTGATGTCGAAGGAACAGATCATGGACCACGTGTGGCAGCACCACTTCGGCGAGGGCGTCGTCGAGAAGCTGGTGTCCCGGCTCCGGGCGAAGGTCGACGCCCACGCGCCCGCCCTGATCCACACGATGCGCGGCTTCGGCTACAGCCTGCGCCTCCCCGAAGGCGGGTGAGATGGCCGGCGCCTGGCGCGGCTCCCTGCGGGCCCGCCTGATGGTGGGGGTCGTCCTGCTGGCAGCCGTGGGCATGGTGGCCGTCAACGCGGTGTCGCTGATCGGGCTGCGGCTCAACCTCGTCGATGTCGCCGATACCACCCTCACCAAGACCCGGGAGACCGTTCAGCACCGGGTGCACAGCCGGCGCGCCCCGATCGATGAGGACAACCTCAACTCCCTGATTCCCGACGGCGCCTACATCGCGCTGGTCGACGAGCAGGGCCGGGTGGTTGCCCAGACCCCGGCCCGGGACCTCGACGGGCAGGCCCGCTCCCGTCCCGACCTGCCGACCCCGCTCCCCGACGGCTTCGCCGCGCACATCGTCACCCTCTCCGCCCAGGAAACGCCCGTCCCCCGGTACCGCACCCTGAGCTTCCCCCTCGGCCACACCGCCACGGTCCGGCCCACCCCGGGCGCACCGCCACAGAAGTTCAACAGGGTGGTGGTCGCCAAGAGCCTCCAGCCGGCCGAAGACGTCGTGTACTGGCTGATCGGAGCCGACGCCGCCGCCACCCTGGCCGTGCTCGGGGGCATCGTGCTGCTCAGCCGCGGGGTACTGCGCGTGGGCCTGCGCCCGTTGCGGGACATGGCCGCGACCGCGACCGCGATCGCCGACGGCGACCTCGACCAGCGCATCGAGGTCGCCCGGCGCCACTCCGAGGTGGGAGAGGTCGGCACCGCCCTCAACCGGGCCTTCGACGAACGGCAGCGGTCCGAGGAGCAGCTCCGGCAGTTCGTGGCCAACGCCTCCCATGAGCTGCGCACTCCGCTGACCACCATCAGGGGCTGGGCCCAGCTCCATCTGCACGGCCTGGCCCAGGACCCCGCCCTCATCGAGCGCGCGATGCTGCGCATCGAGGGCGAGGCCGCCCGGATGCACACCATGGTCGAGGAGCTGCTGCTGCTCGCCCGGCTCGACCAGGGCCGCCCGATCGCGCAGGCGCCGGTGAATCTCGGCGCGCTCGCCGACGACGCCGTCACCGATGCCTGCGTCGTCGCCCCCGGCAGGCCGATCACCGTCGAGGTGCCGGGCGAGGTGTCCGCCTGCGGCGACGAGGACCGGCTGCGCCAGGTCCTGCAGAACCTCCTGAGCAACGCACTGCGCCACACCCCGCCGGACACCCCGGTATCCGTGACGGCACGCTCGCTGCCCGACGGCACCGTGGAGCTGGCGGTCACCGACCAGGGCCCCGGTATGCCCCCCGCGACGGCCGAGCGGATCTTCGAGCGCTTCTACCGCGGCGACGAGTCCCGCGACCCGGCCAGCGGCGGCACCGGCCTCGGCCTGAGCATCGTCAAGTCCATCGCCGAGGCCCACGGCGGCACCGCAACCGTCCACACCACCCTTGGCAAGGGCAGCACCTTCACCGTGGCGCTGCCTGCGGCACGTTGAACAACCGGCCGGGCGGGCTTGGTTGCCCCGGCCTCCGGCCTTCCCGCCGATGGGTCACCCGTAGACGCCTGAAGCCCCAGGCCATTCACCGGCCCAGGGCTTCTTAGGGCCAGGGGTCGGCAGCGGCTGTCTGAGGCCAGATGGATTTTGGTGGACCCGGTCTGGAACTTCCAGGCGATTGCGTCGATTACCTCGCGGCACGACTGAGCTCAGCCTGAGCAGGGCGTGAGCGACCATATGGCGGGTCTCACCAACGCACCCAGGAGCGGGTGGCGTGATCGGCGCGTAGCGCATCGCCGACACACCGAGACCCTCGCGCGTACCCCGCAAGGTTTCTGGGACATACTGCGCAATGCCGTCCGGGCGATCAACCTTTCCGGAGCGGCATTGGCAGACGGCGTGCGGCGCCATCCGGGACTTCTGAAGTTGTGTTCCTATGGCCGCGGCGGCGCAGGGCGCCGCGACCGCCTCCTGCTGAACCTAGCGCCTGGACCACCACTCAAGGAGGGCCAGCAGCGCCGGAGCGGCCACTCCTGCCGCCCCGAGTACGACCCGGCGCCGGGCCTCCTGCCACAGTGGCGGGGATGTGTCCTCCTCCAGGTCCGTCGCACGGTCGGGTTCGGGCTTCTCATGGTTGCGGCACATGCGACACTCCTGATCTGAGAGGCGGGTTGTCCGGTGCGGAGGGAACACCCTGACTCCGCGTGCTCACGCAACCCCCGGCATGCGGGCGTACCGGGTAACCGGCGGATTATCCTGCTGGTCAACGCCACTGCGGGACGTGCCCGAAGCGCCCGTTACGGGCGGCGCGGGCAGGGGGAGGACGCACACGGATGGGGCCGACGGAACAGCGCGTGTGGGAGATCCTGCGCGGATTGCGCGCGCGTGCCGAGGCGCGCCGGAAGGCTCAGGGGCTAGCCTTCAGCCAGGCCGAGGTGGAGTTAGCACTCAAGGCGTCGTCCACTCTTCCCGGCGCGCGGGCGTTCTCCCGGAAACGGATCAGCGACTGGGCGCCTCGGGACGCGGCCGCGTTCAAGCTGCCCCAGTCGGCCAGCGACGACAAAGTCATGGCCCTGGCCACCCTTTGGGCCAGTTGGGCACGGGAGCCGACGCCAGGACGCGAACTTCGGCACCTGTTAGAGAAGGCGCGCGACGAGAAGGTGCGCGAGCGCCGCACGCCGCTGGAGGAACAGGCGGGCGCTGCCGAAACGGTGTCGCGTCTGACGGCTGAGCAACTGGAGGTGCATGCCGCGTCATTGCCCACACCTCAGGACCGGACGCTGCCCACCCTGTCTCCGTACCTGCTCCGTGAGCTGGACGATGTGCTGCGGGACCGACTCAGGGAAGCCATCACTGGTGGCCCTTCAGCCCTCCTGGTGCTGACCGGGGAGTCCTCGACTGGAAAGACGCGGGCCTTGTACGAGGCAGTCAGTGAACTGGCCCCCGACCGCCCGCTGTTGAGACCCTCGACCGCACGGGACCTGCTGTCCCTGATGACCGACGGGACAGTACGCCCCGGAACCGTCCTGTGGTTGAACGAGTTCCAGAGGATCCTGTACGGCAGCGAGGGAGAGCAGGCAGCAGCCGAGCTTCGACTGTTCCTCGA
Organism: Streptomyces sp. NPDC048637; assembly: GCF_040650675.1. Lineage (NCBI taxonomy): Bacteria > Bacillati > Actinomycetota > Actinomycetes > Kitasatosporales > Streptomycetaceae > Streptomyces > Streptomyces sp. NPDC048637. Next base: position 67,508 of record NZ_JBEZHQ010000018.1, read on the forward strand.
CCGGCAACAGGGAGTGGCAGCCGTCGCCACCCTGTGGCAGAACCCGTACTGGAACGAGCTGACCGCGCAAGGAAAGCCCCGGGACCCCTATCCGCATGCACGGGCCCTGCTCATCGGCGCCCACACACACCGGATCCGCGTGCCAGCCGAGCTGTCTCACGAGGAGCGGACCCAGTGGCGGGAGCTCGCCGTGCACCACGGGGATGACCGCCTGGAATACGCCGAGCAGGCGGGAGCGCTGGACGGACGCATAGTGCAGCACCTCAGCGGCGGCCCGGAACTGCTCGACGCCTATCTGAGCGGCCCCAAAGACCACTTCACCCGGCATGAACATGCGTTGATCACCGCCGCGCTCGATGCCCACCGCCTCGGCCACACCTCACCGCTGCCCACGGTCCTCTTGGCGGAGGCCGCCGACGGCTCACTAGCCCCGCACCACAGGGCGGCGCGCAAGGACTGGGCGACACCTGTCCTTGACGCGCTGACGAGCGGTGAACGGCCCGACGGCACACGCGCCGACATCCGTTGCACGCTTGCCCCGCTAAGGGCCCGACGGGACACTGCGGGGGCCCCACCTCTGTACGAACCCACGGACTACCTCCGCCAGCACATCCCTAGCGTCCGCGCTGACGAGGCCGGTTCGGCGGCACTTTGGGAAGCTCTCTGCCGGCACACCACGAACATCGCGGATCTCGAACGGCTGCAGGACGCCGCCTGGAAGCGGGGGCTGTTCCGGTACGCCGTCGACCTGGACCGCAGGGCCGCGATTGCGGGCAGCGGCAAAGCCCTGATCCGCATTCTCGAACGCACTGCAACGCACCCGGACGCCAGCCGGATCGCCCACTGGGCAACGGCACAGATTTGCCTGTCCCAGGCTCAGCATGTGGACCAGCTCTTCGACAAGCTGAGCGCAGCAGAGGCCCAAGAGGCCATCGACACGCTCGCCCGCCGGCTCATCGTTCGGACCGACCCGGCGGATGCCAAGGCCGTCGGATCATTGGCCATGCACCTGTCAGACAAGGGCGTCTCTCCCGAGGTTATCCAGGCTCTCCTTAGCTCCCTCATGTGCCATGTCGATCAGCTTTGCCCCGGTGCTCTTGCCCTCGCGCTCCCCGACCTCCGGCGAGTATCTACGGAGGGTGTCTTCCGGTCGTTGGCGCAACGTACGGCCGATGATCTCGACCCGGCGGACACGCGGGCTGCCGCTGCCCTGATCCGATCCCTGGACGCGGCCGACACCTACGACATCCTGGAGGCTTTCGCCACTCGCATCGTCGCTGAGGCTCCCCGCATTGACCCCAATAAACTGCCGTCTCTGATGGCGGTGCTGTGGCGCACCGGGGTCAAGGGAGCCGTGCACTCCTTGATCGCCCTCGATCCAGCGATCCGGGTCAGACTCAATGATGCCGCAACCGTCTTGTGTCTACTTGAAGTTCTACGTGCCGCCGGGGCTGATGACTCCGTTCGGACGTTGTTGAACCGTGCACCGGCCCGGCATGTGGACCTTGTGCCGGGCCCGGACTACTTGGAGAGCGCTGTCTGCGGACTGCTCGCCGCCTTCCAGGAGGCGAAGGCCATGAGCGAGTTCGCCGTTCTGGCCGACCGCGCCGCGGCCGCCATGAGCGTGGATGATCCGGGTATCGTCACCACGCTCCTGGAACTGCTGCGCTCTGCTGGCAACGAGGAGGCCCTGTCGACCCTGCTGCGGCGGGACCTGGTCGGGCAGGTCTGGTACGACGATCCGCAGGAGATTCGGCCTCTGCTCACTGCTCTGCGGAGCGCTGGAGCCACTGAGCTGTTCGAGGCCCTAGCGAAGCAGCTCGTCGACGATGTGGATCTCCGTGTATTCGATTTCATCAAGGAAGTCGCCGAAGTCCTGCTGGCAGTCGGTGCTGGGCGTGCCGTCGACTGCCTCGTGACGCGCTCCATGGCGGAGACGGGGACGGGAAACGGCCTCCTATCCGTGCTCGCCCTGTCAGAGGTCGGCGCCCAGGAGGCCGCGCGACGGCTAGCTCTGCATCACGTTACCGAAACCGACAGCACGGAGTTGGACGAGGTCAGCCTCCTCGCGTGGTACTGCCACACGGCGCATGCGCCGGACGCGGTACGGAAGTTGCTCGACCAGGGCCTGGCTGACCGAGCCGACGTCGGCTTCTCCCGGGAACCTGATGCGCATGCGATGCTTGTGGAAGTCAGCGACGCCATCGGGTGCGCAGAAGCCGCCCACGCCTTCGCCGACCGTGCCGCCGCTGGCATCGACCTGGGCAACACCATGGGCATCGCCCATCTGTTGAAGGCCATGACCGCCGCAGGGCTGTCCAGCGCGAGCGACGTCCTTATCCGGCGTGCCGCCACGGGCGCGAGCCTCGGACACATCAACAGTGTTGCCAACCTCCTGGAAGCGCTCATGGAGGCCGGAGCGCACGACGCGATTCAGGATCTGCTGCTACGTGAACCGGCAACGCAGGTCGACCTGGACTGGGGCACGTCCGCCTGCGAGGCCCTCCTGTCAGCCCTCCGGAAGGCCGGCTCCCCCCAGGCCGAAGACTTCGCCCGGCGGGCCCGGGCTGCGGGGGGTCTCTCTGTCGACTCGCTCTCACCGTACGGACTGGAGACTGATGGCCGTCCTTCCGCCCCCTGGTCCTGGGACTGGTAGGGCCTTGTCAGGTGGCTGGTCATGGCTTGGGGCCGATAGGTCGCTGGGGGACAACGCCTGAGGAACTCGCCGGTGCCGACTCCGTCGCTGGTTCGCAGGTCGGCTCCCAAATGGCTCCCAGAGCCATCCCTTGCTGGCAGCTCGCGACAGATTGCCGGGGGCTGGGCTTCAGCGTCTGCGACGTTCGAGCCGATACGAGGACGCAGCCCGTACGGACCCTTGCTTGCGCCGTCGTGTTCGCCCCACAGTCGCGTTCCCGACCGCATGAGCGCCCAGCCGATCTTCTCGGGGCATGAGCTCGCCGACACTGAGCTGTCCCAGGAGGTGGGTCAGCTCCTGGGACACTCGCAGATCATGCTCGCGCTCTCGCTCGTCGGCGTTGGCGCACCCACCGGCGCGCGGGTGAACTCCTCATAGGTCAGCTCACCGAGGCGTCGCCGGTGCGCCGGCAGCGCCTCACTGTCGACATATGCGTCGGAATACTCCTTGACGAAGCGACGCCCGTACTCGCGGACCCGTTGACGTTCCCTCTCAAGCATCTCAGGACTGAATCTGCCGCTGGCGGGCAGTCGCGATCTTGTCGGCGCGGGACAGAAGCCAGGTCAGAGGGGACGGCAAAGGAAGGTCCCCAGCCTGCCGTTGGCAGTGGGTGTATCCGACGGCCTGCGCAACCCAGCCGTAGCACTCGAAGCCGTATCTTTGCCCTGGTCAGGGACATGCGCTCGATGGGTCTCGGGTGGTGTGGAAGGCGATCCGGGAGCAAGTCGGCTCCCCAAATGGCTCCCAGGCTGCTGCCGTCATTCGAGCGATCACTGCAGGCATGGTGGCGAAGGAGCCGTCGACGGTATACCCGAACCACGGAAGTGACCCCACGATCGAACCGGCTGCCGTCGACGCCGATCCGCGGGGCCGCGATGCCTTGTTCTCGGGCCGGGGTTTCGCCCGATCCGTATCCACTTCCATGTACGCAAGAACACCCCGACATCGCATTAGCCCCAAGGCGAAGGGCGCTTAGGGAACAGTTCGGCCATGATTTCTCGTGCATGCTCGTCAGATACGGCCGGAGCCCGATACTCCGATTTCCGAACATGTTCGAGGAAATCGACTGGAAGGGCAATGTGGTAACGCGAAAGGTAGTGGACAAGATCAACAGGCCAGACCCATTCACCATCTGTCACCAGTGACCCGGCACCACCGACCCACTCGTCTCCGGAGATGACATCACGCTCAGCCCCCATGGTGCTGAAGATCTCCTCACCGCCTTTGAGGTAGGAGAGAATTCGCTCTTCATCAGGTGCTGGCGGGCCATTCACGGCTTGGGACAGAGACTCGCTGTAGACAGCGGGGTCACCATCCTCGTTGCCTTCGGTAAAGAAACCTACTCGGCGAATCATCATTCCTCGCAGTTGTGGGCGTCAGTCGGTGATGGGAAGGAATATTCGCCAGTATCCGCCCTTGTCGATGACAGGTTCCTGGATTCCCAGCTTGCGATCCACTCCCATGCGATTGGTTGGCGCGTAGACAGGGGCTCCCATTTCATTTGCCACCGACTGCGCCAGCGGCTCCGCTCCCGCTCCCGAGTGGCAGGATACCAAGCGAATAGGCCCACCCGTGTAGTTCGGATTGTTGCGAATGCTTTCCACTACCTGGTGAGGGCTAATCTCGTAGGTGGTCTTCGCTACACCTGCTGGATTGACGTGTCCTGCGATGAAGACGTTGTCGGGCGTGCCGTGCACGACAACGTCGTGGACACCATCAACACGTCTCACCCGTTCCAAATTCGACAGAGTGCGTGGATCGTAGCCAATGGTTGTCGTCTGCTTGCCGTGGTAGATCGGATGGCCGGACGGCAGTACGTCATCGCCCGCTGTGGCCGGAGGCGCCATCGCCTCCGATTTTTCGGAGTGATAGAGCTGCCACGTACGCCGCTTGCCCATCTGGTCGATCGCTGGGCGAAGACGGAAACCGTCGAGCTTTGTATCCGCAAGAACCGCCTTGAAGCCGCCGGCGTCTCCAACAGCCTTGGCAGTGCGGGCCGCGCCACCGAAGGCACCACCCAACAAGACGCCGGTGACCCCAGCGTCTCTGGCCTCGGCAAGGTTAATGCCGTGTTGGTCGCCGAGGAGGTTGCGACCGCCCTGGGCAACGACCACGTCCACGGTGATGGCTTCGATGCCGCCGATGGCAGCAGTAGCGAGGACAGTTCCGGCGATCTCGGCGACGGTGGCGGATACGGCGATGCCCGCCGTACTCGCTGCGGCGACGATCGCCTCGGTGGCGCCGACTGCCGCGAGCTCGGTGATGCCGCCGGTGAAGACGGCCAGGGCCGTACCGACGACCAGGACCGCACCGGCGATCTCCAGCTCGTGCTCGATCTTCTTCTTCGCCTCGGCGACCTGGTCGGCGTACTTGTCCAGGGCCTTGGCCATGTCGCGGGCGGCGCTGGCCACGTCGTCGAGGTAGCCCTTGCCGCCACCGTGGTACTTGCGCCAGAACCCCCCGAACGCCTCGATCGACTTGCCCTTATTGGTATCGATGACGTCCTGGGCCTTCTTGTGGCAGGCGGCCGTACAGTCCTCGACATCGTCCGCATACGTACGCCAAGCGCGGGCGGCCTCCCGGAGTTCGTCCTCGTCGCCCTCCGGCCACCACATACCCGTCAGGTCCTGAACGATCTCCTTGGCCTTGTCGCCAGCACCCATCACTTACCGCCCTCAAAGCCGGACTTGGCCGAGTGGTCAGCGTCTTCGTGGTTGGCGGCCATGTCGTTCATGGCCTTGGTAATGCTGGACAGGCCCTTGACCAGGGCCGCGGCTGCCTTCTCGATCTGCGCCCGGTGTGGGGCGTAGGCGTGCTCGAACTTCCTGCCCTGCTCGTCACCGCCCCACGGCTCCCCCAGCCCGCCGAGCGTGTGACGAAGCTTGGCCGTCGCCCGTTCCAGGGCAACAGACTCTCGATGGAACGTCGGAGCGGCGGACTTGAGTTGGTCGGTGTCTATGTCAAAGCCGTCGCCAGCCATGCCGTGCCTCCCCCTCGGCCGTGTACTCGTAACGCGTCGCGAGCCGCCGACAATGCTTCGGCTCACTGATGGCGACCCTCGCATACAGCACTGACAATCGCCCTGGTGGGAGCCCATTTCAGCCACGGTGCAGCACCGCCCGGCTGGTGGGGCCCAGGGCAAGGCTGCGCCCCTATCAGTCGGAGTGCGGCAGGGGGCGATTCACCAAGCGCACGTCCGCCCTCTCGCTGCACAATCGCAGTGGAGCTGCGGTCGTGCAGCGGCGTGTTGGGCAGCTAGCGACGCGGGCGGCACTGCTGTTCGGCTGGCGCCGCCATGGTTGCGGTTCCCCTCATGTGCGTGGCTCCACTCCGGTGGCAGCGCCTGCGGCAGGCCGGACAGCGGTCCGCGCTTGGCGCGGAGTGGCACGGCAGCGGCCTTGTGTCCACCACCCGCAGCGGCCGCCCCATCGAGCCGCGGAATCTGTACCGGTCCTTCCAGCGGATTTCAGCGTCCGTGGGTCTGCCGCCGGTCCGCCTGCACGACACCCGGCACGGGTGTGCGTCCCTGCTGTTCGCGGCCGGCGTTGCGCCCCGCACCGTCATGGAGATCCTGGGGCACTCGCAGATTGCGGTCACCATGAACGTCCATACACACGTCAGCGATGACACCCGCCGGGAGGCCATGAGCCACATGGACCGGCTGCTCAAGCGGCGCCGTTAGACGGGACTGCCGTCAGCTCCTGCCGTCAACGCCCCCGCAATCCATGATCGCGGGGGCGTTGACGCAGGTCACTCTCAGAGCCCCCTGTCGGATTCGAACCGACGACCTTCGCTTTACAAGTTCGGCCCGGGTGCAGTCACAGCCTCTGCCCTGGCGACCAGTAGGACCGTCCGGGGTCGCTCAGCACTGGCACTGTTCGCCGACGTTGATGTCAGCCGTGGATGTCAGCGACCTTCCCCGACTGGCTCGATGACATCGGCCCACTCACGAGTTGACCAGGGGTTTCCGCTCGCCCCAAGCCGCGCAGCCACTAGGTCATCAAGGAAGCGTGCGTTGGAGATCTCCAGGGCCTCATGCGGCCACCAGACGGAGTCACATTCAGTGCACAGGGAGAACGTAGACCCGTCGTCCTTGAACCGGTAGGGATGAACCCAGTCCTGATCGCAGCGCGGACACTCTGGAAGCTGTGTGGGCATACACGTCGCCGTTCAGATCGAGCGGAAGGCGCTCGGGTCGGTTTCCGGCGAAAGGCTCCTGGTCATGTTGACGTAGACCGGACCGGACGGAGTGGCGGTCTGCCACGCCTCCCACTGATCCAGATCATGGGCACAGAACCTCTTCAAGAAGCTGAGGAACTCGTTGAACTCATCGTCCGACAGCCGGCCGTTCTCCACGTGATCCATGCGCCGAGGGTAGGTGACAGTCCCAGGGCAGGAGCAGGCTCCCAAGCTCTCTCGCTTGCGGAGCTGCGGCTTCGTCGGGCTCGGCTGACCGTGCTGCCCCGCTGTTCCCTGCTTGATCTAGTGCGCTTGTGGTACGCCCTGCCCCCATCCACTACTCGGCGGCACCTACCGCTTCTGAGCTCTGTAGCGCTTCATGAGAGCAGTGATCCGCGCCTGGTTCCCCTGGCCGTTGAGCTCGGCAAGGAGATCGTCAGGGCACAACTCGTAGAAGTCGCCCCACCAGCGACGTCCCCGGTTGTCCCAGATCCGATAGCCACCCGGTACACCCCTGGCAACGTAGCGTCTCCTACTCACGGTCCTCCTACCTTCCGGTACGGCCCGTTCCGCCGTCCCCCAACGCATGACCGTACGCAGACTGGTGCCGCCCGACGAGGCAATAAGCAGCTGCCGCCCACATGCTTTGCAAGTCTGTTGGTGGGTGTGGATGAGTTGCCTGGGACCACTCACCAGCGTTCACGGTCGGCAGGCCCATGGGGTGAGCCACCCTTTGAACCCCAGCGGAACACCCGGCTCCGCTAACAGCTGACGGGGATCTCGTAGACGATCTCGCAGAGCGCGGCGGGTACGACGATGTCCGCCGTCTCCACGGGCCGCCCTTGGTCGCTGTAGTACGTCCGCCGGATGTGCGTCACCAAGCCGCCCTTCTGAATGCCGAGGAGCGACGCCTCCTCGGCATCCGCTTGCCGCGGCTCCGGCTGCTCCACAGCGTGGCTGACCGTGATGTCGATCTCGGCCATGCGGTTCACCACGCCCACCCCGGCGTGCGGCCCACCCTCCGGGAGAACGACGAGCGTGCCGCCCGTGAGGTCGTACGGCTCCCAGCTCGTCGACAGCTGCACCGGCTTACCGTCAGCGAGGAACTCGTAAACGGTGCGGACACACAGGGCGCCCTCGCCGATACCGAGGCGCGACGCGATCTCGGCCGGCGCCGACACCTTCGCCTCAGTCCGGCTTTCCCAATCCCCCAGCTTGCCCACGGCCTTCATGTCCGCGCGAAACGGTGAGCCGTCAGGCCGCTCGCGCGCCGAGGAGCGGACCATGCGTACGCGCTGACGAGGGGCGGCAACGTACGTGCCGGATCCGGCACGACCCTCCAGCACTCCCTGAGAAATCAGTAGCTCTTGAGCGCGACGAATCACGTTCTCACCGACGCCGCACTCCTGGGCGATCTGGGCCCGTGAAGGGAGCCGGTCTCCCGGCGTCCACTCCTGCTCCGTGATCCGGCGCCGGAGCTCGTCAGCGATGCGGAGATACGGCGGCTGCTCAGACATATGGAAAATCTAGTCCACTAGCTCTAATCTAGTTAACTAGCCTTACTCCAGGTGATCACTCGACGACGGAGGCTGCCCTGTGCCTGCTTCGGAAGTAAGCGCCGAAGACATCGCAGCCCGGTTGTCCGCCGTCGGACTCACCCCGCGCGTGGAACGGCGCGCCCGGCTCACGTCGATCGAAGTGGAGGTACCGGAATCACTCTCCGCCGAGTCGTGGCGGGAGGTCTTGGAAGCGGTGGCAGAGGCCGATCGATTCGGGCTCCTCGCCAACAGCCTGAACGGCCGCACCTTATGGGCGGCCGTACGAACAGCGGCCCCCGTGACGGGCGATGTCCGGGGGCCTGGCCATCAGCGATAGGAGCTGATCAGCATGTTCAACCGTATCCGCCATACCGTGGCGCACACCGATGAGCGGTGTGTTCCCATGAACCGGGGCCATCGATTGCCGGTGTCCGCCGGGCTGACTGTCACACCTCGCGATCGCATTGCGCACAACTGGTTCGCGACGGCGGAGGCCCTTTGATGCCTCCTCGTCAGCAGCTTCGCGTGAACCACCCGAAGGCCGCGCCCTACCATTCGAGTTCCTGCCGAATCGGTAGGCACGGTGAGTGCGCGCATTCTTCTCCCGCTACCGCACCGATCGACGTCCCCGTGGTCTACGAGGCATGCATTTGCTCCTGCCACACGGTGGCCGGCGGTGGCACCCGAACGGATGGCCCCCGGTGAGGGGCTGGGCACCGGGTGGTGGACCGGCCGCCCCTGTTGAGGTCACCTCTGACAGCGTGCAGCGCGGCGACGTCATCCAGATCGGCGGTCGTTCGTGTCGCGTCACCGACCTGCTCCAGCTGCCCGGCGGAGCAAAGCGCTTGCGGTTCGAGTCGGGCGAACTGCTCACCATGCACTCCCGAACTCGACTCGCAGCCGTACGCATGCTGAGCAGGTGGTGATGCTGTCTGTGCCCCCTCGCCGCCATTCCATCGCAGACGACATTCGGACCAAGATTTCGACCGGTCGGATCAAGGCCGGCGAACGGCTCCCATCCGAGGCACAGCTCGCTTCCGTCTACGCGGTCAGCACTGCGACGCTGCGAAGCGCCCTTGCGCTGCTCCACGGTGAGGGACTCGTCGAGAAGATCCACGGCAAGGGGAATTTCGTCCGCTACCCCCCTCCGCCGAATCACGTACATCGGCGGTGGTCGCACACCCAGGACGGAGCCCTCGGCCGATTCAGCGTTGCGCGTCAGCGTTCGCACCACCAACCTCCAGGCGCACGGTCAACTCATCGACCTGCTGAGAGTGTCGGCAGAGAGCCCGCTCACCGAATTGCTCTGCCTCAGCCACCAGGGGAAGTCACCGCACAGCCTCGCTCGCATCTACGTACCTCGCGACCTGTCGCCGACCGACGTTCCCACCGAATCGCACTGCTACGAGGGGGTTGAGGCGAAGCTGGCAGAGCTCCGCCCTCCACTGGCCGAGGTCCAGGAACGAGTCATCGCTCGCCCTCCGACACCAGAGGAAGCAACGACCCTTCGGATCAGCTCGGCCATGGCAGTTCTCGCGATCACCCGCGTGGCGACTGACCGCACGGGACGCGTGGTCGAGGCGGCGCTGCTGGTGCTCCCCGGCGACCGCGCAGACGCGCTCTTCACCACCCACCACATGCCCCATGAGAGGACGTGCGGAGAATGACGAACCACAACGAGCTGCGGCTCCTCCCGTGGTCAGGCCCCAATGGCCAGCCTTGCTACTTGAGCACCGAGGACAGCAGCAGCTATCTGTCTCGCCTGGCAGACAACACCGAAGCGGTGCAGCTGGAAATGGCAGGCGAACTCATGGAGCACGCGCTCGAAGTGCTCGGCGACGGGGAGGCGGAGCCGAACGAGGTCCGGCTCCTGGCGATGGACATGACTGAAGCCCTGCGTGACGTGCGTCGTGTAGCGATCAGCCGCGGCCACCGCCTGCCGCTAGCGGATCCTCCCGCGTGCGAAGGAGACGACGAGGGGCCTCGGCTGCCGGCGGCGGCCTTCGGCTAACAGCGACACATCGAACGGCGGGGGAGCCCCAGATTGGGTATGGGGCTCCTCTGCCGTTCGATCCGGCCCTCCGCAGCAGCCACTGCCTTTTGCGAGCGGGCCTGAGCTCGCGCGGTGGTGCACGGCGAGCTTCTAGTCCATAGCCCTATGCTGATGGGGTATCGATCGTGGATCTGCTGGTCGGTAGCGGGCGGCTGGCCCCGGCTACTCCAGGGGTGCAGGGACCGGTAGACGCCCTCGTTGACCGTGGCTGCCCCTCTGTTGTGGCACGCATCTGGCATGTCGTAACCCGCTGCCCGCATGGACCTCAGCATCCGAGGAGTGGCCTGACGACGTTCTTGAGTCCACGCATGGTCCGCGGGCCGGTGAGACTCAGGAAGTCGTCCAGCGTCCGATCCTCGCGACGAGCTCCGGTGGAGCACAAATCCGTTACGACGGCAGCCGGCGGTCGGCGGTCGGCGGTCGGCAGCCTACGCAACGCAGGCCATGCCGGCCAGGAGCTGTCACGCAAGCGGCTGGGGAACAACCGGGAGCTGTTCGCTGTAGAGCCAGGTGAAGGTGCGGTCCGGCTCTAGGTGCGCCTCTCCCCAGTGGATGGCGTGGATGCCGTTCTCTGGATCGGCCGTAAAGAACAGGCACACGAGCTTCGTGGAAGCGCCAAGTGCCTCGAAGGTCTCGTGCAGCTGCTCGTACTCCTCGGTCGAGAGGTCGTCATCGAGAGGGAACAGGCCCTCCTGTGGTTGCGGCCCATGGCTCAGGAGCATTCGACGACGCGTAGGGGATGCGTTGGCGGCCAGCCGAGCACCATCAAGCGGCTTGGGACGGTCGGCGTACTTAAAGGGAAAGAACGCGTGGCCATTGACGACGGCGTACTCATACCCACGCACGTCACGCACAGCTTCGTCCAACTCCCTAGCCATGTCAGCCAGGTTCTCGCGCGCCGCCTCAGCCAAGGTCATGCCGTACGGACTTCGCTTCTTCAGCCTCGCCTCAAGGTGAACGGCGTGAGCCCGCGCGTGCGCACTGGCCAGTTGATCCGGGATCGCTACGACGAGCCGGTCGGCATGTCGCCCGAACCGCGTCACGGCCCAGTCCGACGGCTCGCGACTACCACCCACCACAGACATGCAGAGTCCCCCTCCCCCTGTCACCCCGCCTCTGAACTGTGTGACAGGTGCACGAGGTACCGACAAGGGAGCGATCCGGCCACCCGGCGCGAATGCTTCTTCCGCAGCGAAACGGCAGAACACCGGACGTGGACTTTAGAAGGCACCCTGCCGAGTAGCCCATCGGTGACCTCTGAGCTGGGCTTTTAGCTGCGTGGCATGTTTCTCACGCGCCAACTCGACACGCATCCGAAACGACTCCGGACTAGACCTATGCGAAGAATCTCCAGTCGTCGTCGGCAAGCAACTCGCGGCCAGCGTTGCGTAGCCCCGGAATGGACGTTCTGCTGCCTGGCTGGCTCTGTTGCGCTGAGATGAAGCATGCGCACACGACAAATGATGCTGTTCTTGGGGGCTGTAGCGGTCGCTTGCGGTGCGGTGTTGCTGGTATGGCGAGGCCCCTGGTGGTTGGACGGTGACTACCTGAGCGCGAAGGATCTACGCTCGGGCTCGGCTGCCTTGGTCACTGGGTTTCGTACCTCTGTGGTGCAGTTGCTCGCTGTCCTGGGGGCAAGCATCGCCCTGCTGTTCACCGCGGTCAACTACAGACTGACTCATCGTGGACAGGTCACCGACCGCTTCATCAAAGCCTTGGAACGCCTCGGCTCCGAGGAGTTGTACGTCCGCATCGGCGGTGTCCTGGCTATGGAGCAGATCGTTCAAGATGCTCCCGATCAGACTGCCCACGCGGTGCAAGTACTCAACGTATTTGTCCGCCGCCGTGCCCCTGGCCATCAAGAAGCAACGTCAACTGCGGGCCGACGCGGTCGCATCAGCGTTGCCCGCCAGGCTGCGCACCGTAGATCAAGACCTGCTGCATCTTCGGCATCACTTCCTGACCGCCCAGAGGCTGACGTGGCTTGCGCCCTGCGCGTTCTAAGCCGACCAGAAGTCCGCAAACACATCAGCCCGTGTCAGAAGCTCGACCTGTCTGCCCTGCACTTTGAAGGTGCCACCTTTGATGAGGCAGACCTCGCTGGAGCTATGTTCCACGGGGCAAATCTCACGAACGTTAGCTACGTGGGGGCGAATCTGACCGGAGCCTGGTTTCTGGGAGCGAATCTCACTCGCGCCGCACTTCTGGACGCAGATCTTACGGGTGCCCTGTTCGACGGAGCGGACCTCACATGCACCACTCTCGCCGGGGCTAACTGCACTGGGGCCCGGTTCGACGGGACAGACCTCACTGGCGCCTTACTGTACGGTGCAGATCTCCGTACGGCCACGGGTCTTACGTTGGAGCAAGTAGTAGCGGCTCGCCTTAGACGTCATCTCATTTGGCCTCTCCGGTAGCCCACTGGCGTGGGGATCTCAGGGGGCGGTCGGCGTCGGCACGGTCGCTCTCGGACAGGCACGGGGCCGACGTATCGCCTTCGGCCTCGTGTATAGCCGCGCCTCGATGAACCGTCCCGCCCAGTGGCGAGTCAACCCCGACGCTCGCACACTGAAGCTAAAGCAAGGGGCGATAAGCACTGGGACTACTTCAGTGCATCTCGACCATGCATATCGGCAGGGGCTGATCCTCGATGACGAAACCTAGCGAGCAGCAACACCCAGCAGGAACCCACCATGGACCCGTATGGGAAGCCTTTTGCAGGGAAGACGACACCGTCATCAGTGGCGAGTTTGTTCGCAAATCGGGCGCTAGCAGGGCTGCCAGGGAACACAACGCGCAGTTCACTCCACCACATCACGCCACGCCACAGCGACGCTTTCCTGACATCACTGACCCTGACAAGCCGCCTCACCACTAGATGCTCCGCCTTTGGTTCGTGAGAGGACCCCTCACCGAGACTGCACCGCCGCTACGAGCGCAAAGCCGAGCACTTCCTCGCCTTCACCAGCATCGCCTGCGCCCTCATCAATTGGTGAGGTGCCGCCGGGTGAACGGTGCCGTTCCCAGGACGAGTGCGGCGAAGACGGCCAGTCGTTGAAGGCTTGCCTGAGTGGCGAGGCTGCTGTGCTGGATGCCGTAGACCGCGTACCAGTTGGCGGCGAGGTCGGTAGCCATGATGACGCAGGCGAGGTCGGTTCCCCGGCGTTTGCCCCGGATCAGGAGCACGGCGGCGAGCGTGTCGAAGAGCGCCAGCGACGACCAGTAGAGGTTGAGCCAGCCCGGTGCCCAGGCGTAGGGGTGCAGACCGTGGCTGAGGAGGTCGGTGACGTGCGCGGAAGCGCCGACGAAGAGCAGGACGGCTGCGATGACGCAGACCGATATGACCGTCCAGCGCGGGGTGTGGTGCATCCATCCGATCACGCTGTGGATCGTCCCACCTGCGGCGCCGCCCGTCAGGCCGCCAGCCTGCGGTAGCAGATGAGGGTGCAGGCGATGGCGGTGAAGGCCAGGAAGTGTTCGGCCTTGCGCTCGTAGCGGCGGTGCAGGCGGCGGCAGCCGCCCAGCCAGGACATCGTGCGCTCGATCGTCCAGCGATACCGGCCAAGCCTCGTGGAGGATTCGACGCCTCTGCGGGCGATGCGGTGGCGGATGCCGCGTGAGCGGAGCCATCGGCGCAGGTGGTCGTAGTCGTATCCCTTGTCCGCGTGGAGCTTGGTAGGCCGCCGGCGTCGCGGGCCACGGCGGGATCGGATTGGAGGAATGCCGCGCACCAGCGGCTCAAGCGCCTGGCTGTCGTGGAGGTTCGCGCCGGAGATCCCGACAGAGATGGGCAGACCGGTCCGCTCGGTGATCAAGTGGATCTTCGAGCCTTTCTTGCCCCGGTCGACAGGATTCGGACCTGTCAGGTCCCCCCTTTCAGGGCTCGCATGTTCACCGAGTCGATCGCGCAGCGCGACCAGTCCAGGCCGCCACGCGAGCCCAGTTCGTCGAGGACGACGCGGTGCAACTTGGCCCAGACCCGGGCGACACTCCACTCGGTGAAACGCCGGTGCGCGGTCGGCCCTGACGGCCCGAAGACCGGAGGCATCTGCCGCCAGGTGCAGCCCGTCGTGGCCACGAAGACGATCGCGGCCAGCACTTCACGGTCCCCATACCGGCGTCGGCCACCGCCCTGCGGTCGTGCCGGAGCAGGCGGTACCACCCGCTGGAACAGCTCCCACAACTCATCCGGCACCAAGCGCTCAACCATCACCACACAGCTCAGACTACTCAACCCGCCAAATGAGACGACGTCTTAGCCAGGCCACCCAACTTCCCGCTGAGATCGCGCGGGATCCGCGAGTCATGGCCTGTGTGGAGCAATAAGGCATCAGCTTGAGAACCACGTAGTGATCGGCCGACAATCGACGCCCTGGCCTGCCGGAATAGTGACCTAAGTACCCAATAACGCAAATCCCGTTGCGCATCCGAATTGCCCGTGGTTTATCGGCCCTTGGGGCCCGCAGCGGGCACGACAGCACCTCGTTGCGAACTACCGGCAGGGAGGTTGCTGGGGGCTACGGAGCAGATCAGTTGGCCGCTGGTAGCCATCGAGGGTCGGGCCGGTTGCTGTATTCAGGTGCTGTACAGGGAACCAGCACGACCCCGAAAAACGAGGTTGGGCAGGATGCCTCACGAGTTGCGGTTTCCGGACCGCAGGCATGCGCTTGGAGCTTAGCCGCCGTTTGCTGCTGTACCCCGTGATTCCTCGCTCGACCTGGTGCGGTTGCGGCACCCCGGGCACCTCAAGCACCTGCCGCTTCAAGACCACCCTGGGCGGCCAAAGCACCCAGTCGGCCCCCTGCCAACTTGCAAATGCGGCAGCCGTGCCGTCTCGGTGGTATGGGTATGAATGGAACAACAGGGGACGCGTGATACCGATTTCTAACCCTCCAGGAGAGCCATGGACAAGGAATATTGGATCATGGCAGGACTTACTGCGGCGGGAGTCCTGACAACGCTCGGGCTAGGCATCTCCAACAGCATTGACCAGGATGACGCACAAGAGAAGCAGGAGACCTTCCAGAAGAGGCAAACAGGATTTGATGGAAGGCTGACGGAGTCCCAAGAGAAGATCGCAAGCCTTGCGGCCTTGGGTACTGCCGCAAGGATTTCATGGTCTGTTGACAATCCAACCAATCTGAGGCAATTGATCATTGAAAACCGATCCGATGGCCCATTGCACAACGGGCTAATTCTACTTCGCGCAACACGTAGCCCTACCTCACGGGTCGAGCAGTACATGAACGTTGGAAGTTTGCCCCACTGTGAGCGGGTGAAATTTGCCATCCGTGACGGATGGCAGGTGTTGATTAAAAACATCAACAAGGGGACTTTCGTATTTCAACTGGACTCAGGGTTCTGGTCTCGCCCATATCCGGCAGGGCTGGTATTCCTTAAATCACCTCCGCCGGATGCCAGCGAGACGGCAACAGACATCTCCAGATGGGCGACGCGCAAGCAAGACAAAATCCGAGGATGTACCTGATTGCTGCTGCTTCGTCAACGCGGGCAGTGGAGTCTCGATGGTCGAGTCAAGGGTGGCAGCAGTTTCACTCAGAATCCGAAAATGACGCACCGGTCCAGTGGCAAGCGTATGAGCCAACGCTTGCCTCTCTGGCCTGCGATTGAGTGGTCATCGACTGTCATCATTGGTCATCGCTGCGCGCCCCCGCACGGCCCGGAGCCGGCCCAGGCAGGGCGCTTGCTGCTGCTCGTTGCGAACGAGTCCCCGGAACCAGGGTGAAGCCATGGGCGGAGCCGTAGTCTTCGCTTTCATGGACTGGAAGTGGACCGTCACTGCGGTACTGCCCGTAGTCTCACTGGTGCTTGGCGCTTGGCTGACTCAATTGAATGACCGTCGACGCGATGATGCACAGCTTCAACGGGAGCAACGTGCTCATGCTTTGGAGCGCGCACGCCAGAGACTGGACCGCCGAGAGGAGTTCGAACTCACCCACCTCGGGGACCTGCACACTCAGCTCACAGATCTCGTTGGTGCGTCTATCAATTACGTCGAGCATCGTTCAGAAGACCGAAGCGAACAGGATGGGAAATTCACCGAGGCAAACGGCAAGGTGGCGGCGCTCACCAGCTTGGTGCTCGACGACGAACGCCGTCAGATAGTGGAGAGCTTGCACAGAGCAACCACGACTATGGTGCTCGAATCGCACTTCCGCGATAGCGGCTCGGAGTGGCGCCGCAAGGCGTATGCGGAGGTCATGGCGCTGCACAAGACAGCCACCGAATCCATAGCGGAACGCATTCGGGCCATCTATGTGAACGCAACGGGCCCAGACCTGGGTCAGTGAGCGGAGCGCCCATGACGGGCTTGGCCATATCGCGGCAGCAGCTGCTCCCCCTAAGCCATAGATCAGGTTCCGGTCCGCTCACGCTTCCGCATCCGTGACGGTGGCGGCACGGCGGCCCGCCCATGCCGGCCTGCGTGCCCGGAGCGCTCGGCCCCGCTACCCCCAATCCTCCCGTAGCCAGCTCTTGGCGACGGAACCAAGACCTATGGCACGGTCGGCAGCGCGCCCACCATGTAAACCGCTCACCGCTTCCGCCCTGAAACCCCCGCCTGCTGCCATCCCTTCTGCCGTCGTCCCACACTCCGTGGAGCGGGCTTGGTTCCTGGTGTCCAGGTGGAGCGCGCCACTGTACGAACGACCTGGACACCAGGAACCAAGGCTGCTCGGCTCTGCCTGGGATGACGGCAGACGGGATGGCAGCCACCCACCTTCACCGCATCCGACCCGCACCCGCCGACGGTGCCCCCGCCATCCCAGAGTCAGAGGCCCCCGCCGGAGGCACCTCTTTGACTCGTACCGCCCTCCTCACCCTCACCACCCACTTCATCGCCGCCCTCGGGGCTCCCCGACTGGACCTGCTCCTGAGCCACGGGGCGCCTGAGTGGCTGCTCAGCTTGTCCTCAGGCTGGGTGGCTGCGGCCGAGCCTGCTGGATGGGGCCGGCGGTGGTGTTGACCGGTGGGGTGCTCGGTCCGGCGCTGCTTTTGGGCGGGACAAAGCGTCTAGCGGATCACCCCGTGGCAACTGTGGTGGCGCGGGGCCGGGGGCGGGGCGGAGCGGGCCGCAGGCAGGAGCGTCGCCCCAGTCCCCGAGCCCGCGCCGGCCCGCGTGGCGGGCCGGTGGGGTGTGATTCGTAGCGGCGGCTGGCAAAGCCGTTGGCCTGCGCGCCGGAGGCCAACGGCAAGAGCACCCACAAGGCCGGAGCCACAAGCCGCAAGCCCTCCCGCGGGGCCGGGCCGCGAGACGCTGCCCAACGGGGCACATGGCGGCTGCTGGCCTCGATCGGCACTCCACGGGCTCTGTGGGCAGATACCGCGCGACCGGCTCCCGGAGACCCGGCGAGGGAACGGCACCACCCGCGAGAGCTCCCGGAGTGCTCCCCTCCCCCCACCTTCCGCCCTTCTCCCCGGCCGAAGGGCGGGGCTTGATGAAGTAGAGAAAGTTCTATCGCGTCGGCGTCAACCGCTTGCCGTCATGGCTCCGTACGTGAGGGCCTGCCCCATCCAAGGCGTCAAGGAGCCGGATCGAGTAGACCTCGGACATGGACTCCGCCACCTCCTCGGGCGTGAACCAGGTGACCGCCGTCGACTCGCCGGAGGTGCGCTCCTCGCCTCCCGCCGGCTTGCAGCGGAAGACCAGGGCGACGATGCCTCGTGCCGTGTTCTTGTAGACCCCGGTGAGCTCGTCCACCTCGACGTGGATGCCCGTTTCTTCCCAGACCTCGCGCCGTACGCCGGCCTCCGGGGTCTCTTCGAGTTCGAGCACCCCGCCCGGGAGCTCCCAAGCGCCGTTGTCGGCCCGCCGGATTGTCAGGAGCTTGCCGTCCTCGCGGACCACTACTCCGGCCACGGACACGGAGTGCAGTGGCGTTGACTGGGCTTCCGGGGCGCTGTTACTCATGTACAGGAGCATAGGAGGATGGGAAGAACTATGGGAACCGCGGTAGGAGGGGATAGGGCCGTACCTCGATACGTTCAGATCGCCGACGACATCGTGCAGCAGATCAGGGCTGGGGTCCTCAGGCCCGGCGAGATGGTGCCGAGTGAATCCGAGCTGGTCGAACGCTACGGCGTCTCGGGCGGCACGATCCGTAAGGCGATGGTGGAGGTCCGGGCGAGCGGCCTGGTGGAGACCCGCCACGGCAAGGGCTCGATCGTGAAGGACCGGCCGCCGGTACGGCACCGCTCTTCCGACCGCTTCCGTCGCTCACACCGGCAGGGCGGCAAGGCCGCGTATCTGGCGGAGTCCGCGCAGTCCGGAGCCACGGCCAAGGTCAGCGTTCTGTACATCGGCCCCATGGCGGCCCCGGAGGACGTGGCCGATCGCCTCGGGGTCGAGCCCGGCACTCAGGTCCTCGCCCGCCGGCGGCTCTACTTCCGTAACGGCACGCCGGTCGAGACGGCCAGCTCGTACCTGCCCTGGGACGTCGTGAAGGACATCCCCGAACTCTTCGCCGAGAATCCCGGCGGTGGCGGCATCTACGCCCGACTCGAAGACCACGGGCATGAGTTCGCCGAGTTCGTCGAGACCTTGCAGGCCCGGTCGGCCTCCAAGGCTGAAGCGTCCGAGCTGGCGCTCAGTCCTGGTGCCCCTGTCGTGCATCTGGTCCGTGAGGCGCTGACGACCGAGGGCCGTGTGGTGGAGGTCTGCGACACCCTCATGGCCGCTGACCAGTTCGTGTTCAGCTACCGCATCCCCGCTACGGACTGACGCCCGCTCAACTCTCCTCAACCCGCCCCGACTTCTTTGTCGCGGCGGGTTGACTCATGTACAGGAGTCAGGCACTCTTCTTCATGTCACTCATGTACATGAGTGACGGAGTTCAGCATGTATAGAGGAGTGATCCGTAATGCGTCAGATCCCCGTCGACACCTCCGCCGCGACCGTGATGGTCGCGAAGCAGCCGCAGATCAAGGTCAAGGACCGCCGTACCGGTGAGGTCGCTCTCGACGTCGAGACCGGGGCGAAGCTGATGACCGTGGACGTGATGTTCGCCGCTAACGACGCGGTGGAGATCCTGTCCGTCACGGTCCCTGAGAGCGGGGTCTCCGGTGAGCTGGGCATGGGCACTCCGGTGGCGCTGACCGGCCTGATTGCCCGGCCCTGGGAGAACGAGTTCAACGGGCAGAAGCGGCACGGCATCGCCTTCCGCGCCGTGGCGGTCACCTCACTCGCCGCCGGCGGCTCGCAGGCTGAGGCGGCCTGATCATGGCCCGCCTCTCGGTCGTACTACTGCTGGTCGTCGCCACCGCTCTCGTACTGCGGTGGCGGCGTCCCGCCTGGTACTGGATGGCCTTCGGGATCACCTTCGCCGTGCTGCGGGTCTTAGTCCGGTACGCCTCGGTCATGGACGCCTGCGGACTGACGGTCCCGCCCGCGCGCTGGCGGCTCGCACTCGCCCGCATGACCTACCGACCGGCTCCCGAGCCGCGCGCCCCGCGCATCCTCCGTCTCCGGCCAACCCGCACCGGCTTGGTCCTGCGGCTCAAGCTCCGCCCCGGCCAGGACGCCTTCGATGTCTCCGCCGCCACTGATCGGCTGCGGCACTCCTTCGGGATGTACGGCGTCATAGCCCGGGAGATCCGCTCCGGCGTCGTCGAACTGCGGATGACCGGCTACGACGTGCTCAAGCGCGTACAGCTGCCCACCAAGATCGACCACGCTCCGATGCGTGTGCCCGTCGCACTGCGCGAGGACGGATCGGTCCACTACCGCGACTACCGGACCATCCCGCACGGACTCACACTCGGGGCCACCGAGTCGGGCAAGTCCGTCTACCAACGCAATCTGGTGGCCGGCCTCGCCGCTCAAGATGTCGCGCTCGTCGGCATCGACTGCAAGCAGGGAGTCGAGCTGTTCCCGCTCGCTCGCCGCTTCTCCGCCCTCGCCGACGACCAGGACACCGCTCTCGAGCTGCTCGAAGCACTGGTGTCACACATGGAGTCCGTCTACCAACTCGTCCGCGAACAACAGCGCATCAGTGTGAACGTCCCCGACGCGGAGATCGCCGCCGACATCTGGGACCTGGCCGAAGACTTGCGTCCCACGCCCGTCGTGGTCCTGGTGGACGAGGTGTCCGAACTCGCGCTCTTCGCCTCCAAGGAGGAAGAGAAGCGCCGAGACCGGATCATCACCGCGCTCGTTCGTCTGGCGCAGCTCGGCCGCGCCGCTGGCATCTACCTGGAGATCTGCGGCCAGCGCTTCGGCTCCGAACTCGGCAAGGGCATCACGATGCTTCGGGCCCAGCTCACCGGCCGTACCGTGCACCGCGTCAACGACGAGACCAGCGCCAACATGGCCTTCGGCGACATCTCCCCTGAGGCCGCACTGGCCGCCATCCAGATACCCGCCAACGCCCCGGGCGTCGCGGTCGCCGGTGATTCGACCGGTGGCTGGTCACGCATCCGCGCCCCGCACACCTCGCTGCGCGAAGCGGTCAACCTCTGCAACAAGCACGCTGACCGCACGCCGAACGTGCCCGCGCTCGCGCCCTTCCGGCCTGCCGTCGCCTCGTCGGCCTCCGACACTGCGCCACTCAACAAGGCCTCCAGCGCGACTGCTTGATCCCCCGCTCCAAGGTCGGCGCCACCTCAACGCGCCAGGTCCCTACCCCCTCCATGCCAGATCCCGGAAGGAGAACCGTCATGGGACGCATCCGCCCGGACGCCGTTCTCGTACAAGCCGTCATCGCCGGAGCGCTCTCCTTCGCCCACCTCCACGACCTGGCCGCCGCTGCCGGGCAGTGCGGCTGGAAGGCGTGGGCCTACCCGATCAGCGTCGACCTGCTGCTGGTCGCGGCCTGGCGGCGGCTCCGCAATGACGGGCCGTCCCGGCTCGCCTGGTGCTGGTTCGTGATTGCCCTGGTGGCCTCGCTCGGTGCCAACGTCGCGACTGCCGGATTCCTCGACCTCCAGCACCCGCCCGCCTGGCTCCGCTTCGGCATCGCCGGGTGGCCGGCGCTGGCCTTCCTCGGCGGGACGCTGCTGGCCCATACGCGGAGTGCGGACGTAGCCGCCGATCCCGCCGCGCTGGCCGACAGGGCTCCGGCGCCCGCCTCTGCTCCGGTACCAGATCCGGTCGCCGCCACTGAACCTCCGGCTATGCAACCCGAGTTGGAGGCCATCGACCTCCCCGCAGCTGAGCCACACACCGAACCATCCCGGCCTGCACCCGCACCTGCGCCCGTCCCAGCCGCGCTCGTCGCTCACGCCCGCAAGGTCGCCGACGAGCACCACGCCCGGACCGGAGAACAGATCGACACCGACACCCTGCGGGCCCGCCTCGGCGTCCCGCCCCAGCTCGCCGACTCCATCGCCGTCCAACTCACCTGACCAGGAAGGGAGAACTGCCGTGACCCGTGACCCTGCCGACCTGACCGCCACGGACTACCTCGACAGCGCCCGCGAGATGACCGCCGCCAACCGGCCCTACCTCGCCCACCTGCTCGCCGAGGAAGCCGTCCAGCGCACCGCCGACCCGGCCACCGCGGCCGGTATCCGCGCCGCCTACCCCGACCCGACGACCACCCGAACGGAGAGCAGCTGACATGCCTGCCCGCGACCACTTCCACTCCGTCATGCGGATCGGCCCCGTACAGATCGGCACCTACCGCGACCGCTACGGCCATACCCAGCACGCCGCCGTCTGCACCGCCGACCGCTGCGGCTGGTCCGCCGACTTCTCCAGCCGCTCGGCCGCTCAGCTCGCCGCCCGCACCCACCGCTGCACGGTCCGCTGACCAACTGAGGAGACACCCATGGACGTCCCGCTCTGGCTCGCCCTGATCGCCGTCGGCTACCTCGGCATCAAGCTCATCCGCCCGCCCTGGTGGCTCGTGGCCGTGTTCCTCCTCGGCGGCTACCTCCTCGCCGACAGCTTCCTGGCCTCCGCCATCGACACCGCCGTCAAGTAACAACCGCAGAAGGGAGAACCACCATGTTCCGTCCCAAGGTCCCGACCAACCCGACGCCCACCGGACTCGTCACCCCGTCCGCCGTCGAACCGATCGCCACCGTGCAGCACACCCCGCTGCTGGCCCCGGTCGCTCAGCCCTCGACCCGACCCGCGGTTCAACTCACGCCCGGCACCGCGCTCGCCCTCGTCGGCGGCGGCACGGCCGTGGTCCTGGTCGTCGGCGCCGTCCTGGTCTCGATGCTCCTGGCGGTCGCCATCAGCGGGGTGTCCGTCGCCGTCTGCGCGGTCGTCCTCCGCTCCCTGCTCGCCCACGGGCGCACACACCGCTGACCGGCCCCCGGGCGGCCTCAACCGCCAAGCCTCCGCCGCCCGGGAGCCGTGCTCCTGCCCGAACCAAAGATCCGGAAGGAACCCCCATCATGACCGACCGCACCCGCGTACGCGGGAGGTCGCCCGTGCCTGACGCGCTCCTCGACCCGACGACCCTCGGCGACCTGCTGAGGGTGGCTTCGGCCCCCGACTACGACCGTTGGGCAGACCAGATCCACCGCACCGGCGGCTGCTCCGACCCGATCCACCTCACCGGCTGGACCCTCACCAAGGACCGCACGTCGGGCGAGACCCTGCACCACTACTCGACCGCGTCCGAACCTGGCGGACGACTCCGCCTCGCTTGCGGCAACCGCCGCGCCTCCCGCTGCCCCGCCTGCGCCTGGACCTACGCCGGGGACACCTACCACCTCATCCGCGCCGGCCTCGCCGGAGACGGCCGCCGCGACATCCCCGCCACCGTCCGCGACCACCCCCGCGTCTTCACCACCCTCACCGCGCCCTCCTTCGGCCCCGTCCACAACCGACCCGACCAAGGCGCCTGCCGCTGCGGCACACAGCACCACACGGACGATCCGGCGCTCGGCACCGCCCTGGCCCCCGAGACGTACGACTACGCCGCCGCCGTCCTGTTCAACAACCACGCGGGCGACCTCTGGCAACGATTCACCACCCGCCTCCGCCGCGAACTGGCCACCCGCGCCGGCATCACCCAACGCAACCTCAAGGAATCCGCCCGCCTCTCCTACGGCAAGGTCGCCGAGTTCCAGAAGCGCGGCGCCCTCCACTTCCACGCGGTGATCCGGATCGACGGGCCGGACGGGCCCGGAACACCGCCGCCGTCCTGGGCGAGCGTCGACCTGCTGACCGATGCGATCCACGCCGCCGCCGCACACTCCTACACCTCGGTCACGGCGCCAGCAGCCGGGGATCAACCCGCCCGGACCTTCCGCTGGGGCACGCAGCTGGACGTGCGGCCGGTCAAGGCGTTCGGCGACGGCTCCGACATCACCGAACAGGCGGTGGCCTCCTACGTGGCGAAGTACGCGACCAAGGCCGCCGAGACCACCGGCACTATCGACCGGCGCATCGGCGAACTCGCGGAACTGGACCGCCACCAGGTCCCCGACCACACCCGACGCCTGATCGCCGCGTGCAAAACCCTGGACCCGCTCTACCCAGACCGCCGCCTCTGGGCCTGGGCCCACATGCTCGGTTTCCGCGGCCACTTCTCCTCCAAGTCCCGCCGCTACTCGACCACCCTCGGCGAGCTGCGCGCGGCCCGCGCCGACTTCCGCGCCGCCCAGGAACGCGAAGCCCTCGGCCTCGAACCCCCGGAGCCGGACACCGTCCTCGTCCTGACCGACTGGCAGTACACCGGCCACGGCCACACCCCCGGCGAATCCGCCCTCGCCGACACCATCGCCCGCGACATACAGACCAACCGCGACACCGCTCGCGAAGCACGCGCCGAACTTCAAGCCGAAGAAGGAGACGACTGGACATGACCACCCCCACCGGCCAACTGCTGACCGTGCCCGAGGTCATGGCACGGCTCAAGTTCGGACGCTCCAAGGTCTACGACCTGATGCGCTCCAAGCGCCTCATCTCCATCACCGAGGGTCGTGCCCGCCGCATCCCCGAGAACGCACTCCAGAACTACATCCGCGACCGGATCGAGGAGGCCGCCTGATGTCACAGCAGCGCAAGCGCAACCCCAACGGCGCCGGCACCATCACCAAGCGCAAGGACGGCCGCTACCAGTGCGCGGTCTACGTCCTCCAGCCCGACGGCACCCGGGCCCGCAAGTTCGCCTACGGCAAGACCTGGGCAGAGTGCGACGCCAAGCGCCGCGAACTCCTCTCCAAGGTCGACAGCGGCGTCCCCGTCCCCACCCGCTCGGCCAAGCTCGCCGAATGGCTGCCGTACTGGCTGGACAACGTCATCAAGCCGAACCGGAAGCGCAGCACGTTCAGCAAGTACGCGATGCACGTACGGCTCTACCTCGTGCCGCTGCTCGGCACGAAGCGGCTGGAGACCCTCGGCCCCCGCCACGTCCGGGTGTTCCTCGCCGACGTCGCCCGCAAGTCCTCCCCCGCGACGGCCAAGGAAGCTCACCGCGTGCTCCGTACAGCCCTGACAGCAGCGACCCGGGAGGAGCTGGTCACCCGCAACGTCGCCTCGCTCGTAGAGGCCCCCAAGGTCGTCAGCCGCGAGACCACACCCTGGTCGCTGGACGAGACGCTGGCGTTCCTCGAAGAGGCCCGCCGCGATCCGCTCTACGCGGCCTTCGTACTCGCCATCGCCATGGGTCTCCGCCGCGGTGAGGTCCTCGGCCTGCGCTGGTCGGACGTGGACCTGGACGGCCGCGTGATCCGCATCAGCAACCAGGTGCAGCGCATCGGCGGCGAGCTGTATCAGGACACCACCAAGACCGGGAAGATCCGCCCCGTACCGCTACCGCTGATCTGCCTGGCCGCTCTGCGCTGGCACCGCCTCCGCCAAGCCCACGATTCAGAGAAACGGGGCACCAAGCTGGACCCGACCGGGCTCGTCTTCACAACCCGCTCCGGCCGCCCGATCGAACCGCGGAACCTGAACCGCTCCTTCTCCCGGCTCACCACCTCGGCCGGCCTCCGCCCGATCCGTCTCCACGACGCCCGCCACGGCTGCGCCACCCTGCTGACCGCGGCCGGCGTCGCCCCGCGCGTCCTGATGGAGATCCTCGGCCACAGCCAGATCAGCCTGACCATGGACGTCTACACCCACGTCGCCCAGGACACCCAACGGGAAGCGATCAGCCACATGGACCGACTCCTGAAACGGCGACTCGACCGGAACTGATCACGGCTGACGGCGATCCGACCGCCCCGTTGATGTCATCCGTAGATGTCAGAAGCCCCAGGCCACTACCCGGCCTGGGGCTTCTTCCCTGTTCAAGCTGAGAGCCCCCTGTCGGATTCGAACCGACGACCTTCGCTTTACAAGAGCGGTGCTCTGGCCAGCTGAGCTAAGGAGGCGTGCGTGAAGCAGTGTACCCAGGCGCGCCGGATGCCGGTTCCCATTTCGTGACTGCAGGGGTACTGACACCGGGGTCCGCCGCGGGTAGCGTCACGGAGAGTCCATATCAGTGGACTACACCACTCCTTTTACTCGGATCGTCCGGCACGTTCCTGCCGGTGAAGGGACTCTCACCATGGCTACGGTCACGTATGACCAGGCAACCCGTATCTACCCGGGTTCCGACAAGCCCGCCGTCGACAAACTGGACATCGCCATCGAAGACGGCGAATTTCTTGTCCTGGTCGGCCCCTCCGGATGTGGCAAGTCCACCTCGCTGCGGATGCTCGCGGGGCTGGAGGACGTCGACGGAGGCGCTATCCGTATCGGGGACCGCGATGTCACCCACCTTCCGCCCAAGGACCGGGACATCGCCATGGTGTTCCAGAACTACGCGCTGTATCCGCACATGACGGTTGCCGACAACATGGGCTTCGCGCTCAAGATCGCCGGTGTGCCGAAGGCGGAGATCCGGCAGAAGGTCGAGGACGCTGCCAAGATCCTCGACCTCACGGAGTACCTCGCCCGCAAGCCCAAGGCGCTGTCCGGCGGTCAGCGGCAGCGGGTCGCGATGGGCCGGGCGATCGTCCGGGAGCCGCAGGTCTTCCTGATGGACGAGCCGCTGTCCAACCTGGACGCCAAGCTGCGGGTCCAGACCCGTACGCAGATCGCGGGGCTGCAGCGCCGGCTCGGGATCACGACGGTGTACGTCACGCACGACCAGGTCGAGGCGATGACGATGGGCGACCGGGTCGCCGTGCTCAAGGACGGTCTGCTGCAGCAGATCGATTCGCCGCGGAGCATGTACGACCGGCCGGCGAATCTGTTCGTGGCGGGCTTCATCGGCTCGCCCGCGATGAACCTCGTCGAGGTGCCGATCACCGACGGCGGTGTGAAGTTCGGCAACAGCGTCGTCCCGGTCAACCGTGAGGCACTGTCCACGGCCGCCGACAAGGGCGACCGGACGGTGACCGTGGGCGTGCGCCCCGAGCACTTCGACATCGTCGAGCAGAACGGTGCCGCCGCGAAGTCGCTGTCCAAGGAGTCCGCGGACGCGCCGGCCGGTCTGGCCGTCACGGTCAACGTCGTCGAGGAACTCGGCGCGGACGGCTATGTGTACGGCACCGCGGAGGTCGGCGGCGAGGTCAAGGATCTCGTCGTACGGGTCAACGGCCGCCAGGTCCCGGAGAAGGGCAGCCGGCTGCACGTCGTGCCGCGGGCGGGCGAGACGCATGTCTTCTCGACGTCGTCCGGGGAGCGCCTCACCGACTGAGACAGGCTGAGGAGCGAGCGCGGGCGGCGGCGGCCCCGGGGAGCACCCGGGACCGCCGCCGCTGCGTTTCCGTCGGCGCCAAGTACCCACCATCAGGACATAACCCGACTTTCCACACCAGTGCGTCAACATCACAACCGCACCGACGAGCCATTGCGTCCCCCGATAAGGTGACCAAATGTCGCCAAATCATCACTCCTCGCTACGATCGCGACCGTGAACTCCGCAGCCCGCCACATCGGCAGAACTCTCGCCCTCGTCCTTCCCGTCGTCCTCGTGCTGTCCGGGACCCTCGCGGTCACCGCCGTCCCCTGGGCGTCGACGGCCACCGACTCACAGATGCTGACCGCGTCCTCCGGGAAGGCCGCCACCAGGACCACCGCCCGCGCGCCCGAGGAGGCCCTGCGCAAGCGCCTCCTGGTCGAGCTCCAGGAGAAGGACCCGGGCATCGCCCTGACCCACCTCCAGGAAGCAACCACCAAGCGCCCCACGCTGGCCAAGCACTGCGTCTCCATCGCCCGCGACCTCGGCCGTGCCGCGGTCGCCAAGTACGGCGCCGCACACCGCGCCCAGGCCTTCTCCCGCCCGGTCTGCGACACCTCCTTCGCCACCGGCGTCGCCGCCGCCCAGTGACCCCCGCTCGCACCGCATAGGGTGCGATCCATGACAGGTGCCCAGCATCCCTATCCCACGCAGGCCGTGGTCCTGGCCGGCGGCCAGGGCTCACGTCTCCGCCCGTACACCGACGACCGCCCCAAGCCGATGGTCGAGATTCCCGGCACCGGGACCCCGATCATCGGCCATCAGCTGAACTGGCTGGCCGAGGAAGGCGTCACGGACGTGGTGATCTCCTGCGGGCACCTCGCCGGAGTACTCCAGGACTGGCTGGACCGGACCCAACTCCCGTTGCGTGTCACGACCGTTGTCGAGACCGAACCGCTGGGCCGCGGTGGCGGCCTCAAGTACGCGGCCGGGTCGCTCCCCCGCCCGGACGAGCCCTGGTACGCCACCAACGGCGACATCTGGACCCGCTTCCCGCTCCGTGAGATGGCCGCCTTCCACCACGAGCGCGCCGCCGAGGCCACCCTCGCGCTGGCCCGCCCCCACATCCCCTGGGGCGCCGTGGAGACCGACGCGTTCGGGCATGTGCTGGACTTCATCGAGTCGCCGCCCTCGCCGTATCTCATCAACGCCGGCGTCTATGTCTTCTCCGCCGCCTTCACGGGGCTGCTCCCCGACCGCGGCGACCATGAGCGCACCACCTTCCCGCGCCTCGCCCGCGAACGCCGGCTGGCCGGCTTCCCGCTCCCCCAGGGCGCCTACTGGCGCGCCATCGACACCGCCAAGGACCTCACCGAGGCCGCCAAGGAGCTGAACGCCCAAGGGCGTTGAGCGGGCACGGTTGAGCGAGCGCGGCTGAGCGAGCGCGCAGGGCCCAGGCGGAAGCCCAGGAAGCCCGGGAAGCGCCCTGCCTCCCCCTCCCCCCCGCTACGCCCCTCGCGCCGCCGTGACCACCCTCCCGGAGCCGTCCTCGGGAGTCCCCGCACACGGCTGTCCCCGACCGCTCCTCCCTCCCCGTGACGGCCGGTGCAGAAGTGCCGTACGGGGAGATCGGGGCGATCGGGGACGGGTGCGGGGGCGGCGGGTCAGCCGAGGAGGCCGCCCAGGGCGTCGCGGCCGGAGTCGCCGCTGCCACTGCCGGTGCCGGTGCTGCCGGTACCGGTGGTGCCGCCGCCGGTGCCGCCCGCCGAGGGCGGCACCCGGCTCGGTACCGGCGCCCGCCGGGTCGGCACGGTCTGCTGCGGTGCGCTGGTGGTCGCGCCGGGCTGCTCCGCGAGGCCGCTGCTGCTGCCCGTCGACCGGCCGGTACCGGGGGCCGGGGCGGACGGCGTGCCCGGCTTGCGGGCCTTGTGCGAGGCGCCCACGGAAGGCTTTCCGGGGCGGGGTGCGGCGCTGCCGGTATGCCGGTGGCCGGGCCGGGTGGCGCGCTTGCCGGGGCGGGGCAGCGGGGAGCCGGGCAGGTTGTTGATCGCGGGCTCACCGGGCCGGGGTACGGTCGCTACCGTCGCGGACCGTACGGCGCCGCCCAGCAGCGAGCCGATGAGCAGCGTCAGCCCGGCCACCATCGCCGTCATCACGGCGCCGCGGCGCAGCACCCGGCGCCGCAGGTCGGCCACCTCGACGCGGGGGCCGAGGCGCCGCCAGGCCTCGCCGGCCAGCCGCCCGTCCACGGAGTAGACCGGGGCGCCGGCGATGATCAGCGGGCTCCAGGCGGCGAGGTAGATGATGTCGGGGGCGTCGTAGGCGGGGACCGTGCGCCAGCTGACGGTCATCAGCAGCGCCGCGGACAACAGCGCGCCGATCGACGCGGCGACCCGCTGCCACAGGCCGCAGATCGTCAGGACGCCGACGACGACCTGCAGGAAGGCGACGGTCAGACCGGCGCCGACCGGGTGCGAGACGGCGAAGTCGCGCAGCGGCACGGCCAGCGCCCAGGGGTCGAGCGACTGCAGCCACTTGACCATGGAGCCCCGCTCACCGCCGTCGAAATAGACGGGGTCGCAGAGCTTGCCCATGCCGGCGTAGACGGAGATCAGACCGAGGAAGATGCGCAGCGGCAGCAGGACGACACCGAGGTTCATCCGGCGGCCGGGGTAGTACGCATGCCGGACGGAGTCGGGGCCGCGCCGCCTGCCGCCCGGGTCGTAGTGGTCCCGTGCCTCGAACCGGTCGTCGTCATAGCCGTCGTCGAGCGGGCCGCGGCTGCCGTACGAGGTGTTCCGGTAGGGGGCGTCGCGGTAGGTGTCGCCGTACGCGCTGCCCACGGGGCGTACGCCGCGCAGCAGCTTGTCGGATTCGGCGGGGCCGCGCTGGCCGATCACGGTCTGGGCGGGGGGCGCGTCGTCGAGGCGGACCCGGGGCAGGACCTGGGTCGTGCCGACGTCCTCGGCGCCGCCGTCGAGGCCGACGCCCGAGTTGCGCACCGCGTGCAGGAGTTGGGTGGTGGCGCCGGCCGTGCCGCCCGGTTCGGTGCGGCCGCTCCACACCACGGGCGCCCGGCGTCTGGCACCGGCGGCCAAGCCCCGGATGACGGGGATGCGCGCGGTGTCGGCCATGGCGTTGCCCGCCGTGGGCGCGGCGAGCTGTACGCGGAAGCTGGCGTGGTTGACGATGACCTGCGCGGGATCGCACGGCACCTTGACCGAGCTCAGGCCCGGCTCGTCATCGAAGCCCGGCGAGCGTCCCCCCGTAGGCGTGCGGGGTGTTCTGGTGTCCACGCTCATCTAACCGAGTGACTCGCGTATAAGACACTGCCTTGACCGGGTCGATCTGTCCGAGACCCGTCAAAAGATCACGGGATCCGGTGAAGGCGTACGGAGGGTCAGGCCTTGCCCCGGGGTGGCGCGGCGGCGCACCGGCCGCCCCGGGGCATCCGGACTCAGGCGCGGCGGCGGGCCGCCTCCCACAGGACGACACCGGCCGCGACACCCGCGTTCAGCGACTCCGCGCCGCCCGGCATCGGGATCCGCACCCGGACGTCACAGGTCTCGCCGACCAGCCGCGACAGGCCCTTGCCCTCGCTGCCGACGACGATCACGACCGGGCCGTCCAGCGCCTCGACGTCCTGGAGCTCCATCTCGCCGTCCGCGGCCAGACCGACGACCGTGAGGCCGGCCTTCTGGTACGACTCCAGGGTCCGGGTCAGGTTGGTGGCGCGGGCGACCGGCGTACGGGCCGCGGTGCCCGCCGAGGTCTTCCACGCACCGGCCGTCATACCGGCCGCGCGGCGCTCCGGCACGACCACGCCATGGCCGCCGAAGGCGCACACGGAACGGACCACGGCGCCGAGGTTGCGCGGGTCGGTGACGCCGTCGAGCGCGACGATCAGCGGGTCGTCACCGTCGTCGAAGGCGGCCGCGGCGAGGTCCTCGGGGTGCGCGTAGTCGTACGGCGGGACCTGCAGGACCATGCCCTGGTGGTTGAGGCCATTGGTCATCCGGTCCAGCTCGGGGCGCGGCGCCTCCATCAGATTGATGTCGCCGCGCTCCGAGGCGAGCTGCAGTGCCTCGCGCACCCGCTCGTCGGTGTCGATGAACTGCTGGACGTAGAGGGTCGTCGCGGGCACGCCGTCGCGCAGCGCCTCGAAGACCGGGTTACGGCCGACGACCAGCTCCGCGGTGCCCTTGGCGCCGCCGCGCCGCGGGGCCGGGCGGCGCGCCGCGGCCTGCTTCGCCTTGGCGTTGGCAGCGCGGTTCTTGACATGTCCCTTGCGCGCGGAGGCGGGCGGGGTCGGGCCCTTGCCCTCCAGGCCCCGGCGCCGCTTGCCGCCGCTGCCGACCTGCGCGCCCTTCTTGTTGGACATGCGGCGGTTCCTGCGCTGGCTGTTGCCGGCCATGGGTCACCTGTTTCTTCACTGCTCTCGACGTCTCGCGACGTGGAGTGGGTACGTACGTATGGATTGAGTGTCGCCCGCGGCCACCAGGAAGGGCGAATCCGGGTGGCCGGCGACGGGCGGGACGGGGGTCAGGACAGCGACCAGCGCGGGCCCGAGGGGGTGTCCTCGATCGCGAGTCCGGACTGCTGGAGCTGGTCGCGGATGGCGTCGGCGGTGGCGTAGTCCTTGCGGGCGCGGGCGGCCTGGCGCTGTTCGAGGACCAGGCGGACCAGGGAGTCGACCACACCGTGGAGGTCTTCACCGCGGTCCTTGCCGCCGCCGGACCAGCGCTCGTCGAGCGGGTCCAGGCCGAGCACGCCGAGCATGGCGCGCAGCTCGGCCAGCCGGGCCACCGCCGACTCCTTGTCGTCGGCGGTCAGTGCGGCGTTGCCCTGGCGGACGGTGGTGTGCACGATCGCCAGCGCCTGCGGGACGCCCAGATCGTCGTCCATCGCCTCGGCGAAGGCCAGCGGCACCTCGTCCGCCGGCTCGACGACCCCGGCCTTCTCGACGACCCGCTGGACGAAGCCCTCGATCCGCGCGAACGCGGACTCGGCCTCGCGCAGCGCTTCCTCGCTGTACTCGATCATCGAGCGGTAGTGCGGGGTGCCCAGGTAGTAGCGCAGCACGATCGGGCGCCAGCGCTTGACCATCTCCGAGACCAGCACGGAGTTGCCCAGCGACTTGGACATCTTCTCGCCGCTCATGGTCACCCAGGCGTTGTGCGACCAGTACCGGGCGAAGTCGTCGCCGTACGCCTTGGCCTGTGCGATCTCGTTCTCGTGGTGCGGGAAGACGAGGTCGACGCCGCCGCCGTGGATGTCGAAGGCGGAGCCCAGATACTTGTGGGCCATCGCCGAGCACTCCAGGTGCCAGCCGGGCCGGCCGCGGCCCCAGGGGGTCTCCCAGCTGGGCTCGCCCTCCCTGGCCGCCTTCCACATCGCGAAGTCGCGCGGGTCCCGCTTGCCGGTCTCGCCCTCACCGGACGGCTGGCGGAGGTTGTCCAACTCCTGGTTGGAGAGCTGGAGATACTCCGGGAAGGACTTCACGTCGAAGTAGACGTTGCCGTCGGCGGCGTAGGCGTGGCCGCGCTCGATCAGGCCGCGCATCATCTCGATCATCTCGGGGATGTGGCCGGTGGCGCGCGGCTCGTAGGTGGGACGCAGGCAGCCGAGGGCGTCGTAGGCCGTGTTGAAGGCGACCTCGTTCTCGTAGCCGATCGACCACCAGGGGCGGCCCTGCTCGGCCGCCTTCTTGATGATCTTGTCGTCGATGTCCGTGACATTGCGCACGAACGTCACGTCGTAGCCGCGGTGCTCGAACCAGCGGCGCATGATGTCGAAGTTCAGTCCCGACCTGATATGCCCGATGTGCGGGGCGGCCTGCACGGTCGCGCCACACAGGTAGATCGAGACACAGCCCGGCACGAGCGGGGTGAAATCGCGAATCTGCCGGGCGCTGGTGTCGTACAGGCGAATCGTCACGGAACCAGGGTAGTCGGAACGAGGGAGTGCCCCGCGACCCATTGGGCCACGGGGAAACAGATCTGTCACAACCATCCGATTCGCCGGAAGTGTCGCCCTCCCTGGAGTGGGCCCGGGCCTGGTCAGATGCTGCCCACCACCTTGCGCGGGGTGATCCGGACCACCACCCGCTCATCGTCGTTGACCCCCGCCGGGTTGAAGTCCGCGTACAGCTTGCCGGTGTACTTCCGCGACAGCTCGTCGATCAGCTCCTGCCCGCCCGCGGTGCTGAGCGAGGCGGTGCCGCGGACCTCGGCGTAGGTGTACGGCGCGTCGAAGGGCTGGACGACGACCGAGACCCGGGGGTCCCGCCGGAGGTTCTTCTCCTTGCGGCGGCCGACGGTCGTCGAGAACAACAGATCGTCGCCGTCCCGCTTCACCCAGACCGGGGAGGCCTGCGGACTCCCGTCGGGCTGGACGGTCGTCACGGTCACGAAGACCGGGCTGTCGAGGAGCTGCTTGAGGTCGTCGGACAAGGTGGCAGACACAAGGGGTCCTTCCTGCGGGCCGTTCCGAGGGACACGAGTACTCCGATGGTCCCCCCAACACCCGTGCGGCGCCCGGCATTCCCGCGCCATACGGGGGAATGCCGGGCGCTGCGTCCGTCGGCCGGGCCGCGCAGGACCCGGTCAGGCCGTACGGAAGACGATCGCCGTGGCGACCGCGGCCAGGCCCTCGGCGCGGCCCGTCAGGCCCAGCCCGTCCGAGGTCGTGCCGGAGACCGAGACCGGCGCGCCGACGGTCGCCGACAGCGCCTTCTGGGCCTCGTCCCGGCGCTTGCCGACCTTCGGGCGCACGCCGATGACCTGCACCGCGACATTGCCGATGGTGAGTCCCTCGGCCCGCACGATCCGCGCGGCCTCGGCCAGCAGCGTCACCCCGGAGGCGCCGGACCACTCGGGGCGGCCGGTGCCGAAGTGCGCACCCAGGTCGCCGACGCCGGCCGCCGAGAACAGCGCGTCGCAGGCGGCATGGGCGACCACATCGCCGTCGCTGTGGCCGGCCAGGCCGTATCCGTCGCTCTCCGCGGCGTCCCAGAGCAGCCCGGCGCACCACAGCTCACGGCCCTGCTCGAAGGCGTGCACGTCCGTGCCGATGCCGACGAGCGGGAGAAGAGGGGCGGCGGGGAGCCCGGCGGGGGTCGGCTCAGACATAGCCATCGGTGGCCCTCCTGCGGGCGAGTACGGCCTCGGCCAGGACCAGGTCCAGCGGCCGGGTCACCTTGAACGCCTCCTCGTGGCCGGGGACGACCACGACCGGCGAACCGAGCCGTTCGACCAGCCCGGCGTCGTCGGTGGCGCCTTCGCCCTCGACGACGGTGTCATGCGCCTTGCGCAGGGTCGCCAGGTCGAAGCCCTGCGGGGTCTGCACGGCGCGCAGCAGGGCCCGCTCCGGGGTGCCGACCACCGGCTCGGGGGCGCCCTGCGGCTGCGGATCGACCTGCTTGACGGTGTCGGCGAGCGGCAGCGCCGGGACGACGGCGGGCGCACCGGCGCGTACGGCGGCGACCACTGCGTCGACCGTGTCGACCGGGACCAGCGGCCGCGCGGCGTCATGCACCAGCACGACGTCGATGATGTCCGGGAGCGCCGCCAGACCGAGCTGTACGGACTCCTGGCGGGTCTCACCGCCGGGAACAACCCGCAGGTCGGTGCGCTCGGGGAGGGGATGCTCGCCGAGCAGGCGGCTGACCTCGGCGGCGCCGTCGGGCGGGGCGACCACGACGATCAGGGAGACGGCACGTGAGGCGGCCATCGCGCGGACGGCGTGCACCAGCATGGGAGTGCCGCCCAGGGTGCGCAGCGCCTTGGGGGTGCCGGGACCGAGCCGGACACCGCGGCCGGCGGCGGGAATCACCGCGGCGGTGCGGATCGGACGGGAGGGATCTGACATCGATGGCTCCGGAGTCCGGGGCGAGCCCGGAATTGACGCAGACAGGTTTGTTTCCTCGGGAGAGGTGGGTATGGCCTGGGCGTGCCCCCTACGGGGGGAGTGCCGGGCGCGACGCCTTGACCGGACCCTTCCGTGACATCGGTCGAGGCAGCTGCCCGGGCCCGGCACGTCACAGGGGGGCGGTGGTTCTCGCCGATACCAGCCGGTCGCCCCCCGTAGATCCGTCGCAGCACCCGCAGATATGCCGCAGCGCCCGGCAACAGACCGCTCCCCTTGGGGAGTGGATCGTCACTCGGGCACCGCGGCATTGCTACGTCGTCGCTGCGTTGAATCAGACGGCGTTGGATGTGGCAGCGTTGGATCTGACTGCGCTGGATGTCGCCAACGCTGGACATGGCCAACGCTTCAGCGTCGTCAGGACGCGAGTACCTCGTCGAGCAGGGCCTCGGCCTTGTCCTCGTTGGTGTTCTCCGCGAGGGCGAGCTCGCTCACCAGGATCTGGCGCGCCTTCGCGAGCATCCTCTTCTCACCGGCGGAAAGTCCGCGCTCACGCTCGCGCCGCCACAGGTCGCGAACCACTTCGGCAACCTTGATCACATCGCCGGAAGCGAGCTTCTCGAGATTTGCCTTGTAGCGACGGGACCAGTTCGTCGGCTCTTCGGCATACGGTGCACGAAGCACCTCGAAGACCCGGTCCAGCCCGTCCTGACCAACCACGTCGCGTACGCCGACGAACTCCGCATTGTCCGCTGGCACACGAACAGTCAAGTCGCCCTGGGCGACCTTCAGCACCAAGTAGGTCTTGTCCACGCCTTTGATCTGGCGAGTTTCGATGGCCTCGATCAGCGCGGCCCCGTGATGGGGATAGACCACGGTGTCGCCAACCTTGAACGTCATGTGACAGGTACCCCTTCCGTGGCTATCCATGCTAACACGGGAACGGGCCGTTCTGAATGGCGTTTTCGCAGGTCAGGGCATATCTCGGGGCTTGACAACAGCGACCGGAACGTGCTGCGAGGGGGCTCGGGAGGCGGGTATTCGCAGGTCGGAGGGGCTGCACGGGTGAGCGGAAACATGCCCGTCACGTACCGGGAACACGATGATCGACAGGCCGAACGTCCCGTTTTGCACGGATCCACACGAGCGAGTTCCGCTACTCCGTTCGGCTGCTCATCGGCCTCTCGGGACCGATTCTCGAATTGATCACGAACCGGCGGCCGAACAGTGTGATCAATTCCGCGGGCCCTTCACATTCTCTGCGAATACTGCTTTTCCCCGGAAGGAAACCAGCCGCTCGCCACCCGAACGGCCTCTTGCCGAAAATTCATGCCCGTTCTTGAGGAACGTTCTTGAGTCCGCCCGGTTCTGCGTCCCTTCCACGGTCCGTTCCGCATCCCGCTGGTGTACCTCCGGACCGCGCGGCGGGGGCGGTGGGAGGGCGCCCGGACGGCGGTGGCGGGCCGCTGATCGCGCTGGGGGCGGGTCGGGTGCGGCGGCGCGAGGGCGGCTCGGTAACCTAGCGGCGCTGACACACCCTTAGGGCGGCCCTGCGCACCCGTCGTCATGACGCGTACGGAGCGCCGCCCCAGCCGTCCATCCGCGACCGGGCACGAACGTTCGGCCGCCGTAGCTCGTCTAGGAGATGCCGCCGCCGTGAGCCGCAGCCTTCGACGCGGCGTCCTCGCCGCCACAGTCCTTTCGCTCTCGATCGCCACGCTGTCCGCGTGCGGGGCCGGGAACGACGCCCAGACGCTGCAGGTCAAGCCGGACAACGCCGCGACCTCCGTCGGCGACATCAAGATTCAGAACGCCACCGTCATCACCCAGCCCGAGCTGAACGCCAAGGGCCCGGCCGTGGTTTCCGCGACGGTGTTCAACAGCGGCGCCAAGGACCAGAAGCTGACCGCGGTCTCCGTCGACGGCACCGGCCAGACGGCCAAGCTCTCGCCGGCCGGCCGCGGCGCGGGCGCGATCACCGTGCCCGCCGGCGGCTCCGTCGTGATCGGCGGCAAGGACAACCCCTCGGCCGTCCTCGCCAGCGGCCGTGAGGCCGTACAGGACGGCAACGCGCAGCCGCTGACCTTCAAGTTCAGCTCCACCGGCCAGGTGAAGATCAACGCCTTTGTCGTCCCGGCGAAGAACTACTTCGAGGGCTACGGGCCCTCGCAGGTGCCGTCGCCGTCCGGCTCGCCGTCGCCGTCCGGTTCCGGCAAGCCCTCGGAGTCGGGCAAGCCGTCGGATTCGGCCTCCCCGTCCGGTAGCACCAAGCCGGCGGAGGGGTCGCACGCCGGTCACTGAGCCGGCGGCACGACGGCGGCCGCCGTCACCACTACGCGTCAGGGGCGCCCCTCCGATCCGGAGGGGCGCCCCTGACGCGTACTGCCGCAGCCGGGCACGGCAGCTCACCGCTGCGCTGCGGAGCGGCTCACGGCCGCAACGACTGCTGCCCGGACCGGTTTACGGCTCGAACTTGTAGCCCAGGCCGCGGACCGTGACGAGGTAGCGCGGCGCGCCCGGGTCGGGCTCGATCTTGGCGCGCAGCCGCTTGACGTGCACGTCCAGGGTCTTGGTGTCGCCCACGTAGTCGGCGCCCCAGACCCGGTCGATGAGCTGCATCCGGGTCAGCACCCGGCCGGCGTTGCGCAGCAGCATCTCCAGGAGGTCGAACTCCTTCAGGGGCAGGTCGACCTTGCCGCCGGCGACCGTGACGACATGGCGGTCCACGTCCATCCGGACCGGGCCGGCCTCCAGGGCCTGCGGGGCGACCTCCTCCGGCTCGCCGCGGCGGCGCATCACCGCGCGGATGCGGGCGACCAGTTCGCGCGAGGAGAAGGGCTTGGTGACGTAGTCGTCGGCTCCTATTTCCAGGCCGACGACCTTGTCGATCTCGCTGTCCTTGGCGGTCACCATGATGACCGGGACGTTGGAACGGCCGCGCAGCTGGCGGCAGACCTCGGTGCCGGGCAGGCCGGGCAGCATCAGGTCCAGCAGCACGAGATCGGCGCCATTGCGCTCGAACTCGTCCAGTCCGTCAGGGCCCGTAGCCGCGATGGCGACCTCGAAGCCCTCCTTGCGAAGCATGTACGACAGTGCATCGCTGAACGATTCCTCGTCCTCGACGACAAGCACTCGGGTCACGGAAGGACCTCCGGGGCTGGGTGAGCAGGGAGCGGATCGTTGAAGGTCTCGTACGGGCGGTCCTCATCGTCGAGGCCCTCCGCAGTGAGGTCGGTGGGCCGTTCGCGGTCGCGTACGGCCCCGGCTTCCGGGAGACGCAGGGTGAAGGTGGAGCCTTGTCCCTCGGCGCTCCACACCGTGACCTCCCCGCCGTGCGAGGCGGCCACGTGCTTGACGATGGCGAGGCCGAGGCCGGTCCCGCCGGTGGCGCGCGAGCGCGCCGGGTCCACACGGTAGAACCGCTCGAAGACGCGGTCCCGGTCCTTTTCGGATATCCCGATGCCCTGGTCGGTCACCGCGATCTCGATCAGGTCGCCACCGGGCGCGGAGACATGGCGCCCGGCGATCCCGACGCGGGTGCGCGCCGGGGAGTAGTTGACGGCGTTCTCGACGAGATTGCCCAGGGCCGCCGCGAGCTGGCCGCGATTGCCCCAGACATGCAGGTCGGCGGTGCCGCCGGCGGCCATGGTGATCTGCTTCGCACCGGCCTGCTGGCGGCAGCGGTCCACCGCCTCGGCGACCAGCTCGTCGACCCGGACCGGCTCGGCGTCCTCCAGCGGGTTGTCGTTCTGCACCCGGGAGAGGTCGATGAGCTCCTGGACGAGGTTGGTCAGGCGGGTGGCCTCGTTCTGCATCCGGCCGGCGAAGCGCTCGACGGCCTCGGGGTCGTCGCTGGCGTCCATCACGGCCTCGGAGAGCAGCGACAGGGCGCCGACCGGCGTCTTGAGCTCATGGCTGACGTTGGCCACGAAGTCGCGGCGGACCGCCTCTATGCGGCGGGCTTCCGTGAGGTCCTCGACCAGCAGCAGGACGAGCCGGGAGCCGAGCGGGGCGACTCTGGCGGAGACCGCGAGGGCCTCGCCGCGGCCGGTGCCGCGGCGCGGGAGATCCAGCTCGACCTGGCGTATCTCGCCGTCCCTGCGGGTGTCGCGGGCCATCTGCATCATCGGCTCGACGGCGAGCTTGCCGCCGCGGACCAGCCCGAGGGCGTAGGCGGCGGAGCTGGCCTTGACGACGGCGTCGGCCTCGTCGAGCACCACGGCGGAGGAGCGGAGCACCGAGAGCACGGTGTCGACCCCGGGCGGCAGCACGGCGTCCGTGTGCAGCGAGCTGCGGGTGGGTTTGGCCTGGTCGCGCTCGCTCCAGCGGAACGCCAGCATGGCGAAGACGCCGGTGCACAGCCCGGCGATCGCTGCCACTGCGGCGACGGCCGCATCCACGTTCATGACTCCAGGTTATGCGCCGGGTCGGACACTTCCCCAGCCGTGCGAGGCCCTGCTCGAACAGCCGTCGCCCAGAGTTCACCGTGGCGTCCGCGCGGGTTCACTCCGGAGGCCGGTGCGGAGCGTGCGGCCGCCTGCCGGACGCCCCTAGGGAAAACGGCCCGCGCACCCTGCCGGTCCGGCGCACGGCCAGGTGAACCGGCCTACCGGTCCCGGGGCGGCGGATGCGTCGCCCAGAGTTCACCTTCACGTCGGCGCCGGTTCACCCCCGGTGGCACCGCAGGTCGCGCGGTGCCCGCAGGGTGAGCCTGCGGGTGCCGCAGACGGTGCGGGTGCCGGACCGGTTCCGCACCGACGCACGACCGGACACCCTGAGCGACCGCGGGCGCGAGCCCCTCCGGAGCACGGCACCGCGGAGTACCGGCTCCGCGGAGGACCTCTCCGGGGTACGGGTCGCGCGGGCACCGGCCGTGAGAGCGTGGGCACAGGTCACCCTGCACCCCGTTCCACCTCCCCCACCCACGCCACACCACCACATCGAAGCGAGAGAAGGTCACTGATGCGGGACGCGTACCACGAGGAGCTGGATTCGATCGGCGAGGGCCTGGTCGAGATGGCCCGGCTCGTCGGCTCCGCGATCGGGCGCGCCACCACGGCGATTCTCGACGCGGACCTCAAGCTGGCCGAGAACGTGATCGCCGCCGACGAGAAGGTCGACGACCTCCAGCGCGACCTGGAGGCCCGGGCGATCGCCCTGCTGGCGCGGCAGCAGCCGGTCGCCACCGATCTGCGGATCGTCGTCACCTCGCTGCGGATGAGCGCCGACCTGGAGCGCTCCGGCGACCTGGCCCAGCATGTGGCCAAGCTGGCCCGGCTGCGCTTCCCGGAGACGGCCGTTCCGCAGGACCTGCACGCCACCATCCTGGAGATGGGGCAGCTGGCGCAGCGCCTGATGGCCAAGGCCGCCGAGGTCATCATCACCAAGGACGTCGACCTCGCGCTGCAGCTGGAGCAGGACGACGACGCGATGGACACCATGCACCGCACGCTCTTCCAGCACCTGATGGACGACCGCTGGAAGCACGGCATCGAGACGGCCGTGGATGTGACCCTCCTGGGCCGCTACTACGAGCGCTTCGCGGACCACGCGGTCTCCGTCGCCAAGCGGGTCGTCTACCTGGTGACCGGCGAGCACGCCGACGAGATCGCCCCGCCGACGGCGGTGGAGGGCGCATAGCGGCACCGGCAGGCGGAGGGAGCGAGTCCGCCCCATGCGCCACCGTGCGCCGTTGACGTGTGCTTCCACGCGCCGTTGACGCGCCTCGTCACCCGGGCTTGCAATGGGCAGCAGG
The DNA here is from genome assembly GCF_040650675.1 of Streptomyces sp. NPDC048637. Lineage (NCBI taxonomy): Bacteria > Bacillati > Actinomycetota > Actinomycetes > Kitasatosporales > Streptomycetaceae > Streptomyces > Streptomyces sp. NPDC048637. The sequence continues at coordinate 108,183 of NZ_JBEZHQ010000018.1, forward strand.
TGACCCCTAGGAGGCAATGCATGGCACCCATGGCGGACTCCCCCAACCCCGCGGCCCACGACGACCCGACGGCCGTCGAGCGCCCGCGGCTCCCCCTGCTCGGCGCCTGCGGCTGCGGCCCCGGCTGCAGCTGCGGCTGCCAGTCGGGCGGACCGTGCCAATGCGGCGGCGGCTGCTAGCTACCCCGACGGCACAGCGCCACGGCGGCCCCGACCGGACAATCGTCCGGTCGGGGCCGCCGCCGTATGCCTGACCTGCGGGTATCCCCTTACGGGCCGCCGCGGCGGGGCCGGGTCACACGATGAGCGACAGCGGATGGATCTCGTCCGCCTTGTGGCCGGCGCGCTCGTGGATGCGCTGCACCGCTCCCGCCGACGGCGCTTCCGACAGACAGAACACATCCCCGGACTCGGTGTCGGCCCAGGCATGCTCGAAGGTCACGCCTTCGTCGCCCTGAATGGCGAGGTCGGCCCGGTGTGCCTCGTTGAGCTGGTCGGCCGTGAGGCCCTTCATACCGTGATGGATGTCCATGAACTTGGGCATCGGGCTCATCCTTCCGGTTGCAGATGATCAGTACCCCCGGCGCTCCCCTGCGCCCCTCCCTCCATGCTGCCTCCGGACGCCGCAGGCTTCGCCCCCACGACTCCGCTCCCGGTGAGCGGCCGCACCCGGGCCCGGCCGGATGCCGGCGCCCTCGTCAGGCGCCCTGGCCAGCCGGTGCCGGGAAGCGGGAAGCAGGAAGCGGAGCGGGAAGCGGCGGGCAAATGCCGCTTTGTCGTCTGACAACTCCGGACACGGTCGCGGCCAACGACACCCGGACGCAGATCAAGCTGACGATCAACGTGTCGGCCTCCACCACCACCACGTTCTCCGGGCCGCTGAACGAGTACTTCGAGCTGCCGCAGGGCACCGCGCCCGGTACGTACACCATCGGTTTCACGCTGCACGACCAGGGTCACCAGTCCGTGAGCTACGGGATGCCCGGCAGCAGCAGCCGGCCGGTGCCCGGCGGCCCGGTCATCCTCACGGTCACCGACCCGACGGCCGCCGGGTGCCCCTTCGAGGCAGGCACCGGGATTCCCCCACTCCGCACTGACGGCCCAGTGACGGCCCAGTGACGGCCCCAGGACAGCGAAAGGCCCCCTACTCGCGGGGAAACCGCAGGTAGGGGGCTCGATCGTGGCTGGTTACTTCTTCTTGCCCTGGTTCTTCACGGCCTCGATGGCGGCCTTGGCGGCCTCCGGGTCGAGGTAGGTGCCGCCGGGGTTGACCGGGCGGAAGTCGGCGTCCAGCTCGTAGGCGAGCGGGATGCCGGTGGGGATGTTCAGGCCGGCGATGTCCTCGTCGGAGACGCCGTCGAGGTGCTTGACCAGGGCGCGCAGGCTGTTGCCGTGCGCGGCGACCAGGACCGTACGGCCGGCGAGGAGGTCCGGGACGATGCCGTCGTACCAGTACGGCAGCATGCGGACGACGACGTCCTTGAGGCACTCGGTCCGCGGGCGCAGCTCCGGCGGGATGCTCGCGTAGCGCGGGTCGTCGCTCTGCGAGAACTCGCTGCCGTCCTCCAGGGCGGGCGGCGGGGTGTCGTACGAGCGGCGCCAGAGCATGAACTGCTCCTCGCCGAACTCGGCCAGCGTCTGCGCCTTGTCCTTGCCCTGCAGCGCGCCGTAGTGGCGCTCGTTCAGCCGCCAGCTGCGGTGGACCGGGATCCAGTGCCGGTCGGCGGACTCCAGGGCCAGCTGCGCGGTGCGGATGGCGCGCTTCTGGAGGGAGGTGTGCACTACGTCGGGGAGCAGGCCGGCGTCCTTGAGCAGCTCTCCGCCGCGGACTGCCTCCTTCTCGCCCTTCTCGTTCAGGTTGACGTCCACCCAGCCGGTGAACAGGTTCTTCGCGTTCCACTCGCTCTCGCCGTGGCGGAGGAGGATCAGCTTGTACGGTGCGTCGGCCATGGCGTCGAGCGTAATCCACATCCGGACCGGCCCCTGAGCGGGTCCAGGACCTGGGACCGCCCACGATGATTGACGCTTCCCGTCAATTGGGTGGCGGCCGAAGCGGGCCCCTCAGTAGGGTGCGATCGCCGCTCGCGCCACTTACACACCCACCGCTTACACACCCACCGTCGCGGCCGTGGCGGGCCTGGTCGGCATGGCGACCAACGCCTCCCGCCCCGCCGTCCAGGCGATGATGGCGGACATCGTCGCCCCCAGGACCGCGTCCGCGCCTTCTCGCTGAACTACTGGGCGATCAACCTCGGCTTCGCGATCTCCTCCACCGCCGCCGGACTCATCGCCGAACACGGCTACTTGGCTCTCTTCCTGGGCGAGGCCACGCTCGCCCTGGCCTGTGCGCTGGTCGTCTTCTGGAAGCTCCCGGAATCACGCCCCGCCGCGGGTACACCGGACGGCCCGGACGGCCCGGACGACGACGCCACCGGCCCGGCCACCGCGCCGGTCTCCATGCTGACCGTCCTGCGCGACGGCCGGTTCATGACCGTCGTCGGCCTCAACCTGCTGCTCGCCCTGCTCTTCCAGCAGGCCTATGTCTCAATGCCGGTGTCGATGGGTCAGGACGGCTTCTCCAGCACCGACTTCGGCATGGTCATCGCGGTCAACGGGATCCTCGTCGTGCTGCTGCAGCTCCCCGTGACACGCCTCATCGAACACCGCAGCCCGGCCATGCTGCTCATTGGCTCCGCCCTGCTCGCCGGTTACGGCTTCGGGCTGACCGCGCTGGCCGGTTCGGCCGCCATGTACGCGGTCGCCGTCGCCGTCTGGACCCTCGGCGAGATCATCAACTCCCCCACCCAGATGGGCCTGGTGGTGCGTCTGTCCCCGCTGCACGGCCGCGGACGCTACCAGGGCATGTACTCCCTGTCCTGGTCCGTCGCCTCCCTGACGGCCCCTCTGCTCGGCGGCGTGGTGATCGACCACTACGGTGCCGATGTGCTGTGGGCCGGGTGCGCGGCCGTCGGCACGTTGGCGGCGGTGGGGTACGGGCTGCTGCTGCGGGGCCTGCCGGAGCAGGAGGGCTCCGGGGCGGTGGCCGCGGGGCGGCCGGCCATGGGTACGCAGGAGTCGGTGGAGTCGGTGGAGCCGTCGGAGCCGGTGGAACCGTCGGTGCGGCGGGGACGGGAGGCCGGGGCCGCGGCGGGGGCCGGGGCGGCAGCGGGGGCCGGGGCGGGGACGGCGGCGGGCGAGCCGGTGGTGTGACGGGGCGCCAGGCGTCCAGGACCTGGCCGTGGTCGCAGGGTGTGCTCCGCTCCCCCGCGCCCGGCCCCGGCCTGCCCCGACCTGCCCCGGCCTCCCCCGCGCCCGGCCCCGACCTGCCCCGACCTGCCGTCGTACGGCTACGCGGAAGGCCGCTGGGTCAGATGCACGAAGGCGTCGAGGTTGCGGGTGGACTCGCCGCGGGACACCCGCCAGGCGTATTCCTTGCGGATCGCCGTGGCGAAGCCCATTTCCAGCAGGGTGTTGAAGCTGCCGTCGGCGTTCTCCAGGACCGTGCCGAGGATGCGGTCGAGCTCGTCGGGGGTGACGGCGGCAAGCGGGAGTTTGCCCACGAGGTAGATGTCGCCCAGCTTGTCGATCGCGTAACTGACGCCGTAGAGGCGGGTGTTGCGTTCGAGGAGCCAGCGGTGCACGGCCGCGTGGTTCTCGTCGGGGTGGCGGACGACGAAGGCGTTGATGGAGAGGGAGTGCCTGCCGACGATGAGCGAGCAGGTCGTGGAGAGCTTGCGGGTGCCGGGGAGCTTGATGACGTAGGTGCCGTCGGAGGGCGACTCCCATTCGAGGCCGGCGTCCTTCAGCGTCTGCTCGATCACGGTCTGCGCGGTCGCACCGGCGGCCATGGCTGTCCCAGCCGTCCCCTTGCCCGTCTCGCTCACACCGTGCTCCTCGCCCGTGTCACCCATGGAGCGATCGTAGGTGACGGCGGTGCTCCTGCATGGCGGCGGAGTAGACGTCGCCCGTCGCCGCGGCGGCGGTGTCCCAGCCGAAGGACTGGGCGTGGCGGGCGGCGTCGGTGCCCATACGGGCGGGCAGGTCCGGGTCCGTGACGAAGCGGGCGAGTGCGCGGGCGTAGTCGGCCGGGTCATGGCCGGAGACGAGGAAACCGCTGACGCCGTCGCGCACCGCCACCGGCAGACCGCCGACGGCGGCCGCGACGACCGGGGTGCCACAGGCCTGGGCCTCGATGGCGACCAGTCCGAAGGACTCGCTGTACGAGGGCATGACCAGCACGGATGCGGCGCGGTACCAGTCGGCGAGCTGTTCCTGGCCGACCGGCGGGTGGAACTGCACCAGATCCGCGATGCCGAGCCGGGCGGCCAGCTTCTGCAGGCCCTCGGGCTTGGCCAGTCCGCTGCCGCTGGGCCCGCCGACCACGGGCACCACCAGGCGGGAGCGCAGCGAGGGATCCCCGTCCAGCAGGGCGGCGGTCGCGCGCAGCAGGATGTCGGGGGCCTTCAGCGGCTGTATGCGGCCGGCGAAGAGCGGAATGACCGCGTCCTGCGGCAGACCGAGGCGGGCGCGGGCGGCGGCCCGGCTCTGGGCGACGTCGTCGCCGGTGGGCCGGAAGCGGTCGAGGTTGACGCCGGGGTGCACCACCGCGACCTTGCCGGGCTCGGCCTCGTAATGCCGGGCGAGCTCGTCCGCCTCCTCGGCGGTGTTGGCTATCAGCCGGTCCGCGGCCCGGACGATCTGGGTCTCGCCGATCACCCGGGCGGCCGGCTCGGGGGTGTCACCCACGGCCAGCGCGGCGTTCTTGACCTTGGCCATGGTGTGCATGGCGTGCACCAGCGGGACGCCCCAGCGCTCGCCGGCCAGCCAGCCGACGTGGCCGGAGAGCCAGTAGTGGGAGTGCACCAGGTCGTAGTAGCCGGGGCGGTGGCCGGCCCAGGCCTGCATCACGCCATGGGTGAAGGCGCAGAGCTGGGCGGGCAGCTCCTCCTTCGCCAGGCCCTCGTACGGACCGGCGTCCACATGCCGTACGAGGACGCCGGGGGCGAGCTCGACGGCGGGCGGGAGGGTGCCGGTGGTGGCGCGGGTGAAGATCTCCACCTCGATGTTGATCGAGGCGAGCTTCCTGGCCAGCTCGACGATGTAGACGTTCATGCCGCCGGCGTCGCCGGTGCCGGGCTGGTGCAGCGGGGAGGTGTGGACGCTGAGCATCGCCACCCGGCGCGGGCGGCGGGGGCTGCCGGGCAGCCGCAGCCGGGCCTGGCCGGGGAACTGGCCCTGGGGACGACTGCGGAGCCGGGACACGTATGGGCTCACGTCGGGCTACCTCCTAGGCGGGGCGGGCGGCGCGCCTCCGACCCCTCCAACAACAGACCCCGGCGATCCATTTCCGTCCGGCACGCGCTCCGCGTACTTTGCCAAAGCGTGACCAAGCGGGGCCCGGCGGGGCCTGGCCCGGCCTCGGCGGGACCCGGCGGGGCCTCGGCGGACGGCGTACCCGCGGCCACCCCATACTCTCGATGGCATGGCCCGCCGCCCCTCCGTCTCCGCCGCCGCTCCGGCGACCGCACCGTCCCGACCCGTCGGAAACGCCACCCGCGGGACCACCAACCCCAACCGGCTACGCCGTATGGACCGCTGGATCGCCGCGGAACACGGCGCCGTGCTGCGCCGCGCCGCCGACCCCGTCGCGGTCGACCTCGGCTACGGCGCCGCGCCCTGGACCGCGGTGGAGCTGCTGGGCCGGCTGCGTACGGTCCGTCCGGACGCCCGGGTCGTCGGCATCGAGATCGACCCGGCGCGGGTCACGGCCGCGCAGGCCCACGCGCGGCCGGGGCTGGACTTCCTCCACGGTGGGTTCGAGGTGCCGCTGCCGGGTCAGCGGACGCGGGCGCCGGTCCTCATCCGGGCCGCGAATGTGCTGCGGCAGTACGACGAGGACGAGGTGGCCGCCGTGTGGCGGCGGCTGTGCGCACGGCTGGCGCCCGGCGGGCTGCTGGTCGAGGGCACCTGCGATGAGATCGGGCGGCGGCACGTCTGGGTGGCGCTGGGCCCCGAGGGGCCGCGCACGGTCACCTTCGCCACCCGCCTCAGCGCCCTCCAAACACCCTCTGACCTGGCAGAACGCCTCCCGAAGGCGCTGATCCACCGCAATGTGCCGGGCGAACCGGTGCATGCCTTCCTCCGGGACTTCGACCGCGCCTGGGCCGCCGCCGCCCCGCTGGGCGCGCTGGGTGCCCGCCAGCGCTGGCGGGCCGCCGTGGCGGCGCTGGCCACGGACTGGCCGCTGGCCGGCGACCCGCGGCGCCGCCGCCAGGGAGAGGTCACCGTGCGGTGGGAGGCGCTGGCCCCCAGGAGGTGAGCGCGTCCGTCGCTACGCGGTCAGCAGCGGCTCCAGCAGCGCCCCCAGCTCCCGGATGCGCCGCTCCGTCTCCGAGCCGCGCGGGGCCGTGTACATCACCAGCGCCTGGTCCGGATCGGTGCTCAGCCGGAAGCTCTCGAAGGTGACGGTGAGCTCGCCCACCTGCGGATGCCGGATCCGCTTGGTACCGCGCAGGCACTCGTGCACCGCCTGCATCTCCCAGATCCGCCGGAAGTCCGGGCTGTGGGCGAGGAGTTCATTGACCACCTCGCAGATCCGCGGGTCGTCGGGGTGCCGGCCGCTGTCGGCGCGCAGATTGCCGACCACCTCCACGGCCTTCGCCTCCCAGTCCGGGTGCAGGGCGCGCGCCGACGGGTCGAGGAAGGCCAGCAGTGCGGTGTTCCGCCGGTCCGGGGCGAGCGCCTCCAGGTCGAAGCCGATCCGGCCGCCCAGCGGGTTCCAGGCCAGGATGTCCAGTCCGCGGCCGACCACCATGGCCGGGACGGTGTCCGCCATCGCGTCCAGGACCTGCTGGATCTCGGGGCGTACGGTCTGCCCGCGCGCGGGCACGGCGCAATAGTCCGCCGCGGGGCGCCGGGGCACGGCGATATTGCGCAGATACGTCACCTCGCCGCCGGACAGCCGCAGCGCCCGCGCGATGGCGTCCAGGACGGAGTCGGAGATAGCGGGCGCCCGGCCCTGCTCGATCCTGGTGTAGTAGTCGACGCTGATGCCGGCGAGCTGGGCGACCTCCTCGCGCCGCAGCCCGCGCACCCGCCGCCGGTTCACCCCGCCGGGCAGGCCGAGGTCGGCCGGGTCGAGCGCCGCGCGGCGCGCCTTGAGGAACGAGCTGATCTCGATTTCCGCGTACAGCATCGGTCCAGTATGCGACGCACGGCCGGTTGGGTGGTTCCCGCCGGCCCAGGATGCGACGGGCCTGGTCCGCTCCCCGTACGGGAAGCAAGGTGGTGCCCGGACGCCTCGGGGGCGCCCCGGAGGCACTCCGGCACGCCCGCGGAGCCGCCCCTGGGACAACCCCTGAGAACTCGCAGAGAAGGTAGGGCACCTCATGCAGCGCAGGATCCTCGGCGGAACCGGCATCTCGGTCAGCGAGTACGCGCTCGGCGCGATGATGCTCGGCGCCTGGGGCAACACCGATCACGACGACTGCGTACGGATCGTGCACCGTGCGGTGGACGCCGGGATCAACTTCGTGGACACCGCGGACGTGTATGCCGCGGGCGAGTCCGAGGAGATCGTCGGCAAGGCGCTCAAGGGACGCCGTGAGGAGGTCGTACTGGCCACGAAGGCGGTCAGCTCCATGGGCCCGGACGCCAACCACAGCGGCAGCTCCCGGCGCTGGCTCGTGCGGGCGGTGGAGGACAGTCTGCGCCGTCTGGGCACCGACTACATCGACCTCTACCAGATGCACCGCCCCGACCCGGCGACCGATATCGACGAGACGCTCTCCGCGCTCTCCGACCTGGTACGCGCCGGAAAGGTGCGGGCCATCGGCTCCTCGACCTTCCCCGCCGAGCAGATCGTCGAGGCGCAGTGGACCGCCGAGCGCCGCGGTCACCTCCGCTTCCGTACCGAGCAGCCGCCGTACTCGATGCTGGCGCGCGGGGTGGAGAACGCGGTGCTGCCGACCACTCAGCGCTATGGCATGGGCGTGCTGACCTGGGGCCCGCTCAGTGCCGGCTGGCTGTCCGGCCGCGACCTCTCGGCCAGTTCACGGGCCGGTCTGGAGAGCCAGAAGTTCGATCTCTCGATCCCCGAGAACGCCCGGAAGGCCGAGGCGGTCGGCGCACTGTCCAAGGTCGCGGCGGAGGCCGGCCTGTCCCTGCCCCACCTGGCGACCGCCTTCGTCCGCTCCCACCCCGCCGTGACGTCCGTGATCATCGGCCCGCGCACCCTCGACCAGCTCGACAGCATGCTGGAGGGCTCCGAGGTGACCCTCGGCCCGGACGTCCTGGACCGCATCGACGCCATCGTGCCGCCGGGCACCGACCTCAACCGGGCCGACGCCTACTACCTGCCGCCGGCGATCGCGGATGCTTCGCTGCGGCGGCGGTGAGGCAGGTGGGGCCAGCGCCGGCCGCCTCTCTGCGGGCCGGGACCAGGCATGGCGGGCGACAGCAGAAGACCGACTGCTTCCATTCATTCACTGCGGCTTGCGATGCCTGCCCCTGCCCGGGCGGAGCGGCTGGTACCCCGGCACCGCGGCCGGGGGCGTAGTGGCCTCGGGGTACAGGATGCGTTTCGCCTCTGCGAGGTTGGACGCGAACCCGTGGGGCTCCCAGGCGTATCCATTCCATCGCTGGATGGCGCGAGGTGCGTCCGGATTCAGATGGGAACCCCTGGGTCCCTCACCGGGGACAAGAGGCACAGCGCGAAGTCGTCCGATCTTCGCGTCACGGCGTTCCGCCCATTCCGACAGCGGTTCGTCGTCCACCTTGCTCCCCTGCCCCTCGGCGGCACCTTCTCCGGGAGAGTAGTGCGCACATGGGCATGATCGCTCAGCCGTTGCTCCGGTGGGATGGCGTGCCGGATGAGCGAACCTCGACCCAATACTCCAGCCGTAGATCGTGAGGTGACGGACGAGTGGCGGAAGATGCGGCTAAGGTCTCCGCGCTCGGCGGTCCTACATAGCGCCTTCCTGCGCGTCGGGCCGTGGCTCACCAGAGCCGGGGCCCGTGTTGTTGGAGGATCACCGGTGATCGGCAAGCTGCAGTGCGTGGTTTTGGACTGTCCGGATGTCCTAGAACTCGCCCAGTTCTACCAATCGCTCCTCGGCGGTGCGGTCAACGAGCCCGATCGCAGGTGGGCAGTCAGTGACGACTTTGCCACCCTTCACACAGGCTCTGGCCGGGTATTTGCGTTCCAGCGCGTGAAGGATCACCGGGCGCCGCGGTGGCCGGACGGCTCCTACCCGCAGCAGTTCCATCTGGACCTCGATGTTCCCGACCTTGACCGGGCCCAGGAGCAGGTCCTTGGCTTTGGTGCCACGCTGCTCCACGTCGACACCCGCGGTTGGAGGATCTTCGCAGATCCGGCCGGCCATCCCTTCTGTCTCCTACGGGGCTGACGAGGAGTGCTGGAGCAACGTTTTCGCCCAGCGATGCCGGTTTCCCGGCGGGGAGACGGGTGCGGCTACCGTTGATCATCCGATCCCCGACCGCTGCCGGGCCGCCGGGCTGGGCGAGGGAGGCGGGCATCCGCTCTTCCAGCAGGACGGGCGGGAGCGTTATCTGTTTCTCACTGTCGGCGTCGGCCGTACGGCCCTCTGGGATGCTTGAGGCACCACGTGAGAAGGGGCGGCGTTCATGCTGTGGAAAGCCCATGGGGAACGGCAGATCTACACCAACCAGTGGGTGAACCTGTGCCTCGTCGATGTCGAACAGCCTGATGGACGGCGCTGGGAGCATCACGTCGTACGCCTGCGCCATCTGGCCGTGGCCGCAGTGGTCAATGAGCGCCGCGAAGTCCTGATGATGTGGCGGCACCGGTTCATCACGGACTCCTGGGCATGGGAGTTGCCCATGGGGCTGATAGAGGCGGGTGAGACTCCGGAGCAGGCTGCGGCTCGGGAGGTGGAGGAAGAGACCGGCTGGCGTCCCGGCCCGATGAAGCCATTGATCTATGCCGAGCCGGCCAACGGCATCACGGACTCCCAGCATTACGTGTTCCGGGCAGACGGCGCGACACACATCGGCCCGCCCACGGAGAAGAACGAGTCCGACAGGATCGAGTGGGTTCCCTTGGAGCGGGTGCGCGGAATGATCGACCGGCGAGAGGTCGTCAGCAGCGGTTCGCTCGTCGGTCTGCTGTATGTCCTTATGGACCAGACGATCCGCGGCCCACACGAAGCGTCGACAGAGCCCGCCCCCGCGGATGTCATGCGACCTTGAGCCGCGCCACCTCCCGCGCCCGTTCGGACAGTTGGCGTACGGCGGGAAGCCGACGATACGGGCGCAGCCCCTCACCCAGAGTGGCGAAGTGCTCGTCCCCGCGAGCACTGGAGGTCCCGGTGTAGTCGTCCAGGAAGCGGTCCCACGCCTCGCAGGACTCCTCCACGTGGCGCAGGGCGAGGAGGCGTCGGGCGAGAAGTCCGTTGGCGTGCAGGCGTCCTTGGCGTTCGGGTGCCGGGCGGTAGCGGTTGGACCGGCGCAGCGCCCTGACCGATTCCGGGCGGTCGCCCAGCTCCCACAACACGTGGGCCACGTGGAATTCGTAGGCGGCACGGTCGTAGCCGCCGATGTGGTCGTTACGGCCGTCGGCCCGCGACAGGGCCTCTTCGGTCCCCCGTAGCCGGGTGAATGCCTGGCGGCGGTCCTTCACCATCGCGGCGCCGTGAGCCTGTTGCCCCCGGAGGAATGCGGTCAGACGGGGCCCCGCGACGGGGGCGGCTGCGGCGGCGGAGTCGGCAAGTTCAAGGGCTTTTGCGCCGTGGCCGAGGTTCGAGGCCTGCAGGGCCATGCCCCGCAGGGTGCGGCAGTAGGTGAGGTGGTCCTCGGCGGCACCGGCAAGTTTGAGGGCCTTGAGGTAATACCGCTGTCCGATGCGGTGTTCCCGTTCGTACATGGCCATCCAGCCCGTGAGATAGACCAGATCGGCGGCGGCCGACCGCATCGCTTTCCGGGCTTCGTCCGTGCCGCCTGCTTTCAGGTAGGGGCCGACGGTGTTGACGAGGAAGGCGGCGGCCATCGGCCGTGCGTGCGCTCCGCCGAGATCGTCGAGGATGTCCGCGATGTTCTCCGTCATCTTCCGGACCGTCTGAATGTCGCCCATGCCGATCCGTACCGTACGGCCGGCGGGCGTCGCTTCGGCCCTTCCGGCGACGGCGTCGAAGCCCGGCACGACCAGCACTGCCGAGTACAGTCCGGCGCCGAGTGCCGCGCGCCGTGAAGGGTCCATGTCGGCCCGGCCCAAATCCATCACTCCCGCCGCGACGTCCGCTGCTTCGCCCGGGTCGGCGCTTTCGCCGAGACCGGCTTCGACCAGCGTTACGGGGCGCTGCAGAAGCCGTGAGAGTGCCTCGGCGACCGCGCCGCGCGCCTCCACCTTCGGTACGGACCCCTTCAGCCAGTGGGACACCGAGGATTTGTCGTAGTGCAGCGTCACCCCGAGCTCTGCGGCGGCCCGGTTCACTGCCCGCGCGAGCTGCGCGTTTCCGATCCCGCCTTCCCGCATGAGGTCTGCGAGCGCGAGGTTCGGAGTTCTTGATCGCGGTGCCATCTCGTGGACCCCCGAGCGTTCAACCAGATCAACCGTCTCTCCACTCTGCTCCCTTACCCGGTGCGCGGTAAGGGAGTTGAGTGAATACCGGCCGTCGGAAGGTTTTCTCCGTCGGCTGCTTGACAGCCCTGCTCGCGCCTGCCCCTGAGAGGTTGGGCGCACGAGGCCACGAGGCCACGAGGCCTCCCCCGACCGATGAGGAGACACCCCGTGATCTCACACATCACGATCGACCAGCGGGACATCGCCTACGACTCACGCGCCCAACAGGCCGCGCTGTCGGTGACCGTCCACCACCGCGACGGCGCCACGGAACCGTCCTTGCTCGTCATGGACCCGGGGCAGGTGGAGCTGTACGCCATCCAGCTGGATCAGGCGATTGCCCAGCGGAAGTCCGCGCAGGAAGAGGCTTCGCGATGAATGCCCTTCCCGAGGTCGGTGACGAGGTTGAGGACCATGGCCGCCGGACGGTCGTGACCGATATCCACCAGGGCGTCTATCTGTTGCGGTGTGGTTCGCGCGTATGGCCTGCTGCGGACCCTGTGGGACTGCGGATCATTCGGACGCGGGCACAGCGGATCGCCGACGGCGACGTCCGGTGAGCGACGCACGCACGCACGCACGCAACGTCGAACGACAGGGCGTGCGGCCGGGACGCGGGCGCTCACGCCAGATGCAACGCTGCCAGCAACGCATCAACCAGCGGCCGGTCCCGTTCCTGGGTGAGGCGGGTGCGGGCCTCGTCGGGGGAGAGCCACTCCAGGCGGTCTACCTCGGTGTTGGGGGTGAAGGCGCCGGCCAGGGCCTCGGCGGCCCAGTAACGGACCTGTTTGGGGCGGCCGTTGGCGTAGTAGGAGGAGGTGGGCAGGGGGGCGCCGGGGCGGCAGTCCATGCCGGTTTCCTCCGCGACCTCGCGCACCGCTCCGGCCAGGGCGTCCTCGCCGCGTTTCAGCTTGCCTTTGGGGTGCGACCAGTCGTCGTACTTGGGGCGGTGGACGAGGGCGATCTCCAGCCCGTCCTCGGTCGTGGCGCGGCGCCACAGGACGCAGCCGGCGGCCCGTACCGGCTTCTGCGGGAACGTCACCTCGGTACCCCTTTCCGTGCGGTCATCCGGCCACTCCGTGCGGCCATACGGCCACTCCGTGCGGCCATACGGCCACCCTCTCAGCCCGGCCGCGCCCCGTCCGCGCGTTCATGTCCCGCGTCGCCTCCTCAGCCTTTGCGGTCCGGTGTCCGGGGCAGCCAGACACGGCCGAAGGCGAACCGGGCCGCCTCCACCTCGTGGCGCTGGTCGGCGTGCAGCACGCCCAGGGCGTAGGCGGTGGACGGGGCGATGCGGGGGGTGCGGGCCGCTGCGGCGGCGGCCGCGGCGGCCTCCGCGGCGTCCCGGTGCCACTCCAGGGCCCGGCCGGCCTCCGCGAGCCGGAGGTCGCTGGTCTCCGGCGCGATCACCTCCCGGGCGTAGCGGCTCAGCCGCACCAGCATCCGGACCTGGTGCCAGGGCGCGTCCTGGCGCTGGTCGGCGGCGAGCGCCGCGGCGTTGTACGGGTAGCCCGCGCGGGACAGCGGCAGTGCGGTGACCGCCTCCGCGAGCCGCCGGTGCGCCTGTTCGGCGAGCGGCGGGAGCGCCTCATCGGCCGGGAGCTCGCCGGCCGCCCCGGCCAGTGGCGCCTCGGAGGCGAGCACCGCCACGGAGTCGGCGACGGCGTGGAAGCGGGAGGAGCCCAGGGCCTGCAGCGCGGCGGAGTGGGCGCGGGTGCGGGCGAGGGTGAGCTGGCGGTCCAGCAGCGCCCCGGCGCGCGCCGCACCGGCCGCCAGTGCGCCGTCCGGGTCCGGGTCGCCGGGCGGAGGGGCAGAGGAAGCCGCGGAGGATGCGGCGGGGGGTGTGGCAGGCGAAGCGGCTGATGAGGCGGCCGGGCCGGTGGCCGGGCCCGTGGTCGGGCCTGTGGTCGGGCGGTCTCCTCGTTTCGCCCGCTCCCCCCGGCCCGCCCGGTCCCCGCGGTCGCTGCGTTCGGGGCCCCGGCCGGTCAGCCGCTGCAGGGCCGCCATCAGCCGTTCGCGGCGGGCCGCACAGGCCTGTTCGCGGGCCAGGGTGCCGGACAGCCAGCCCAGTTCGGAGCGGAGCTGGTCGGCCCAGGCCTCCTCGGTCAGCGGCCGGAAGGTGTGCAGGGTGGCGCTGATCCGGCGGGCGGCGCGGCGCAGCTGCCGGGCGGCCTCACCGGCGCCCTCGGCGTCCGAACCGCTCTCCCGGTGCAGCCGCAGACTGCGCAGGAAGTCCGCGGACTGCTGGTGCAGGTAGGCGGCGAGCACCTCGTCGGCCGTATGGGAGGCGAGGCCGGCACCGATGTCGGGGGCGGCACCGCGGTCGGTGCCGTCGTCGCCGGTGCGGGAGGCCGTCATCGGTCCGTACGAGGCGTCGTCGGGCCCGTACGTGCCGTCGTTCCCCCCGTACGGCCCGTCCACCACTGCGGAACGGGCTCCGGGTGCCCTGCCGGGCTCGTATCCGATACCGAGGAGACCCGCCGGTCCTCCGGTCGGCTGGTCATGTCGCTGGGCCACGCCGGCGCCTCCGGGCGTCAATGAGCATTTCCTGTACGTTGCGCAGCGGCGCGCCGTCCGCGTCCACTGCCTGCCGGGTCCAGTCGCCGTCCGGACCCAGGTGCCAGGACGAGGTGGAATCCGACGTCCCCCTCTCCAGCAGCCGGTTGAGGGAGGCGCGGTGCGCCGGGTCGGTGACCCGCACCAGCGCCTCGATCCGGCGGTCCAGATTCCGGTGCATCATGTCGGCGCTGCCCAGCCACACCTCGGGCTCCCCGCCGTTGCCGAAGATGAAGACCCGGGAGTGTTCGAGGAAGCGGCCGAGGATGCTGCGGACCCGGATGGTCTCGCTCAGGCCCGTGACGCCCGGCCGGAGCGCGCAGATGCCGCGGACCCAGATGTCGACCGGCACACCGGCCTGGGAGGCGCGGTAGAGCGCGTCGACGACGGCCTCGTCGACCATCGAGTTGACCTTGATGCGGACGTAGGCGGGACGGCCCGCCCGCTGGTTCGTGATCTCCTTGTCGATCCGCTGGACCAGGCCGTCCCGGAGGGACTTGGGGGCGACCAGGAGACGGCGGTAGGTCTCGCGGCGTGAGTAGCCGGATAGCCGGTTGAAGAGGTCGGAGAGATCGGCGCCGACCTGGGGGTCGGCGGTCAGCAGCCCGAGATCCTCGTAGAGCCGGGCCGTCTTGGGGTGGTAATTGCCGGTCCCCACATGGGAGTAGCGGCGCAGCATCTCGCCTTCCTGGCGGACGACGAGCGAGAGCTTGCAGTGCGTCTTGAGCCCGACCAGGCCGTAGACGACATGGCAGCCGGACTCCTCCAGTTTCCGCGCCCACTTGATGTTGGCCTGTTCGTCGAAGCGGGCCTTGATCTCGACGAGGACGAGGACCTGCTTACCGGATTCCGCGGCGTCTATCAGGGCGTCCACGATCGGCGAGTCACCGGAGGTGCGGTAGAGCGTCTGCTTGATCGCGAGCACGTCCGGGTCGGCGGCGGCCTGCTCCAGGAACGCCTGGACGGAGGTGGAGAAGGAGTCGTAGGGGTGGTGGAGGAGGACGTCGCGGGAGCGCAGGGCGGCGAAGATGTCCGGCGCGGACGCCGACTCCACCTCGGCGAGGTCACGGTGGGTGCCGGCCACGAACTTGGGGTACTTCAGCTCGGGCCGGTCCAGGGCGCCTATCCCGAAGAGGCCGGTCAGGTCGAGCGGGCCGGGCAGCGGGTAGACCTCGGCGTCGGAGATCTTCAGTTCCTGGACGAGCAGG
Source organism: Streptomyces sp. NPDC048637 (assembly GCF_040650675.1). Taxonomy (NCBI): domain Bacteria; kingdom Bacillati; phylum Actinomycetota; class Actinomycetes; order Kitasatosporales; family Streptomycetaceae; genus Streptomyces; species Streptomyces sp. NPDC048637. The sequence goes on from NZ_JBEZHQ010000018.1 coordinate 123,545, forward strand.
TCGAGCACGGCCGGGTCGATGGACTCCTCGACCTCCAGGCGGACCGGCGGTCCGAAGCGCCGCCGCATCAGCTCCTTCTCCAGCGCCTGGAGGAGGTTCTCCGCGTCGTCCTCCTCGACCTCCAGGTCTTCGTTGCGGGTCACCCGGAACATGTGGTGCGCGCGCACCTCCATGCCCGGGAACAGCTCCTCCAGGTGGGCGGCGATGACGTCCTCGATGGGGACGTAGCGCTGCGGGGAGGCCTCCAGGAAGCGGGAGAGCAGCGGCGGCACCTTGACCCGCGCGAAGTGGTCATGGCCGCTGACCGGATTGCGGACGACGACGGCCAGATTCAGCGAGAGGCCGGAGATGTACGGGAAGGGGTGCGCGGGGTCCACCGCCAGGGGCGTGAGCACCGGGAAGATCTGCTGGCGGAAGAGGGTGAACAGGCGGGCCTGCTCCTTCTCGGTCAGCTCGGGCCAGCGGATCAGATGAATGCCCTGGTCAGCGAGCTCGGGGGCGATGTCCTGCTGGAAGCAGGCGGCGTGCCGGGCCATGAGTTCGCGTGAGCGCGTCCAGATGAGGTCCAGCACCTCACGGGGCTGCAGCCCGGACGCGGAGCGGGTGGCGACGCCGGTGGCTATCCGTCGTTTCAGGCCCGCGACCCGGACCATGAAGAACTCGTCCAGGTTGCTGGCGAAAATCGCCAGGAAGTTCGCCCGTTCGAGGAGGGGGGTGGCCGGGTCCTCGGCCAGTTCGAGCACCCGCTCGTTGAAGGCCAGCCAGCTGCGCTCCCGGTCCAGGAACCGGCCGCTGGGCAGCTCCTCGCCGTCCGCGCCCACCACGCCCTCGTCCTCGTACGCGTCGGGATCGGCGTCCAGGTCGGGCTCCAGGCCGGGCACCGTGCCCCGGACCGCCTGCGGACGGTGCGCAGCGATGGAGCCCACGGAAGGCTGGACCGACGGGCCCTGGGCCTGCGGGGGCTTCGTGGGGGGCATCTCGGGCTGGACCTGTGCCTGAGCGCTGGGCTGCTGGTTCATGGCCTTATTCTTCCGCGTTCCGGGGCATTCAGGCGCGTCAGGAGGTGGTGGCGGCGCGAGATGGAGCCTCGGGTTCGGGACGTTCGGCACAGCGGGCTGCATTCAGCAATGCTCGCAAGCGACGTTGAATCGCCGGTAACGCGGATATGGCGGACAGGCAAGCGGGGTGCTACTCCCAGGGGTTTTCGGGTCGGCACCGGGGCCGGTCGCCACGCCGGGGCGGCGCGGCTCGGAGGCCGGGACCGGAGGCCGATCGGCGGGCCGCGTCCCGTGCACTACCCCCTGGGCTGCCTTTGTAACACGCCTGGTGAGCCGGGAGAAATGCCGCGGATTTCTTGATCAAGGCATGGCACGGACGGCGACTTTGCGGAATGCGGCCGGACGGGATGGTGGAATGCGGCCGCGGCCGTCCGCCCCGCCGGGACGGGCCCCGCCGGGGCGAGCCCCGGCGGGCGCCGCCGTTTTCCCTCCCGGCCTCTCCGTAGCTGAGCCGGAATTCCGGGGCGGAATGCGACGGCGAAGGGCGCGGGAGGGATATCCCGTCATGGCCGGGAGGGGAAAACCGCCGGGATATCGGGGCGGGCGGATTTTCAGCCGTGCCGGCGGCGCATCACCCGGAAGGCGATCACGGTCAGTACCGCCGTCAGCACGAGCACGATCCCGCTCTCGATCCACGCCAGCGGCCAGTGGTGCGACGCCGGGTGGTAGTCCATGTACTGGCCCACCACATCGTGGGTGCGCAGACACGACTCGTAGTCGCCGGCGGAGTCACAGAGCGTGTCGGACAGATGGGCGCCGGAGCGGGTGTAGTACCCCCGCCCCACGAGCCAGGCGCTGTCCGGCAGCTGGGCCGACTGCTTGGGCCGGAACTCGGTGCTCCCCATCGGCATCAGATACGGCCTGAGCTGCTGGAGCGCGACCTGGAGCAGGACCATGGCGCCCAGCGTCACGCCCATCGTGAGCACCGTACGGCGCAGCAGCAGCCCGGCGAGCACCCCGACCGCCAGGGCCAGCAGGGAGTAGGCGACCGGCACCGGGCCGAGGGAGGCGAAGCCGAGCGTCGAGTACCAGTAGGAGCCGGAGACTTCGTCGCCGAGGACCTGCCACATCCAGGCGAACACCGCCGAGAGCGCCGTGGTGGCGGTCAGCACGACCAGCGCGGGCAGCGCGGCCTTCGCCGCCAGCCAGCGCAGCGGGCCGACCGACTGGGTCAGTACGAGCTTGTGGGTGCCGGCCTCCAGCTCGCGGGCGATCAGCGGCGCGCTGAGGAACAGGGCGATCATTACGGGCAGCAACAGCAGCCCCGCCTCGGCGAGTTGCAGGGGGCGGCCGTAGGTGCTGCGGAATGCGGTGACCGCCGCCTGGGTGCCTTCGCAGCGCGGGACCAGGGAGATCAGCGAGCAGCCGTCGATGTGCTGGGCCGCGATGAACCCGGCCGTCCGGTCGCGCAGTACCGCGCACCAGACCGCGCCGCTGACCACGGCGGCGAGCAGCACGCCGAAGAACAGCCGGTGCTGCCGCCAGACCAGCCAGCCGAGACCGCCCAGCCATCCGCGGCGGCCCGGCTCCCGGGCGCCGCCCGGATCGCCCGTGGTGGGCCCGGTCCCGTTCGCCCCGAGGTGTGCTGTGGTGGTCATGCCGCCGCTCCCTTGCCGCTGTGATGGTTGTGCCGTATGCGTGGTGTGCTGTCCGGCGGCTGCTGCCAGCCGCCCCGCAGGCCTGCCGGGCCGGGCGGCCCGTTGCGCGGCAGGCCGGGGATACCGGGCTTGTTGCCGGGCCCGCGGCGCACGGGCGCCGAGACCGGTTCTGCGCTCGGTGCGATCAGGTCGGGTGCGTCGGGCGTGCGCAGATAGGCGAGCAGAAGTTCCTCCAGGGACGGCTCGGCGGCCTCCCAGGGGCCGGCGGCGACCGGGCCCTTCCGCCGTACGACCGCGGTGAAGTGACGCCCCGACAGCTGCGCCTCGACCACCGGATGCGCGGCGATCTCGGGCGGCAGCGCCTCGCCCCGGCGCTGCCCCATCACCAGGGCGTGCGCCCCGATGACGTCATCGACCTCGCCCGCGAGCCGCACCCGGCCGCCGCCCAGCACCAGCAGATAGTCACAGACCCCGTCGAGCTCGGCGAGCAGGTCCGACGACAGCACGACGGTGGTGCCGTGCTCGGCGGCCTGGGCCAGCAGCAGCGCGGTGATCCGGTGCCGGGCGAGCGGGTCGAGACCGGCCAACGGCTCGTCGAGCAGCAGGAGTTCGGGGCTCCTGGCGAAGGCGAGGGCGAGCGCGAGGCGGGTGCGCTGCCCGCCGGAGAGGGTGCCGACCCGGGCGTCGGGGGAGAGATGGCCGTCCCGGACGATCCGTTCGGCGCACCGCCGGCTCCAGCGGCCGGGGTTGAGCTCACGGCCCAGCCGCAGGGTCTCGGCGACCGTCAGCCGGGGGTAGAGCGGCTTGTCCTGGGTGAGATGGGCGACCCGGTCGCGGGCCGGGGCACTGGCCGGCGCCTCGCCCCAGACCCGTACGGCCCCTTCGCGGGGGCGGGTCAGCCCGGAGACGAGCGAGAGCAGGGTGCTCTTGCCCGCGCCGTTGGGTCCGACCAGCGCACAGATACGGCCGGCCGGCAGCCGGAAGGTGCAGTCGCGCAGCGCCCAGCGGCGGCGGTACCGCTTACCGAGGCCGACCGCCTCGATGGCGGTACGCCCCGAAGCCCGGCCGGTCACCTGGTCCATGGCCCTCGACCGCATCCCGCACCCCCGAGTCATTCCACTAATTAAGTAGTGAAAGGGTGGGGGAAATGGGCTGCAGCTGTCAACCTCCGCTGCCTACGCTGCGCGGGTGGCCACCTCTTCCGCACCCGCGACACCACCGCTGCCGTACACCCCCGACTACCCGATCCGCACCGAACGCCTGGATCTGCGCCCCGTCGCCCACGACGACTTCGAGGCGATCTACGCCTACCAGCGCCGCCCCGACGTCTGCCGCTATCTCTACTGGGGCCCGCTCGACGAGGCCGGCTCCCGGACCTCCGTCACCACCAAGACCACCCGTACGACGCTGCGCGAGTCCGGCGACATCCTGCAGCTCGCCGTCGTCGTCCGGGACGGGGGCACCCTGGTCGGCGATGTCACCTTCGTCTGGAACAGCCGCGAACACCGCCAGGGCGGTATCGGCTATGTCTTCCACCCCGACCACGCCGGCCACGGCTACGCCACCGAGGCGAGCCGGGCGCTGCTGAAGCTGGGCTTCGAGGAGCTGCACCTCCACCGCGTCCAGGCCGAGTTGGACGGTCGCAATACCGCCTCGGCCCGGCTCCTCGAACGGCTGGGGATGCGCCGGGAGGGCCATCTGCGGGAGAACGAGTTCCTCGACGGGGAGTGGAGCGACGAGGTCATCTACGCGATGCTGGCGCGCGAGTGGCGGGCACAGCAGGCACACCGCTCCGTGTCGGGCACCTGACGGTCCGCTCCCCCGCGTGAATCCAGGTCCCGGTTGCGGGAGCGGGCGCTGAACGCTTGCGGACGACTTGATGAAAGTCGCCCCCTACCGACCGGAAACCGGGCAGCGTATCCCTAACGTCCCGTCCATGACACACATACGCACAGCGGCCGGGCTCGCCCTCGCGCTGCTGTTCCTCCTGCTGGGCGTCGGAGCCCAGCCCGCGTTCGCGCACGTGTCGCGCGAACATGCGGAACTCGTCATCGCGACCGGGAACCACGTCACCAGCGGTCGCCTCATCGTGCACCACGCCGTCGCGGCCCCCGAGCAGGCGGGTGCCTGGGCGGCCGGACTGCTGTCCGCCCCCTGCCCGGCCACCGGCTCGGGCGTGCCCGGCGACAACGGCGGAGTGCCCGGCGGTGTCGTCGTCGAACTGGCCTGGAGCTGCCACGTCGACGCGCTCGATCTGGCCCCGCTCATCGAGGCGGGCGGGCTGTCCCAGGTAGTCGTCGAATTCGACGGCACCGCCGTCGACGCCTCCGCCGGCACCCCGCTCGTCGACGTCCGGGGCGCGCACTCGCTGCCGGCCTCCCCCTGGTTCACCGTTGCCCTCGTCACCGCCGCCGGAGTGCTGCTGCTGATCGCCGCCCGGCGACTGCCGTCCCTGGTCGGTGCGGTGCGCCGCAACCGGCGCCGGTTCCGGCCGGCGGCCGCGGGCGCCGTCGTGCTCTCCTTCCTCGCGCCCCAGGCGGCCTTCGCCGAGGACACCGGCCCGGCGGCGGCCACCGCCACGGCCGAGGGCACCGTCTTCAAGGACCGCAACGGCAACGGCAAGCGCGACGCGGCCGAGCCGCCCATGCCCGGTATCGACGTCACCGACGGCGCCGCCTGGACCACCACCGGCGCGGACGGCTCGTACCGCCTGGACATCGACCCGGCGCGACGCGAGACCGACCTCGTCAGCATCGTCTCGCCCGACGGCTACACGCCCGCCCTGCGCAAGGACTACATCCCGCAGTTCTTCCACAAGGTGCCCGAGACCGGCGGCACGGGCCTCGACTTCGCCCTCGTCCCCGACCGCAACGCCTCGAACCCCACCGAGAAATGGGTCATGAACTCCGACCCCGAGGTCGGCAACCGCACCGACGCCGAGGCCCGGAGCGTCCTGCCCCAGTGGACCGGCCAGGTCCAGGCGATGTCCGAGGTCGACGGCGCGACGATGCAGATCGCGACCGGTGACCTGACCGTCACGGACTATGCGGCCGAACCGCGCCGCCAGGGCGGGTACGACCTGTTCAGCAAGGGCCTGGAGAAGGGGCGGCTCGGCCACCCCTTCTACCCGGTGATGGGCAACCACGACTTCGGCGGCACCGCCTCGTCCCAGGGCTACGCCGGAAGCCTGGAGCACTACCGCCGCAACCTCGCCCCCGAGTGGTACAGCTTCGACCGCAACGGCCGCCATATCGTCGTCCTGGAGGACAACTACGACGCCAGCGGACTCAAGCCGCAGCTGGAGTGGCTCCGCAAGGACCTCGCCCGGCACGCGGCCGGCAAGCAGGTCTTCGTCTTCGCGCACCGCTCGCTGTTCACCCAGTGGGGCCCGGGTGCGGGCATGCAGCCGACGATCGACGAACTCGCGAAGTACGACGTACGGATGGTGGCGGCGGGCCACAACCAGCAGGCCGAGTTCCGGCGGGGCGCCTTCAAGCGCTCGGTCGAGGTCAACAACCAGGGCACGTACGGCATCGACGGCGCCCACCCCGACTACAAGGTCCTCGACTTCAGCGCCATCACGGACAATCCGCGCACCCGCCGCAACGAGGACACCGGCCATGTGGCGGGCACCCACCGGCAGTTCGAGATCGACGACGACTCCGCCCTGGTCAGCCCCGCCCGGGGCAGCGTCCACGGCGCGCAGGCCGGAGTCCCCGTCGAGATCTACGCGGAGGACGACGGCCGTACGCCCGCGAAGGCCTCGCTCACCGTGCGGGACGGCCGGGGCCAGGTGGTGCAGCGGACCACGGTCCGCTTCGGCAGGGGAGCCGGCAAGCCCGGTACCGAGAACTGCTACACCCCGCCCGGCGGCAAGCCCGAGCCCTGTCCCGACGCACGCGGCGCATGGACCCGGGCGAGTCACACACTGCACGGGCTGCGGCCCGGCACGTACACCGCCGAGTCGGTCCCGTACGACACCCGGGGCGGGAAGTTCCCCGTGGTCAAGAACGAGTTCGAGGTCGTTCGGGACTCCGCGCTCGCGAAGCCGCGTACCGGGCAGGACTGGCTGCGGCAGGGCGGCGGCGAGGCCGGACGTTCGGCCAGCGGCGATGAGCCGGGCGCGAAGCTCGATCTGAAGTGGGCCCGGCAGACCGGCGAGCAGTTCAACCTGAACGGCTCGGTGATCGCGGACGGCAAGCTGATCGTCTCGTCCCGCGCCTTCGACTCGCCGTACAGCATGATGCTCGCGTACGACATCGCCTCCGGTCGCGAGGTCTGGCGTACCTACCTCGACGGCGACGCCGAGTCCGCGCCGACGCTCCACAACGGCACGGTGTATCTGACGACCGGGGTCGGACGGATCTACGCCCTGGACGCCGGAACCGGCCGTATTGCCTGGCAGTCGATCGACCGCGAGGAGACCCACGGCGACACCGTGCGCCGCTACGGCCGCGCGGGCGGGCCGGTCAGCGTCTTCGACCTCACCGGCAAGGACGCCCGGACGGTCGCCGTCCACCAGGACGCGGACATGATCCGTTGCCGTGACGCGAAGACCGGCGGGCTGCTGCCCGGCGGATTCGGAGCCGCTCTCTCGTGGGGCCAGTCCCACAGCACCGCAGTCCGCGAGCCCGGCTCCCACACCGCCTATCTGCACTCCTCGTCGAGCAACACCGTCATCGCCATGGACCTCGCGAGCTGCAAGCAGCTCTGGGTGAAGGACACGGCGGGCGACATCGACAGCCACTCCTCGCCCGTGCTCACCGACCCGGCCACCCCGGGCGGCGAGGCGAAGCTGGTGACGTTCACGGCGTACGGCACCCGCGGGCACGACCCGAAGACGGGGGCGGTGACCTGGGAGTCCAAGCTGGGCGGCGGCAGCGTCTGCGAGCCGGGCCGCGCCCCGCTCACCAGCCCGGCCGTGTGGGGCGGCACCGCCTATGCCGCGGGCCGGGACGGTGTCGTGCGGGCCTACGACACCGGGGCGGCCGACCCGTCGAAGCCGGTGTGGGAGTCCAAGTCCGGCTATCTGCCGGGGGAGAGCCCGCTGGACGACAAGTGGCGGGTCGCCATGGGCTGTTCGGCCGGCAGCGGGTCACCGACCATGCATCCGCTGGTCACGAAGGCACATGTGTACGTGGGGACCTGGGACGGACGGCTCCTCGTCCTGAACCGTGACACCGGCACACAGGTCGCCTCGTACAACCTCGGTGCGGGAGTGGCCTCGGCCCTCTCCGTCAGCGGCGACTGGGTCTTCGCCCTCACGGACGATGGCACGGTCCACGCACTGTCCGCACGCCGGGACTGAGGGGAAGCACCACGTGCGATCACTTCGTACCGGGGTGCTGCTCCTGCTGTCCGCCGTCCCCGCGCTGCTGTTCGGCAGCGCGGGGACGGCGCAGGCGCACCCCTTCGGCACCCCGCCCGTCGTCAAGATCGAGACGGCGGGCGGCGCCCCCTCGAACACCGTCGACGCGACCTGGTCCGCACAACCGGACGACATCGCCGTTCTGAAGCGGGAGTCCGGCGGCGACGAGGCGGGCTATCTGCGCGCGCACCTCGTCATACGCCAGCACGGCCGGCAGTGCCGCGTCGACCGGGCGGAGGGACGGACGCTGCGCTTCGTCTGCCCGCGACCGGTGGACCGGATCGACCTGACGGTCACCGCGCTGACGGACATCGACCCGGCGTACCGCACGCTGTCGGTGACGGATGCGGGCAGGGGCGGACTGCACACGGCGCGGGAGCCCACCCGCACGCTCGCCCTCACCCCGTCGGACACCGGATCCGGTGCGGCGTCCTCGGCGCGGGCCTGGACCACGGACCTGGCCTCGCTTCTGGACCACGGCGGCGTGCTCCCGGTGGCGCTGCTCGTGGCCACGGCGGTGGGCGCGCTGCATGCCTGTGCGCCCGGGCACGGTAAGTCGCTCGTCGGCGGATACCTGGTGGGCGGCCGGGGCCGGCCGCGCGATGCGGTGTGGCTCGGCGGGATCGTCGCCGTGATGCACACGTTCTCGGTCGCGGTCCTGGCGATCGGCTGGTGGCTGGCAGCGAACAGCACACCGGACATCGCGGCTCTCACGGGGTGGCTGCAGCTGATCGCGGCCCTGGTGGTGGCGGGGGTGGGCGTGAGCCTGCTCAGTCGGCATCTGCGCCATCGAAAGCACCACAATCACCACGCGCATGACCACGAGGACGGGGACGAGGACGGGGGCCAGGACGGGCCCAGGCACGGACACGGACACGGGCACGGGCACGGACCCGGACACGGACCCGAACACGGGCACAGTCATCACATCCCGGACGCCCATTCGCTGCTCACCTGGCGCGGTCTCGTGCTGCTCGGCGCATCCGGCGGCCTGTTGCCCTCGCCGTCGGCGTTCCTCGTCCTGCTCACCGGCCTGCTGACCGGGAAGGTCGCCCTCGCCCTGGCGATGGTCGCCGCCTTCGGTCTCGGCATGGCGCTGACGCTCACCGGCGTCGGCCTGATCGTGCTGCGCGGCCGGGACGCACTGCTGAACCGGGTCTCCCGTTCACCGGCACTGCGTACATGGAGCCTGCGGATTCCGCTGCTCGCCGCCTCGGCGGTGGTGGCCGGAGGGACGGTGGCCTCGGCGGTGGCGGCGGGCCGGCTTCTCGCGCCGTAGCCCCGGCGTGGCGTCCTCAAGCGTGCCTGCTGCGTGATCGCCTACCGCCGCGTCAGCGCATGCTGTCAGCGCCGCCGAGGCACGGCCGCGGGAGAAAGCCCCTGGGCGCACGAGCAAGCCCCGCTGCAAAGACGAAGGGGCGGACCACGAGGGTCCGCCCCTTCGTCTTTGCAGCGGGGCCGGTCTCAGGCCACCGCCCGATCGCAGGTCTCCGCCCGATCTCAGGCCACCACCCGACCTCAGCCCTACGCCCGGCCTCACGTCTCCGAGCGGTACATCAGATCCGTCTCGTGCGTCGCGAACCCCATCCGCTCGTACACGGTCACCGCCGCCTTGTTGTCCGCGTCCACGTACAGCATCGCCGTCGGCAGCCCCTGCCCGGCCAGATGGCGCAGCCCGATCGAGGTCAGCGCCTTGCCCAGGCCGCCGCCCTGGGCGCCCGGCCGCACCCCGAGCACATAGACCTCCCCGAGGCCCGCGTCGGCGTGCACCTTGGTCCAGTGGAAGCCGACCAGCCGCCCTTCCTTCTCCGCCAGGAAGAAGCCCTTGGGGTCGAACCAGGCCTCGGCCTTGCGGTCGTCCAGATCGCGCTGGATCAGCGAACCCTGCTCCGGGTGGTGTGCGAACGCCTCCGCGTTCACCTCCAGCCAGGCCGCGTCATCGGTGCCCGGCTGGAAGGTCCGTACGGACACCCCCTCCGGGAGCACCGGCTCCGGCAGCTCCAGATCCGTCAGCGAGCGCCGCATCTGCCGCAGCTCCCGGAACATCGTCAGCCCCAGGGTCTGCGCGAGGTGCCGGGCGGCCGGATGCCCGCCGTGCGCCCAGACCCGCAGCCGGCGCCCGGACTGCTCCAGCAGCTCACCGCCCAGCGCCCGGCCGTGGCCGCGGCCCCGGTGCCCCGGGTGGACCACCAGTTCGGCGGCCGGCGCCTCCACCGGGTCGTTGTCCTCCAGCTGCCCGTACGCGACCAGCTCCTCGCCCTCGTCGCCGCGCGAGTACACCAGCACATGGCGCACGCCTTCGCGTTCGCCCCCGCGCAGCTGCAGCCGCCCCTGCTCGGACACGGCGGGCTGCCCGTCCGTACGTGCGGCCCGCTCGATCAGTTCGAGGACGGCCACGCCCGCTTCCGGCGCCAGCTCGTCGACCACCTGGATCCTGCGGCCGGCCCGGCCCATCTCCTGTGCAGCGTCATTCATGTGTGAAGCGTACGACTCCGCCGGGTCCCCGGAGGGGCACCACCCGCACTCCGTCCCTTCCCCGGCAACCAGCTCGTCACCCGGGCGCCCCTGTTGCACTACGCGCGTCGACAATAAGCTGCCGTCCGCTCAGGAACATCCAGGAGGGGAACCCATGTCCGCGACACCGCAACGGCGCCGCACCGTACGAAGATTGACGATCGGCGCCACCGTTCTGGCCGCCGCAGGAATTGCCGCCACCGCCCTGCCGGCCGGCGCCGACACCGCCCACGCCGCCCGCACCGGCCGCACGGTCGATGTCCAGCTGCTCTCCTTCAACGACTTCCACGGCAATCTGGAACCGCCGCAGGGCTCCTCCGGCACGGTCGAGGAGATCCAGCCGGACGGCAGCAAGAAGAGCGTGCAGGCGGGCGGTGCCGAATACCTCGCGCAGTCGCTGCGGACGGCCCGTAAGGGCCACCCCTACTCGGTCACCGCCGCGGCCGGCGACCTGGTCGGCGCCAGCCCCCTGCTCTCCGGTCTGTTCCACGACGAGCCGACCGTCGAGGCGATGAACAAACTGGGCCTGGACGTCACCTCCGTCGGCAACCATGAATTCGACGAGGGCCGGAAGGAACTGACGCGCCTCCAGAAGGGCGGCTGTCACCCGAAGGACGGCTGCTACGAGGACGGCAAGAAGTTCCGGGGCGCCAGTTTCCCCTACCTCACCGCGAACGTCACCGACGACAAGACCGGTAAGCCGCTGCTCAAGCCGTACACCGTCTGGAAGCACAAGGGCGTCAAGATCGGCTTCATCGGGGTGACGCTGGAGGGCACCCCGGACATCGTCAACGCCGAGGGCATCAAGGGCCTGAAGTTCCATGACGAGGTCAAGACGATCAACAAGTACGCCAAGGTCCTCAACCGGCAGGGCGTGAAGTCGGTTGTGGCCCTCATCCACGAGGGCGGACTGCCCGCCTCCACCTCGTACAACTACAACTGCGACAGCCCCGGCCCCGGCGACGGTATCTCCGGACCGATCACCGAGATCGCCAAGCACGTCACGCCCCAGGTCGACGCGCTGGTCACCGGCCACACCCACCAGGCCTACGCCTGCACCGTCCCGGACCCGTCGGGCAGGCCGCGCACCGTCACCTCCGCCGCGTCGTACGGCAAGCTCTACACCGACACCACGCTCACCTACGACCGCCGCACCCACGACATCGTGCGGACCACCGTCAAGGCGCCCCATGCGGCCAACCACGTCGTCGACCGGACCCAGCCCAAGGCCGCGGACATGACGTCGCTGATCACCCGCTGGAACAAGCTGGCCGCGCCGGTCGCGGGCCGCCCCGTCGGCCATATCTCCGCCGATATCGCGGGCCGCGGCGCCAATGCCCCCGAGTCACCGCTCGGCGACGTCATCTCCGACGCCCAGCTGGAGGCCACCAAGGCGGACGGCAAGGGCGGCGCCCAGCTCGCGCTGATGAACCCCGGCGGAGTGCGCTCCGACCTCGCCTTCAAGGCGTCCGGCTCGGAGGGCGACGGGGTGGTCACCTACGGCGAGGCGTTCACCGTCCAGCCGTTCACCAACATGATGAACGTCGTCGACCTCACCGGCGCCCAGCTCCTGACCGCACTCCAGCAGCAGGTCAGCGGCCCCAACGAGGCCTCCCCCAAGATCCTCCAGGTCTCCAAGGGACTCACCTACACCCTCGACATGACCAAGAAGGGCGCCGACCGGATCGTCAAGGACTCGGTGAAGCTGAACGGAGCGGCCCTCGACCCGGCCAAGACCTACCGCGTCGCGATGAACGAGTTCCTGGCCGGCGGCGGCGACGGCTTCCCCGCCTTCAAGGACGGCAAGAACAAGTACGTCGGCCCCTCCGACCTGGACGCCTTCACCGCCTACCTGACCGCACACTCCTCGGCGGACAAGCCCCTCACCCCGCCGAAGGCTGATCGGATCACGGTGGTGAAGTAGCCCGGACCAGCCGGCCGGCGCCCCTCGACGACGTCGGGCACCGACCCGCCTCCCTCGCACACCGCGTCCCCGCTCCGGCTATGTGCCGGAGCGGGGACGTGGTCGTCGGTGGGACCGCTCAGCGAGTGCAGATGAGCATTCCGCCAAGACACCCGATCTCGAACGCGCCGTTCCTCTTGATGTGGTCGGACACGATCTCCCGGGCCCGCTCGACCGTTTCCTCGAACGGCACTGCATGGTGATCGGCCCACGCGCGGTACGACTTCATGTGAGCGATGACCGGCTCGGGACTGCGCACGGCGATGGTCCCCGGTAGCGCGATCGTCTCGACCTTGTCGAACGCCGCGCCAAGCAGGTCTGATGCCTGCTCCAAGGAGAAGCGGGCACTGAGGGAAATCCTGGTCGGCCCCTTGTCCACGCCGAGCACGTCGCCCGCAGAGCGCTCCCACAGATGGTCGAGTTCTGCTTTGTCGCGGGCGCTGTTGGTGGACGCAATCACGACTCCGCCCGGCTTGACGACTCGGGCGAGTTCCTTGACCGCCGTCGGAATGTCCTCGACGTGGTAGAGCATGTGAAGAGCGAGCACACCGTCGACGCTTGTCGACGCCAAGGGGAGCTGCGCGGCGTCTGCCACAGCCACTGGACGCGGTACTCCGGCGAGGATGCCGAGCGAGACATCGAGGCCGAGCAGCCGCATTTCGGGCCGGTCCCACCGCAGTCGCTCGATGAACTTGCCGTTGCCGCATCCCACATCGACGACCGTGCCTCGCGTCCCCTCCAACTGCTCGACGACGATGCCCGGTAGGTCATAGCGCGGCGTTTGCCACTGATAGAGCGACTGCCGAGCGGAAAGGTCCCGCCCGGTGTTGTAGGCACTACCAGTAAGGATTGCGCGATCGGTCACAGCGGCGTCGTGCTCGGCAGAGGGGTCGGTCACGTCAGCGGCTCCGATGAGTCAGCGGCGGACAGCACCACGGGCATAGCGGCGTTCACGATGCGCTCGCGCAGATGGGCGATCGCTGGCTGTGTCTAGTCGCGCGTTGCGCCCTCGGGCCAAACGATGTCCACGGGCACCCCTGTGCGCCGCGCGTAGGCCACCACGTCAGCCGTTCCTCCGAAGCCACGTGCGGGCTGCCCGTCCCATACAGCGATCAGCCGGTCGACGAGGCCGACAAGGATTTCGCTACCCGTCATATGCGCCTGTGACGTTGATTCCCTCATGCCCGTGTGATGCACCTCTACGGCCTGTTGGAGCAGTGCGTCGTAGGCAGTGTGATGTGTGGAAGGCAAGCCATCCCGGTACTGGACAGCAGGAATCACCACCTCAATCCGCCCACCAGCAGCGAGCACAGACTCGGCGAACCATGTGTCGGGGCCGTCCGCGATGCACGAGACACCACACAGCTCCGTCGGCTCGTGCTTCTTCACCTCGGCATCAAGGCCCGCCCTGACCAGCTTTTCGACAGCGGCTGACAGTCCGCGATGCCCCGTGATTCCGATCCTCACAGCAACGCCCCTTTCGTGGTGGTCACAGGAAAACGCCATAGAGACGTTCGTCGAAATCGCGCACGATCTTCGCTGGCGTTGCCGATGCATAGCCCCGGCGTAGCGCGCGGGCCCGTTCTACGATCCGTCCAGACTTGTACCGCAGGCCGATCTCCAATGCGCGCGAACCCAACCCAAACGCCGCGTCCAGGCGACCGCCTGCCAGGTGCCCGGACGCTACGTCGAGTGCCAGCAATGCCCTTTGCTTCTCATGCCCAGCTGTCATGGCCGCACCGGCTGAATCCTGGGCACCCGAAACCCATCGCGGAATCCCAAGGCGAGCGCCACAGGAGACACGACACGCTGCGACCTTGTTGTCGTTGAAGGTGAATACCCATGGCCATGGGGGCGATTCGTCGTCCGTGATCTTTTCCGCGCTACGAGCAGCAGCGGTCAGTGCCGCGTCCGCTGCTGCCTCGTCCCTCGCCGCAGCATGCGCCAGGGCCTCCACACTCGACAGCCACGCATCAGCGGTGTGTGGGCGCCCCCCAGCTGTTTGCGTGCAGCGCGGCACAGGTCCAACGCCTGTGAAGCATTGCCCGCGTGCGCTTCAAATTGTGCCAGGCTGCCTACCTGATATGCCGTCAGGAGAGGGTTGGCAGCGCTCCGTGCTGCCTTTACCGCTGAGCCGTACCATGTGCGGGCCGACCCGTAGTCGCCCATGTCCCATGACAGCCAAGCGGCAAGGCCGGCAACCTCGCTCCCCACAGCGGCGAGCCGTACCCGTTGCTCCTTCGTCTCAGCCTCGCCGGCCAAGCCTTGCGCAAACCGCAGGTGCGCCAAGACTGGTTCCACAAGAAGACGCGAGGCCGTCGAGCCGTCCATCCGCCGAAACGCTGAAGTCGCCACACGCAGTGTGGCAGCCTGCCCGCCGTCCGCAGGCTGCGGACGGGTAGCCGGGAAAGCCGAGAAGGCCGGCGCGGCGGCAACAGCCGCAGCACCCGCGAGAAAATTACGCCGTTCCACGTCAGTGCCCTCTACTTTTGCTTTCGCAGCGAGAGCCGCTGTGCGATCGGCGAGGCCGACCAGGTGCGGAGGGATCTGTAAGTGCTGTGCCGCTCCCGCCAATTGTGCAGTGTCGTACGAGTCAGACCCACGCTTCTCCAGACGGGACACAGCAGACTGGCTCGTTCCGCAGGCTTCCCCAAGCTGTTTCTGTGACACGCGACGTGCCGCACGTGCGAGCTTCACGACCTTGCCGTAGTCGCCTACTCGTGAAGCCTCCAGAATTGCCTGCGACGACCAACTCATCAGCCCCGCCCCTTCGGTTGTACAAGCGCTGCCCCCGACGCCCGCGCCACCATTCACTTTGCGCATAGCCGTATGCAGAACGCGGGTCATTCCTGGCTCGTCCAGCATGCCTGGCGATTGAGTCGGTTCACTACCCGTCACCGGGAGGGAACACACGATGACGACGCAACAGAGGGCTTCAGCGTGCGAGGCAACCGCAGCGGACCTCAACGGGCAAGACCTCGACCTCAACAGCGTGCGGTACGCGATCAGCCGCGCCCGCGGCCAGAGCAGCGCGCCGCTGAACCATGAAGCACTGACCGAGCTGGAAACCGAACTCTGCGGCTATATCGGCTCGTTGCTGCCGACCGCCAAGGCGGCTGTCGACAAGCTGTGGCACGGCGGCATCGCATGGCACCAGCAGATTTCCCGCCTGGATGGCATCGAACGCCAGGTCGGACAGGGTCTGGGTACAGGTGTGCTCTCGGCGCACGTTCAAGTGCAGCAGCTCGCAAAAGACTGCCAATGGCTCATCGACCACCAAGGGCAGCAGCAATGACAGACCGATCGAAGACGAGCCCGCCAAGGGTCACCCCCGCTCGAAGGCAGGGAACGCCGCAAGGACCATGGCGCCCGCCCGCGGGGGCGCAGGTGGTCCCCATGCGGATCGGCAAGATCCTGGACGTGGTCGAGGCCCCCGACGTCATCGGCACGGCAATGCTCGCTCTGGGGACCATTCCCGTTCCACACATCGTCGTCCCGGATGGCGACATGGTGCATTGGCTACTGCCGCGCGGCGCCGCCAACCGTCGTCCGTGGCCCTGGGCTCGCATCTCCCGTTACGTGAAGGTACGCACAGGCGTCACAGAGTTCGGCGTACCTGGTACCGACCTCACCGACGGGCCCGGCCCGCACTGGGCGTACCCGGATGGATGGGACGGCGGCCACATCGCTGACGAGTGGCTCGTGGAAGACCTCGCGGTCTGCACCCTCGCGCATCTCGGGCAGCCGGCGCAGCGCTGCGAGCTGTGCCCCGAACCCCTGTGGCCCGAGGACGGTGTTCGTGTCGTTCTCCCGCGCAGCCCTTTGCGGACGCTCCCCGACAACACCCTCCGCGTGCACAGGCCTTGCGCCCGAATGCATGGCCTCATGTGACCGTCGTCAAGCCCCACACCCACCGCATCAACTCCTGAGCGCCTCGGCGGACACATGCCGTGGGCGGCAGCCCGCGGTGCGGCCGCCGAGGCAGAACCCAAACTCCCGCCCTAACCGCCGCAAGAGGACAGCGACGAAGTCAGGCAACTCGCCAACCCGTCAAGGAGACACACTCCGGGTGGTGCCCGCGCTGTCGCGGGCCCGCCGGGCGCGGTGGTTGGCGACGTTGCGCCGGTTGCCGCACACCTCCGGCATGCAGTAGCGGCGCTTACCGGCTTTGCTGGTGTCGACGAACATGCCCTGGCATCCCTCGGCAGTGCAGTGCCGGAACCGCCCATGACTCAGGGTCCGCAACGCTCCCAGCAGCCCGACGCCCATGAGGACGGCCAACTCGTCAGCGAGCGAGGCCTCCGGCCGGGCCGCGACGCACCACTGCCATCGGCCTTCGCCGTCGC
This sequence comes from Streptomyces sp. NPDC048637, assembly GCF_040650675.1. Taxonomy (NCBI): domain Bacteria; kingdom Bacillati; phylum Actinomycetota; class Actinomycetes; order Kitasatosporales; family Streptomycetaceae; genus Streptomyces; species Streptomyces sp. NPDC048637. The sequence continues at coordinate 140,392 of NZ_JBEZHQ010000018.1, forward strand.
GGAACAACGAGGGGCCGATACCGGCGCGGGCCACCAGCCCGGCCGCAGCGTCCACGACGTCCTCTTCGGCGGGCGCCTCCAGGATGGCGCGGATCTCCTGCCGCAGCGCGCGCACCTGATCGAGATCGTCCGGCGTCGGCCTGCGCCCGTCGGCCAGCGCGTCCGGATGCAGATGGTGCTCGGCCAGAAACGCGGTCAGGGCAACCGGGTCGGCCAGCACTTCGCCGGCGCTGCGCACGCGGGGAGAGGTGTTGACGAGGCTGGTCGCCACCCCCGCCCCCAACGAGTAATCGGAAAAATCAAATTTCACGCCTTACTCCATGCTAGCGTAACCGGACTAAGTCGATTTTACCCCTTAGCGAGGGAGTGGGTTGCCGTGACCGTGCAGACTGCTGCGACATGGAAGCTGGACCAGCGCGTCAGCGTCTCGGGAGGCGAGGTCGCCACCGGCGTCTTCGGCCAAGGCCCCCCGGTCGTCCTCGTTCACGGCACGCCGGCCTCGTCCTACCTGTGGCGGGGCGTGGTCCCCCTCCTCGCCCGCGAGCACACCGTGTACGTATGGGACCTGCTCGGCTTCGGCGGTTCCCGCACGGCCCCGGGCGGCACGCCCTCGATCGCCCGGCAGGCCCGCACCCTGGCGGAGCTGACCGAGCACTGGGGCCTGGAGGAGCCCACCCTGGTCGGCCACGACATCGGCGGCGGGATCGTGGCACGGACCCATCTCGTCGAGCGGGTGCCCGTCCGCCGGCTGGTACTGCTCAACGCCGCCCTCCTGGGCCCCTGGAACACCCCGTTCACGGAGCACCAGCAGCGTCACGCAGACGTCTACCGCACCATGCCGGCCGACATCTTCGGCGACCTCATCGCCGCCCGCTTCCGCACCGCCACCCACCACCCGATGGCCCAGGAGACGGCCGACGGCTACCTCGCCCCGTGGGCAGGCCTCGACGGACAGCAGCGCTGGATCGACCAGGTCGCCGCCGTCAGCCACGAGGACACCCGCGAAGCCGTGGCCCGCCTCGGCGAGATCACCGTTCCCACCCTGGTCCTGTGGGGCGAACAGGACGCGTGGCTCGACCCTGCCACCAGCGACCGCATCGCCGCCGCCATCCCCGGTGCCGTCCAGAAAACCCTCCCCGGAGCGGGCCACTTCGCCCCCGAGGACGACCCCCACGGCACCGCGGCGGCGCTGCTGCGCTTTTTCGCCTGAAGTGTGGTGCCGCTTCGGCGAATCCAGGTGTTGCGGGACGGGACGTCATGGACGCCCCCTACGGCGCGTGGACCCACCGCCGGCATCAGGGGCAGAGGCACCAGTTACCTGTCCGGCTACCTGGGCGCCTCTGAGAGGGCGATCTCATGTTCCTGCTGATCGGCAACTTGGTCGGACAGCAGTCGCAGCGCGTCGGCCGAGGCGGTGTCGTTGGGTGTATAGACCTCAAGCCGGTGATCGGGGCTCTCGGGCTGGAGCCACACCTGGTAGTCGACGTCGAGCGCTCCGACGGTCGGGTGTTGCAGACGCATGGTGCCCACCGTGCAGTCCGCGACGTCTCCCTTGGCCCACAGCTGCGCGAAGTCGCCGCTGCGCATGGCGAGTTGGCCGATCAGTTCGGCCAGCCGGGCGTCGGTGGGATGCCTGCCTGCCGTGAGCCGCAGGTAGGCGACATGCACCAGGGCCAGTTCAGCCCAGTTTCTGTGCAGGTCGCGGGCGAGGGAGTCGAGGAAGAACATCCGAGGGATGGACGGCCGTCGCGCGAGATCGTGGGGCGCGTCGAAGTCGACATGCTCTGCGACGAGGGCATGGCCGGTGCGGTTCCAGGCCAGCACATCGCCACGGCGGCCGAGCACAACGGCCGGCAGGGTCTCTCCCAGGGAGGCCAGGAGCGCCAGCACTCGTGGGTGCGGCCTTTCCGGACGGGGGCGCACCAGACGTGAAGTGGCGGGCTGACGGGCGAGGTTGTACAGGTGGGTCGTCTCGGCCTGATCAAGCTGAAGCACCTTGCTGAGCGCGTCGAGGACCTGCCGGGAGGCCATACCGGCCTGGCCCTGTTCCAGCCGCGTGTAGTAGCCGGCGCTCACGCCCGCGAGCTGGGCAAGCTCCTCGCGGCGCAGACCCGGCACCCGGCGGGCAGTTCCGTAGGCGCGCAGTCCGACGTCGGCGGGTGTGACCCGATCGCGGCGGCTCTTGAGAAAGGCCCCGAGGCTCTCCAACTCCATGACCTCGACCCTAGGCGGAGCGGTCCCGGTTCCGGGTATCCCTGCGAGAGGTACCCATGACGCTGGGATGGTTGCCGAGCGGACGACGCCGCATCCTCCCCAGCATGAATGAACAGCGTGTTTCTCACTCACCCGGTCCGCGGGCCTGGCTCGGTCTGCTGGTGGTGCTGGGCCCGGTACTGCTGGTCGCGATGGACAGTTCGGTCCTGTTCCTGGCGATGCCCAAGGTCTCCGAAGCGCTGTCGCCGACCGCTGATCAGGCGCTGTGGATCCTGGACGCCTACGGATTCGCCGTCGGGTCCCTGCTCATCGCGTTCGGGAACATCGGCGACCGGTATGGCCGGCTGAAGCTGCTGATGGCGGGCGCAGTGGTGTTCGGCGCGGCCTCGGCGGGAGCGGCGTTCGCCCCCGGGCCGGAACTGCTGATCGCTTTCCGGGCGCTGATGGGCGTGGCCGGTGCCACGCTGCTGCCGTCGGCTCTGGCGGTACTCAGCGAACTGTTCACCGACCCACGCCTGCGGGCGAAAGCGATCGGCATCTTCGCGGCCACCTTCGCCGCCGGCTTCGCGATCGGCCCGGTCGTCGGCGGACAGCTGCTGAACCGATTCGGGTGGGGATCGGTCTTCCTGATCAATCTCCCCGTCGTCGTGCTGTTCCTGATTCTGGCCCCGGTCCTGCTCCGCGAGGTACGTGCCACCCGGACCGGCCGCATCGACGCGCCGAGCGTCCTGCTCTCCGCCGCGGGCATCCTGCTGACCGTCTACGCGATCAAGCACGCGGCGGCGGAGGGGCTGACCACGACCCCGCTGGCCGCAGGAAGCGTCGGCGTCGTCACCCTGTGGTGGTTCGCTCGGCGGCAGCTCCACCTTGCACAGCCGCTGATCGACATCCGCCTCTTCCGCGACCGGGTGTTCACGATCGCAGCCATCACCGGACTTCTGCCGCTGGCCGCATGGTCGGCGGTCGCCTACCTCGGCGGCATCTACCTCCAGTCCGTCCTCGGACTGACCGTCCTGGACGCGGCTCTCGTTGCGCTCCCCGGCGCCGCTGTGCTCACCCTCACCTGCATCGTGACACCGGCCCTGGTCGCGCGTATCGGCACCCGGGCAGCGCTCGTCACCTGCCACTTCTTCATCGCCGGAGGGCTGCTCCTGCTGCTGGCCACCGGCGTCTCCAGCGGCATCGACCGGTACGTGGCATCCACCGTGATCGCCGGCATCGGCTACGGCATCTCCTTCAGCGTCGTTGCCGACACCGCCATCGCCGCGGTCCCCACCGAGCACGCCGGGTCCGCAGCCGCAATCGCCGAGACCAGCAACGAGATCGGCAACGCCCTCGGCATCGCACTCCTCGGCTCCCTGGCCGCCCTGATCTTCCGGCTCCAGGGACCTGACCTCGCCGGTACCCTCAACGAGACATTGCAGGTCCCCGGCCTCACGGCCGCGGTGATCGGCGAGGCGAAGGCAGCCTTCGTCACCGGTCTGCACGCCGCTGCCGTCATCGCCGGCACGCTCCACGCCGCACTGGGCATCTTCGCCCTGCGCCACCTGCCGAGGGCCTTCACCAGCACCGACGATGCCCCTCCGGTGCCTCTGCCCCAGGACACCGTCGAAGAGGGCAGCGTTCGATGACCCATGCCCACTCCTCACCGGTCCCGCCCCGCCCTCACCCCGCCCCGAACCAGGTCTCCGCGAGGGAGTCCAGGGTCGGCTCGGGTGGGGCGGGGAGTTCGCGGAGGTACCGGGGCAGGTTGCTGTAGATGTGCAGGAGGGTGTGGGTGAGGAGTTCGGTGGGGGTGAAGGTCGTGCCGTAGGCGCGGAGGATGCGGGACAGCAGGCGGGGGTCGGCGCGGGAGACGAAGAGGCCCACGGCGACGAAGTCGTAGGCGCGCTGCCCGATCATCGCGGGTTCAAAGTCGAGGAGTCCGGTCAGCCGCCAGTCGTCGTGCTCGTCGACGGTCAGATGCTGCCGCATGAACTCGGTGTGGAGCAGGACACCGGGCTCGTGGGCGGCGGGGGCAGCGGGAGCAGCGGGGGCAGCGGGGGCCGTGGACGCGAGGTAGCCGGGGATCTGTTCCAGCCAGAGTTCGGGAAGGCCGTGGGCGCGCTGCCGGGCGACCGCCGTGGTGCGCTGCCGGTCGAGGAAGGCGGCCCAGTCGCCGGGGCCGAGGACCCCGGCGAGCGGTGCCGGGTCCAGGGCGTGCAGGGCGGCCAGGGTCTCGCCGGCTTCGGTGGCGATCCGGTCCTGGTCGGCGCGGGGGATGCGGGGCCAGGTGACGGCCAGGTCGGTGCCGCGCAGCCGGGACATCAGGACGTAGCGCCAGCCGTTCTCGTACTCACCGGCGTCGTGGACGTACGGGGTGGGGATGGGGAGCTGCCCCTGGAGGTGGGTGAGCACCCGGGCCTCGGTCGCCCCGTCGTCGGCAGTGACGGCGGGGAAGAGCTTGAGGACATAGCGGTCCCCGACGGCGTAGACGGGCTGGGAGCCCGCCGGATAGCGGGTGAGGGGGTCGGCGCGGATGCCGAGCCGGGTGCAGAGCGCGGCGACGCCCGGCCGCATCACCGCTTCGTCGGGGACGACCGCGTCCCACTCGTCATCCGTGTCCACGCGAGGCAGCATGCGCGGACGGTATGGCGGTGGGCGAGGCGGCGGCAAAGGGTTTTCGGCGGGGCCCGGGTGCCATCGGGGTTCGCCCTAGGGGGAGTTGGGGGCCCATACGTACTTCTTCGTGGGCGCGGTGCTGATGCTGCCGCCGGCCGTGCTCCCCCACAACGGACTGCGGGCCGCCGGGGGTACCGGCGGCCCGTCCGGTCAGGAGAAGTCGGCGGCGTGATCCCGCGCCCACTGGGCGAACGTCCGGGCCGGCCGGCCGGTGACCCGCTCGACGGCGTCCGAGACGGGGAACGCCGGTGCCTCGACCGACCGGCCGAACATCCGGACCAGCTCCAGCGCGGCCTCCTTGGGGAAGTGCGGCCCGGCCATCGCCTCGGCCGCCGCCTCCTCGGAGATCTGCTCGACCCGGGTCTCCTTTCCGGTCGCCCGCCCGATCTCGGCGACCTGCTGTGCCACGGTCAGCTCCGCCGGGCCGGTGACGAGATACGCCTGGCCGAGGTGCGCGCCGCTGCGGTCCAGCAGGGCGGCGGCCGCGACATCCGCGAGGTCGGCCTCGTGGACGGGGACGCCCCGGGCGCCCGGGTGCGCGTCGCGGACCACGCCGGTCGCGCGGATGGCCGGGGCCCAGGCCAGCGCGTTGGTGGCGTAGTTGGCGCCGCGGACAAAGGTCCACTCCAGGCCGGAGTCCCGTACCGCGCGCTCCAGACCGGCGTGCAGCCGGGCGATGTGGTGTGTGTCGTCGGCCGGGGTGTCGGTCACCGCCATCGAGGAGTTGAGGACGATCCGGCGGACCCCGGCGCGGACGGCGGCCTCGGCCAGCGCCGTCGCGGCCCGGTCGCCGCCGGCGGCGAGATTGAGGAACAGCGCCTCGGCACCGGTCAGCAGCGGTACCAGGTCGTCCGCGCCGGTGAGGTCGGCGCGGACGGTCTCGGCCCCGGCGGGCAGTCCGGCGCGCGCCGGGTCGCGGGTCAGCGCGCGTACCGCGGCGCCGTCCGCGAGGAGCCGGCCGACAAGTGCGCGGCCGATATTGCCGGTTGCGCCGGTCACAACGATCATGGGGGCAGCTTCCTGCGACTTCATGGGATGACGACCGTCTTCCGTTTGTTGGGTGAATGCACTGAATGCGAGGAAGGAAACGAATAAGCCGGACAATGGCGCGGAGAGTCCAGGTATGGATCAATGGACGCGGACAAGCCGCGTACTGTTGTCCGGGTCACAAGAGAGGTGACGGTAGTTCAAGTCGCCGCAGATGCACGGCAATTTTTTGCCAAGACCGGCGGGACAACCGTCATCTATCCGACTTACTTCCGGTACGACTTGCGTTCAAGGGACCCGCTCATGGTGAGATGAACGGATGCGAACCCCCACACGCATATCTTCACCCTCATCCACGCCCGCCGCGCAGCACCCCGATTCCCTTGCGCCGGGCGCCCAGGGCGACCCCACCGGCGACACCAGAAAGCTCGAGACGGTTAATCCCTACGCGGACCTGGCAGCCCTCGCCGACCCCGAGCCGGAGCCGGAACCCGAGCCGGAATTCGGCTCGTTCGACACCACCGGCGCCGCTCGGCGCCGCACCTACCTCAACGAGCGCGACGACAGCGACGACCCGCTGGGCCTCGGACTGCGCTCGGACGAGGAAGCGGCCGAGGCCTGGAAGCCGCCGAACCACCGCCGCAAGAACCGTCGCAAAAAGCGCGGCTTCAGCCGCTTCGCCGCCATGTCGATCACCCTGAAGCTGCTGGTCACCGTGCTGGTCGGCGCCTCATTCGTGACGCTCTTCGACCGGTTCGCGGTGCTGTACGCACAGAACGCGGCCGCGGAAAAGGTGAAGGATGCCCTGCATCTGAACGCCACTCCCGAGGTCGACATCGAGGGATTCCCGTTCCTCACCCAGGTCATGGACAAGCGCGTCGACCAGGTGAAAGTCACGATTCCCGACCTGGCCGCCGACCGGGTTTCGCTGGCGAAATTCGAGGCCACCGCGAACGACGTACGCATCGACGGCGATCTGCCCACCTCCATCAAGGGCGCCACGATCGGCACCATGCACGGCAGCGTGCTGCTCGCCTTCGACGACATGAATCGCGAGCTGGGTGCCTCGCAGGTGAAGTTCAGCGAACGGGGGCCCAACGCGGTCCGCGCGGTCGGTCAGCTGCCGATTGCCGGCCATGAACTGCGCGTACGGGCCGAGGCGCACATTCGGCGGGCCGGTGACCGCGGTGTCTCCACCGACATCAGCCAGATGCGCCTGGACATCGGCGATATCGCCGTCTACCGCCCCGGCACCGGCAAGGAGGAGGGCCTGCGGCTGACCCGCAAGACCGCCGCCGAGCTCAGCCGGCAGGCCGCCAAGGTCAAGTCGATGCTGGGCGTCCCGGCGATCGCCGACCGGATCGGCATCCCCAAGCCGTACATCCAGGAGGCGCTGCACAACGAGGAGAAGCTCCACGAGCTGACCGGGTCGCCGCGCTTCGTCCAGAAGCTGATGAAGGTCAACCTGGTCGATGTGGTGGCCGACCACCCGTGGCTGCTGGAGAAGGTCGGTATCGACCCGAAGATCCTCGGCGCGCTGACCGGGCTCACCAAGCCGCAGCTCGCGGACCAGCTCTCGCTGTCCTTCCAGCTGCCCAAGACGCCCGGGAACGTCCGGCTGCGCAATATCTCCGTCGAGGAGGACGGCATCCGCGCCGACATCACGGGGTCGGAGCTGCCGGTCGGGGGCCCGTCGAAGAAGTAGCCGAAGCAGGGGACGCGCGACAGGGTTGCGCAGCGCGGACGCCGTGGGGCGCGTCCGCTACTGCGGCCCCTGGGGACCCGGCGGCTCCGGCATCCCGGGCGGCGGGGTCGCGGCGCCCGGCAGCGTCAGCACCGCCTCGGTGCCGCCGAGGTCCGCGGACCGCAGCCGTACCGCGCCGCCCGCCTGCTGCGCCGTACGCGCCACGATCGACAGTCCCAGGCCACTGCCCGGCAGGCTGCGGGCGGACGACGAACGCCAGAACCGCTCGAAGACATGCGGCAGTTCGTCCTGCGGAATACCGGGGCCGTGATCGCGTACGGTCAGCTCACCGCCGGTCAGCCGCACCTCGACGGTCCCGCCGGCCGGGCTGAACTTCACCGCGTTGTCCAGCAGATTCACCACCGCCCGCTCCATCGAGGCCGGCTCGGCCCGTACGAACCAGGGGTCGAGGTCCGCCGCGATGGTCAGCGACGGGCCGCGCAGCCGGGCCCGCTCCAGCGCCGCGCCGACGATCTCGTGCAGCGCCACGACCGCGACGGCGCTCTGCCCCGGCTCCGGTGGCCGCGACAGTTCCTGGAGATCGCCGATCAGCGCCGCCAGCTCCCCCATCTGCGCCTTCACCGAGGCCAGCAGCGCCTCCTTGTCGGCGGGCGGGATCGGCCGGCCGGCCCGCTCGCTGCGCACCAGCAGATCGATATTGGTACGCAGCGAGGTCAGCGGCGTACGCAGCTCATGGCCCGCGTCCGCGATCAGCTGCTGCTGCAGATCGCGGGAGGCGGCCAGCGCCGCGGTCATGGCGTTGAAGGAACGGGAGAGCCGGGCGATCTCGTCCTCGCCCTCGGCCGGGATGCGGATGGTCAAGTCCTCGGTACGGGCGACCTGTTCGACCGCGTCGGTCAGCCGGTCCACCGGCTTGAGGCCGGAGCGCGCGATGACCAGACCGGCGGTGCCCGCGCCGACGACGCCCAGCCCCGCGACGGCCGCCAGCAGCAGCGCCAGGCGGTTCAGCGCGCTGTCGACCTCGGTCAGCGGGCGCGAGATGGACACCGCGAACTGCACGCCCTGGACACCGATGTGCTTGGTCAGCACCCGGACGTCCACGCCGTCGGGGGTGACGGCGTCATGCAGGGTGTCCCGCGCCACCCCCTGCGCCACCGCGACATCCGCCCGCTGCACCTGCACCGGCTGGGAGTTGGGCCCGATGCAGCGCGAGCCGTCGACCTGCACGATCTGGACGTTGTAGTACGAGGGCGGGGCGTTCTTGCTCTCGGTCGGGTCGGTGGGCTGGCAGTTGGCGTAGGTCAGCTGCAGATAATCCGCGGGGACGCTGACGTTCTGCAGCGAGCTGTCCACCTCGTCGCGCAGCTGGGCCCGGGTGAGCAGCCAGCAGGCCAGCGCGGAGACCGCCACCGCCACCGCCACCGCGGCCGCCGTGAGGAGGGTCAGCCGCGAGCGCAGCGGCAGCCGCGCGATCCATGCGCCGAGCCGGCTCTGTGCGGTGCCCGCCGCCGCTCCCCCGGTCGTGGTCGCCGCGCTCATTCCGCCCCGCCGTCCGCCCGCAGGACGTAGCCGACCCCCCGCACGGTGTGCACCAGCCGCGGCTCGCCGCCCGCTTCCGTCTTGCGGCGCAGATACATCACATACACATCGAGGGAGTTGGAGGTGGGCTCGAAGTCGAAGCCCCATACGGCCTTCAGGATCTGCTCACGGGTGAGCACCTGCCGCGGATGGGCGAGGAACATCTCCAGCAGCGTGAATTCGGTGCGGGTCAGCTCGACCTGCCTGCTGCCCCGGGTCACCTCACGGGTCGCCAGGTCCATCCGCAGATCGGCGAAGCTCAGCACCTCGCCCTCCTCCAGCGGAGCACCGGCCGCCGCCGGGTACGAACTGCGGCGCAGCAGGGCGCGGATCCGGGCGAGCAGCTCGTCCAGCTCGAAGGGCTTGACGAGATAGTCGTCGGCGCCGGCGTCCAGCCCCGTGACCCGGTCGCCGACCGTGTCCCGGGCGGTCAGCATCAGGATCGGCACGGTCACCCCGCTCGCCCGCAGCCTGCGGGCGGCGGTCAGCCCGTCCATACGGGGCATCAGGACATCGAGCACGATCAGTTCCGGGTCGTAGGACGCGACCTTCTCGACCGCGTCCAGGCCGTCGACCGCCTGCTCGGTCCCGTATCCCTCGAAGACCAGCGAGCGCTGCAGGGCCTCACGGACCGCGGGCTCATCGTCGACGATCAGGATGCGGGCGGGATGGTCACCGTGCTCGGCGGGGCTCATGTGCGTGGTTACCTCGGACCTCGGGTGGCTGCGATCGGCTGGTCTTCAGCCTTGCACGCCGACGGGCAATCCGAGAGGGGTGACGCAAGGCCGCTCGTGCGGCGGGCGACGGGCGGGCGGTCACACGCCGCGGTTGCCGCCGCCGCGCAGCGCGTCGAGGTCGTCCTTGACGGTGTTGATCGGGATGGCGAAGCCGAGGCCGACGCTGCCCGCGCTGCTGCTCGATGCCGAACTCGGCGCATACATCGCAGAGTTGATGCCGATGATCTGCCCCTGCATATTGATCAGGGCGCCACCGGAGTTGCCGGGGTTGAGCGAGGCATCGGTCTGTATGGCTTTGTACGAGGTCTTCGACGAACCGGTTTCGCCGTTGTACTGGTTGCCGCCGAACTCGAACGGCCAGCCCCCGCGGTCGCCCGGATTGCCCTGCTGCCCCTGCCCCTCCTCCTTGGGGACGGTGACATCCCGGTCGAGGGCGGAGACGATTCCGCTGGTCACGGACCCGGTGAGGCCCTCGGGCGAGCCGATCGCCACCACCTGGTCGCCGACCGTGATCTTGCTGGAGTCGCCGAGCGAGGCCGCGGTGAGGTTCTTGGCGCCGCGCACCTTGACCAGCGCCAGGTCCTTGCCGGGGTCGGTGCCGGCCACCTCGGCCGTCTTGTGGCTGCCGTCGCTGAAGGTGACGGTGACGGTGTCCGCACCGGCCACCACGTGGTTGTTGGTGACGATCTCGCCGTCGCTGGTGATGACCACACCGGATCCGGTCGACTCACCGCCGCGGGCCTTTGCCTTGATCTCCACACTCGCCGGCCTGACCGCCTTGGCCACCCCCGAGACCCCGCTGCCACTGTTCTTGCCCGCGTTGACCAGCGGGGTGGACGAGCTGTTCTGCGCCGCCGGATTGGTGGCGCCGGCGATCAGCGCCGCACTGCCGCCCCCGATGAGACCCGACACGAGGGCCACCGCCGCGATCAGCGCCACCGGCCGCCGGGCCCGGCGCCGCGGCTCGGGCGCATACGGGGGCGGCGGCGGAACCGCCTGCTCACCGACGGCGGCATACGGGGCGCCCGGGGCCCCCTCGTACGCCTCGTGGCCGTAGCTCTGGCCGTATCCCTGGCCGTGATCGTCGCCGTACGCGTACGGCCGGTCCTGTGGCATCTCATCGCCGCTTCGGCGGTAGCTCTGGGTCATGCAGATGACTCTGCGTCCGCTGCATGAGAGCTGCCTGAGAACGCCCTGAGAGACCCGATAGAAGTGGGTATGCCCGACATAAGGACGCCCGGCCTACCGGCGCGCCCCGGCCTCTCTCAGCCGCCGCAGCCGCAGGAGCGCCGCACCACCAGCCGCGACGGGAACTGCCGCAGCCGCTCCCGCCGGGAGCCGACCACCCGCAGCCCGTCGTCCAGGACCAGGTCCACCGCCGCCCGCGCCATCGCCTGGCGGTCCGAGGCGACCGTGGTCAGCGGCGGATCGGTCAGCGCGGCTTCCTTCACATCGTCGAAGCCCGCGACCGCCAGCCCACCGGGCACATCGATCCGCAGCTCGCGGGCGGCCCGCAGCACCCCGATCGCCTGGTCGTCCGTCGCGCACATAATGGCCGGCGGCCGCTCCGGACCGGCCAGCAGCTTCAGCGCGACCTGGAAGGCGTCATAGCGGTTGTACGGGGACTGGAAGTAGTAGCCCTCCGGCGACCGCCCCGACTCCAGCATGGCCCGCCGCCAGCCCTCGACATGGTCGGTGACCGGGTCGCCGGACTTCGGGGTCTCCTCCGTACCGCCGAGGAAGGCGACATACGGGTGGCCGTGCTCCAGCAGATGCCGGGTCGCCAGCTGGGCGCCCCAGATGTCGTCCGTCATCACCGCGACATCGTCGATGGCGTCCGGCCGGCGGTGCAGCAGCACCACCCGGGCGTCCCAGGCGTCGATCTCGGCGGCGGCGTGCTCACTGGGGCCCTGGCTGATCAGGATCAGCCCGGACACCCGCATACCGAGGAAGGCCCGCAGATAGTGCACCTCGCGCTCGTCGAGGTAGTTGGCGTTGCCGACCAGGACCATCTTTCCGCGCTCGGCAGCGGCCTGTTCGACGGCGTGCGCCATCTCCGCGAAGAACGGCTGCCGGGTGTCCGGCACGATCAGACCTATGAGATCGGTACGGCGGGACGCCATCGCCTGCGCGACGCGGTCCGGCCGGTAACCGAGCTCCTTGATGGCGGCAAGCACCCGCTCGCGCGTGGCCGGGGCAACCGGCCTTGGTCCGTTGTTGATGACGTAGCTGACAACGGCGGTGGACGTACCCGCCAGTCTTGCCACATCATCCCGCGTCACCTTGGCCACGCGCGGCAGTCTACGCGGGTGGTGCTACCGGCGGGCAGGTCGTGGGGCCGGGGAGTCCGCGCCCGCGGCGACGGCCTTCCCGGAGCCGTCACCGTCCCCGGGCACACGGTCCGCGGCGGGCACGGACTTCGCCGCCTTCGCCGCGTCCTCCTTGGCCTTCGCCTCCGCCGCCCGCTCCACCTTCTCCGGCGTCACAAAGCGGTAGCCGACGTTACGGACCGTCCCGATCAGCGACTCGTGCTCGGGCCCGAGCTTGGCGCGCAGCCGCCGGACGTGCACATCGACAGTCCGCGTACCGCCGAAGTAGTCATAGCCCCACACCTCCTGCAGGAGCTGGGCACGGGTGAAGACCCGGCCGGGGTGCTGCGCCAGATACTTCAGCAGCTCGAACTCCTTGAAGGTCAGGTCCAGGACCCGCCCCTTCAGCTTCGCGCTGTAGGTCGCCTCGTCCACCGAGAGATCACCGTTGCGGATCTCCATCGGGCTGTCGTCGGTCGTGATCTGCTGGCGGCCCATCGCCAGCCGCAGCCGCGCCTCGACCTCGGCGGGGCCTGCGGTGTCCAGCAGGACGTCGTCGATGCCCCAGTCCGCGGTGACGGCGGCGAGCCCGCCCTCCGTCACCACCAGGACCAGCGGACAGCCGGGCCCGGTGGAGCGCAGCAGCTGGCACAGCGACCGCACATGCGGAAGATCGCGGCGGCCGTCGATCAGTATGACGTCGGCCCCTGGGGTGTCGATCAGGGCCGGGCCCTCGGCGGGAGCCACCCGCACGCTGTGCAGCAGCAGGCCGAGCGCCGGGAGCACCTCCGTCGACGGCTGGAGTGCGTTGGTCAGCAGCAGGAGCGAACTCACTTCCGACCACCTACCCGGTTCCCGGAGCGCTGTGTCCTCTGTTGCGTGCGGTCCTGCCTGCTTCGCTCGCCCATGACGTCTGGTTCCTCCTCGGTCCCTGCGACGGGGGCACCTCCCGGCCCTGGCCGGGGGAGTCTGCGGCACTGCTTCGTACGGTCCTCATAGCCGCGCAGCACGCGGCTGAAAGCACAAAAGGACCCGGGGGCAACGCTGCCCGGATCCTTCTTGCCCAGCAGAATAGCTCACCTGGCCGCCGAACCGGAGGCCGACTCTGCAGCTTTTTGTGTTCCGCCGATCACTTCGAGTGGTCAACGGGCGCCGCCGTTGACCGCCGACGGGACCCCCACCGGGGTCGCCCGCACCCCCCGGCAGCCCCCATTTGACGCGGCTGCGGGCGCCTTGGCCGGCGCCCCGTCCGGCGGCCCCACACCCCGCTTCACCGGCGCCGCGGAAGCGGCGCAATTCTTTCCTGCGGCCGTCCCACGATGCGGACGTTTTTGGCTTCCCACGTTTTCGGCTTTCCCGCCGTGGGGGTTGCTCGCCGTTTCGCCTGGCGGCGGGCCGGGTCCGCTGCGCGGGGCTTTCGGGGTGCGGTAACGGGCCTGCGCGGGTGGGGGTGTCCGGACTGCTTCGCTTTACGTCCGCACACCAGGCCCCTCCGGCCCGTCCCCTCCCGTGGGAGGAGTGAGTACA